>JBEPVW010000032.1:0-25244 GCA_041690775.1 Acidobacteriota bacterium | reverse complement strand
ACCAGTAATTGCGCCTCACGGGCAATCTGCTGATAGTCGTAGTCGGAGTGGTCGGTGGCGATCAGCACGCAGTCATAATTGCGGATCGTGTCCAAAGGCACCGAAGTCATGTTGAGGGCATAGTGTCGCCCGTGGCCGACCGTCGGGAAGAATGGATCGTTGTAGTCTACCAACGCTCCGCGGCGGCGAAGCTGTTCGATAAGGGTCAGAGAGGGAGACTCGCGCAAATCGTCGATGTCCTTTTTGTAAGCGAGGCCGAGAACGAGAATCCGGCTGCCTTTCAGCGGTTTGGTGCGTTCGTTGAGCGCCGCGGCCACCGATTCGACAACGTGGTACGGCATCGATGTGTTGACTTCGCCGGCAAGCTCAATAAAACGCGTGCTGAAATCGAGTTCCTTTGCCTTCCAGGAGAGATAAAAGGGATCGATGGGAATGCAATGACCGCCCAAACCTGGGCCCGGATAGAATGGCTGGAACCCAAAGGGTTTGGTGGCGGCCGCATCGATGATCTCCCAGATATCCAACCCCATCCGTAGACATAGCAGTTTCAATTCGTTCACCAGCGCGATGTTCACGCAGCGGTAGATGTTTTCGAGAAGCTTGGTCATTTCCGCCGCCGCGGGGCTTGAAACCCGGACGATGCGATTGAAGATGCTGCTGTAAAAGGCCGCGGCCAGATCCCCCGATTCCTTCGTGGAGGCGCCGACGACCTTGGGAATGTCGCTGCGTTCCACGGTGACGTTGCCGGGGTCTTCCCGCTCTGGGGAATAGGCTACATAGAAGCATTTCGCCGGGTCGAGACCGTCGCGGAAACAACGAAGGCCCTGCGGGTTGTTGGCTTCGAGCAACGGGATGAGGACTTCTTCCGTGGTGCCGGGATACGTGGTGCTCTCCAGGATTACGAGTTGTCCGGGACGAAGGTGCGGGGAAAGGGAGCGCGCGGTGTCTTCGATATAGCGAAGGTCCGGGCCCTGATGCTCATCAAGAGGTGTCGGAACGCAGATGATGATCGCCTGCATCGCGCTGATTTCGGCATATTCGGCGCTGGCGCTGAATCCTGTTTCGCGCAGTTGGGCAATTTCTTCCGGCAGGATGCGCTGGATGTAGGAAGATCCCGCGTTCAGCTTGGTCACCTTGCTGCGGTCTACATCAAAACCAGTGACGGGGAAACCGGCACGGGCAAAAAGCATGGCGAGCGGCAGGCCTACATACCCCAGACCTACAACGCCGACCTTTCCTGTGCGGTTGCAGATGGTCTGCATCAGGGGGTCGAGATTCGTCTCAACCGCCGCCGCAGTTCCCGCCTGGCTGGCTGCTACCGCATTGTCCTTATTGCTCGAATGTGCCATTCCGGTTATTTCTCCTTCAATCCTGGTGTTGCAGGTTTCCTTTTAGGGTCAACATCTCGCCGTAGAGTTCTTCCATTCGCCGCTCGGCTCGCTCCAGGCTGAACCGTTTTACACTCTGACACGCCGCGTGGCCGAATTGACGACGCAGCTCCGGGGAGCGCAACTGCAAGATCGCTTGCGCCAGCGCCGCCGGATCATTCGGAGATACCAAAATGCCCGTGCCATCGAGAGCTTCGCGATTCCCACCCACATCGGTGGCGACGATCGGAAGGCCGCTCGCCATATATTCCAGAAGCGAGTTTGAAAATCCCTCTGCCAAAGAGCTAAGCACGCCGATGTCCATTGCCGCCAGATAGGGCAAAACATTTTCCTGGGCGCCGGCAAGCCGGATTCGATCTGTCAGGCCATAGCCGGCAATGCGTTTTGCAATGTCGTCATATTGAGGGCCACCGCCGACAATGACAAATCGCATTTGCGGATCTTTTTCGAGAACCAGCCGGGCAGCGTCGACAAACTGAGGAATGCCTTTCACCGCCCTGAAACAAGAGATGTTGCCGACAAGAAGTTCGTCATCCGCAATTTCAAGTTGCCGCCGGGCAACAACCCGATCGCAATCCAACCCGGCAAATCTCACTGCGTCGATGCCATTGTATGCAATGCGTATCTTGCGGCGGGGCAATCGCTCCACATCGAGGACGGATTCCGCGGTAACTTTACTGTTGGCTACGATGCAGTCCGTAAAGAGATTTGCCAGACGCTGAATCTGGCGGATCACAGGACCCATCCATTGATTCAAATTTCTCCGGGAGCCAATTACCACCGGCACGCCAGCCAGGCGTGCCAGCCATGGTCCGACGATATTGCACTCGAGAAAGAAGGTCTGTACCAGGGTGATCCGCTGGCGGCGCATCCAGCGGACGAGGTCGAGGCACGCGCGCCATCCTGAGGGACGAAGCAGGCTGTCGGCATGGACCAGGTAGACAGGACAGCCTGCCTCTTCCTCGCCGAGCCAATGAGTGCCCCGCAACACTGCCAGACGCGGGGCATAGCCCAGCCGTTTGGACAGGGTTATCAATTGCAGGACCTGCCTCTCGGTCCCGCCGCCGGCAAGATCGCCTATCTCATCGATCAGGAAAAGGATGCTGGGTTTGCGGGTCGGATGAGGATCATCGGCATTCGTCTCAAGCTTCTGGACCTGCCTGATGGCGGTTGCCATGATATCGCCTTCCTAAACCCGAGCCACAGAATAATCGGGCTCGATAGCGTTTTGTTCAGACCATGCATCCGGGTCCAAAGTACGGACAACTCGTGCAGGTACTCCGACAGCAACGCTGTTGGCAGGGATGGGCCTGTTGACGACCGCACCCGCGCCAATGAGGCAGTTGTCTCCAACGTTGGCCATGATAATAGCGCGCGCGCCTATCCAGCAATTACGTCCGATGGAGATCCGATCCCGATGCAGCGGCTGCGCCTGAAAATACTGCGCAAATCCAGCGGCTGAATGCTGCTGGCCACCGCTAAGCAGATGGACATCGCCGGAAATAATGGTGTCATCTCCAATATCGACAAGCCCCAGTTTGCTATGCACTCCCAGGTAAACATTTTTGCCGATGCGTATGTCGGAGCAGGCGAGCAAACAGCCGAACTGCACGCAGACATGCAGAGGGCAAGATGCCAGGATGACGCTGTAATAGGCATTGCGCAGCAGAATGCCGGTCTTGCCGGGTAACAAGCTTAATGCCTGGCCCTGGGTGGGCAACCATACGTCGCGCCCCGCAATACGCCGCGCCGCCTTCTCCGGCAACCATAAAGGCAACGTAATTATCCAGCCGATTCCATAAATCAGGGATTTTATGGCCTGACGAAACATTCAACTCCTTCAACCGAGGGATAAAGCACATTCTTATTATCGTCCAGATACACGAGCTTCTATAACAAAGTCCCGCTCTCTGTATATTCAAATGTCGTTGGAACCTGGAGTGAAGTGGTTGTTGCATTCCACCCCAGGTTCATCTGTATTTACGTCCGTAGCGGGTCAGAAATCACTGACCGCCGCGGACTCTACCACTCGTGGCGTACGCGTTGCATGACCAAACAGGTAAGCAAAACAACGCCAGAAGCGGCGGACGGAAGTAGCATTAACGAGAGTAATGTCACTTAGATATCCCCCTCTCTCTGAGCAAACAACTTCCCGATAAACGCACGGAACAAACGATTCCACAGAGAGCCATGTTTTCGTCGGTTCGCAGACATTCTGTCCCGGGCGGACCGTGACAGGATGGATCGATCGACTTCCACGCGGACCCACCAGAAGAACTCCGGCGTCTACTTCGTGTTACGTCGGATAGAGATGCAATCAAGGGGCCGTTCCGGTTTTCGCCAATGGAGAGACCGGACGCGAGTGTGGAACACGCTTGCTGATCTTGGAGCGCTCCCGATGCGCAGCAGGTTGCACACATCAGCCCTTTTTCTTTCCCTTTCCTAACCCATAAAGGATTTCAACGCTGAGTTTGTATTCCATTCGCCGGATTCTGGAGGAAGCTACACTTTGGTACTCGACGTGCAGTTACCCCCAAGACACGTCCAAGGTCGATACCTGGACCCTGGGACGCGGAACGATTGAAAATGCAGCCAGATATTCAGATGGTGTTTACTGACATGCTCGACCGAATCGGCTTATTGGGACTTTTACGGCGCTTCGCGGCATCGCGCACCGGCCTGGTGCTGGCGCTGAACCGCGTTCTTCCTCGCGAGGAACGCATTCTTTGTTTCGATCCCGGCCTGGTGGTGAGCGAACCGGCATTCGTTTCCCTGTTACGCCTGCTGCGGCAGGAATATCAAGTGGTGCATCTCGAGGACCTGCTCGCCAACCCTCGCGGCGCCGGTGGACGGGCCAAGGTTGCAATCACCTTTGACGATGGGTGGGAGGATAACTACCGCATTGCCTTTCCTCATCTGCTTGCCTTCCAAATGCCGGCGACAATCTTCGCCTGTACTGACCTGCTGGATACACATGGAATGTTGCCGGAAGAACGCTTTTCGCGCATTTGGACGCACTGTGCCGCGCGATCCAATCTGGAAGCGCTGGTTGCGGACTTGAGCCACTGGGGAATGGGGAAACGCAAGAGCTATCCACTGCGTCCCGAGAAACGGTACTGGACACAAGAACTGAAGCAGATGCCGCTAACCGGGCGATTGCTGCTGCTGGACCATTTTGAGCAACGTTATCAAATACCGCCAATCACGTCGCGCAGATTTCTGACCTGGAACGACGTCCGAGTCATGATGCGAACAGGGCTGATCCGTATGGGTTCCCATACCAGCCAACATGCCACGCTGCCGTCGGAAACCGACCGCGACATCCGGCGGGAACTGGAAGACTCCCGCAAGCGGCTATGGGACCAGACGGGAACGGTTCCGGAGATTATGACCTATCCCAATGGGATGTTTAACCGGCGCGTGCTGGACATAGTGCACTCGACGGGATTTCGATCGGGGCTTACCGGCCAGCCCGGTCTTGTAAGCCTGCATTCCAATCCGATGTGTATTCCGCGAATCGCGGTCAGGGCAGCAGTGGACGATATGGCTGTAACACGCGGGGAGGTAGGATTCTCCTCCAGCCGGACATCGGTCTACTTCCTGAGTTCCTGGCTCAGGTCTCCGATACCAGCCGGTGCGGAAGGTTTTTGAGCCGCAAAACCTTGTTTAGCACCGACGTCTTCAATCCGCAGACCGGAACTCGCCGGCTTGCGTGGAAAGCGAAGCATCTCCGCCCACATGCCAGCGCCCAGGCCGGTATAAATCGCGCAGTAGGCAACGGGTCCCAGCGCTGCATGCTTCCATCCATGTCGCCGTCCCAGGTCTACCGACGCTGCCGCAACGATCAACAGGAACATCGCGGCTGGAGCAGCGAGGATCGCCACCAGCCAGTGGGCCGTAATGACAGCCAAGATCGACGAGACAATGCCAACCGTCAGAATCGCCAGCAAAACCGCGGGAGCCCACTGAGACAGCGAGGCCGACTCTGGATGTTTGCGGGCCAGACGGATGCGGCCCACACCATAGCGCATCATTTGACGAAACAGCCCGGAGAACTTTTGCCGAGGTTCGTAATAGACCGCAACTCTTGGGTCTGTATAAGCCTCGTATCCCGCGGCAGCGACCCGTGTATTGAATTCCACATCTTCGCAGGCATCGAAGCTTTCGTCGTATTTGCCGAGCTTTTCAAAAACTTCCCGGCGATAGGTGGCTCCCGAGCTCGCAGGGTCAACAAATCCGCTATGCGACATGTCGTAAATGAGCGAGTCGCGTCCGTGGCCGAGCGTCGAAGCACGCGCATCGGCGATAATCCTGCCCGCGCCATGCGGCGAAAAGGCGATCAAAGGCTGCGGGCGGCATAGACAATCCGCGCCCGTTTCCGCCATCAAAAGAGCGGTATCCTCCAGCAGACGGCGGGAAGGAATCTCACAATGCCCATCGATGAACATGATGATTTCCCCGATCGCAGCCGCGACACCCGCGTTACGGCCAGCTCCGGATCGAATGCCAGGATTGTCGACTAATCGAATCGGCACAGCCGAAGCGGCGGCCTTCGCCCGCACCACTTCGCGGGTTTCGTCCGTTGAACGGCCATCGGCCACCAGGATCTCGAAGCAGTTGGCTGGATATGTCTGCCGAAGGAGTTGGTCCAGGAGAGGCCCAATACAACGGGCTTCATTCCTAACCGGCAAAATGACGGAAATCCTAGGCAACGACATTCGCGCGTTCCTCGATCTCCATCGCAAACGTGTCACCCAGCAGGGTTTTGTAAAGCGTTTCGAGCAGATTCCTTTGCCGCGCCGGGGAAAAATTCTCTTGAACGTGGCGTTTCGCGTCGGATGCCAATTGTCGGCGCATGGGAACCGAATGAACCATCTTCCTCATGGCTTCCGCCAAGGCCGTAGGCGAGCCTGGCTCGACCAGAAGACCCGTTTCTTTATCCTCCACGACTTCCGGTATCCCTCCGACATTCGTCGCGATAACCGGGACTCCCAGCAGCATCGCTTCGAGTACAGAATTTGGCACACCTTCTGCGAGCGATGGCTGCACCATACAGTCCATCACCTTCATCCAGAGAGCTGGCCTGGATTGGAACCCTGCGAAGCATACACGGGCGTCGATGCCCAGCCGCGTGGCCTGAGCCCGGAGCGCCCCTTCCTCGCGGCCTTCGCCCAACAGTAAAAGCTCGACCGGTTGCCCTGGAAGCATTTTGCCTAACAGCGCGAATGCGTCGAGCAAAAAGCGATGTCCCTTTTCCCGGCTGAAACGCCCGGCTGCCCCGAACACAAAAGCGCGGCCGGTGAATCCCAATTCCTGGCGACTCGGAACGACCTGGTGCAAGGTGGCGACTTCTCGCGGCGCCAGCACGGCGTTTGGAATGACCAGAGGCGCAGGTCGTCCGCGGCGCAAACGGCCCAGTTCCCTGGCCTGCGCCGGCGAGGTGCAGACTACCCATGGGCTACGCACCAGCAGACTGCGCTCCAGGCGCTCATACAAAGTGACCTGCCAGGTCTCGGAGGTGAAGCCATGTACAAACGGAACCCAGGGGATACCAGCGTGTTTGGCCGCGAAATGGCCAACGACGTTGGCCTTGTAGCCATGCGTACAGAGCAGGTCAATATGATGCTGGCCAAGGTAGTGGGTCAGATCTTCGACCAGTCCGGGACGTATGCCTCCAGGGATCGAAACCGTCTCGATGCCGTAACGGCGGGCGAGGGTCAGAACCTCAGGCACTTCGGCGTCATCCTGAAAACTGCCCAGGATTACCTGATAGCCCGCATCCCGCGCATCCCGCGCATGATGCAAAAGCTGCTTCTCCGGGCCGCCCACAGAGTGACTTGCGATCAAATGCAATATACGAGGCAAAATATTCTCCTTCGCGTACATCTTGTGCTGCATTCCGCATGCCATTTGCGATCAAACTTCATCGGCGCAGGCGTCAGCGGGCACCGCGACCACACAAAGCAATCTTGATGGTTTTAAAAAGGATCAGCAGGTCGAACAGCAACGATGCGTTCTTGACATAAAACAGGTCGTATTCCAGCTTGGTCCGCGATTCCTCGACATTCGCTCCGTAATCCGCGGAGACCTGCGCCCAGCCGGTGATGCCGGGCCGGATGCAGTGGCGTAGATCGTAGTAGGTGATCTGTTCTTCCAGCTTGCGAACAAAGTGGGGCCGCTCCGGACGAGGGCCTACCAGGCACATTTCTCCGCGAAGCACATTGATGACCTGAGGCAGTTCATCGAGGCGGAGCTTCCTGAGGACGCCCCCGACGCGAGTCACGCGCGGATCTTTTGCCGTAGCCCAGACCGGTCCCGAGGCGCTCTCCGCATCCTGGCGCATGGAGCGAAACTTAATCACGCGGAACGAACGTCCACGGAGACCAACGCGTTCCTGTGTATAAAAAACCGGCCCGGAGGACTCAAGCTTGACGACGAGCGCCACGAGCAGACCGAGAGGCGTCAGCAGTACAGTCAGCAACAAGGCAGAGAGGAAACTGACCCCACGATGGATGGAACGGGTTAGCGGGGAAGGAATCAGCGCCTCCCCAAACGCCAGAGCATTGGCGCGAACCGACTCTACGGGAACCCTGCCGGTGATCGACTCATACAACTCTCCGGCGTCTTGTACGCGGATTCCAACCCGGCGCAATGCCAGCAGATCCGCAGCCGGAACAGTCGCGACGCCAATCTCGGAACTGATCACAATACGATCCGGACGGAAGGACCTTACCAGATCGCGCAAGCGGTCCACAGTCCCGACCACAGCGAATCGCAAATCCCTGGGCAGCGGACGGGAATGATCGATCACTACACCAGCCAGCTTGAGGGGAAGTCCGCATTTTCCGCCCAGCTCCTTCGCCAGCAGCTGCACCGTAACACCGGAGCCAACCAGCAGGACGCGGTCTCCCTTGCTCATCTTCCGCAGCCACCAGTCGGAGAACCAGCGCTGCAGATAGAGCAGAAACAGAATCACAGCCAGAAAGGGCTCGAGGAGATGATAGTGCGCACGGTTGCGGAGCAGGAACCAGGCCAAAGGACTCAGAAGCACCGCGCTCAGGCCCAATCCGCGAAGACCGGAGACCAACACCATGTGCTTGCTGCGCAGAATTTCGTTTTCGTAGAGATCGGAGAAATAAAAGGACCAGATGCCGACAGCGGCAGCCAGCAGGACGAGGGCATAAAACTGCACGCCGGCGACTGTGTCGGGGGGAACCTCTGGTCCAAACAGGAGGAAAAACCCCACACCGAGCAGGAGGGCATCCCCAATCACCAACAGCAGTTTGCTTGACGGTACATATAAATTAAATACGCGAATCATGTCAGTTCTCCGCGTTCTTCGACCTGTAGCCGTAGCCATATCCCGAATTGCGGTAATAGTCCTCGCTCTTCAGGTGGGTGACGCGGTTGACGACGCAGCCGACGACTTTATCCTGCAACATTGCGAGAGCTTCTCTGGCTGCACTGATGGGGGTATGGTCCGCATTCAAAACAAAGAGTCCGCAGTCCACAAGCGGGACTAGAGATTGGGTATCGGCAACGGCCAGCAACGGCGCGGAATCAAGAATGACCACGTCGTAGTCCGCCTTCGCCTCTTCGAGCAACATCTCCAGACGCCTGCTCTGCAACAACTGATCTGGTTCTTCAAGCTGGCGAAAGCCCAGCAGAATATCCAACCTCCGATTTACTTCATAGACGCCCTGCTGCCATGGCACTTCGCCGGTCAACGGGGACGGCGAGCGCAGGTCGGCCGCCACACCGAAAATGGTATGCACACTGGGGTGTCGCAGATCGAAGTCCACCAGCAAAACCCGCAAACCCTCGACACGGCTCAAGGAGCCGGCAAGATTTGCGGCAACCGTCGTCTTGCCTTCGCCTGGTAATGCGCTGGTGATGAGCATGGTGCGGAGCTTGAAGTCCTTGCTCAGCGCCTTCACGCGGGTACGCAACTGACGGAATTGTTCGGCCATCACCTGCTGCTTGGGATCGAGCAAAGCTCCGGCAGGGGCCAGCGTCACAAGAGACTGGCTTACGTTTGCCAGGGCGACTTGCCTGACCGCCCGAACTTTCTCGCCGATCGACGGCGTATAAAGTGCGGGTCCTTCTCCCTCAACTCGGATCACTGTTTCCATTTGTTTCATTGGGGCACCTTCCTGCTTGATATTCGCGATTTTCACAATTCCCTATTCTCGATTGCTGCGGTTGCAGTTTCCGGTTGCCGCGCGGCTCTCGCGCGTGGATTTATCGACTTTTGGCAGTGCCGGTCTCCCAGCCTTCATCTGTAAAAGGAGGACATTTCGGCAGCGCGACAATTACCGGCAGCTTGAGATAGAGCGCCACCTCGTCGGATGTGTGCATGGTGTCATCCCGCAGTTCCACTATGAGGGCGCAGATGAATCCCACGAGCAGGCCAATGAAGACAGCCCCCATGTAGAGCAGAATTGGATCCGGACGGTAGGGTTTCGAGGAAAAATTCGCAGGCGTGATGATCGTGAACTGCTCGCTCTGTTCGTTCTGATCGAGCGCCGTTGCCATCGATGCTTCCTGCTGTTTCTCCAGCAGCACGTTGTAATTCTTCTGCATCTCCTGGTACGCACTGTCGAGGCTCGCAAATTCCGTCTGCACCGCGGGGACGGTCGCAATGGAACCCTGTAATTGAGCCAGCCTCTCCTCTATTTGTTTCTGGTGCCCGTTACGCGCACGAATTTCCGAATTCAGGGCCACTAGCTGGCTTCTCAGTTGATCGTTCATAGTAGGTCCGGCGGTTTGCGTAATTGGAGCTACAGCCGCAATCGTCTGCCTGGGGGCTTGGCGTATCTGGATTTTCAATGCCGCGATGTCATGTTCCAGACGGATTACATCCGGGTGCTGCGGCGTGTACTTCAGCAAATCGGCCTGGAGCTCCGCCTGTTTTTGGTTCATTTCAATTTGCAAGGGAGTTGCCGGGGCTGGGGGAGCATCGCTCTGTCCGCTGGTTGGGTTCACATTCAGCACCGACTCGAGATAGACACGCTGCTGGTTATCCTGGTCGACAGCGGCGCTATTGGCCTGGAGGTCAGCCTGATATTGTCCGATCATCTGCAAGTTGGCCTGGGCCTGTTCTGGCAAGCTGCCTAGATGCGCATCCTTGAATGCCTGAATCCTGGCCTGCTGGGCAGCCAACTGCTGCCCCGCATGGGCTACCTGCGAACTCAGAAAATCCGATGTTCCTTGAGCCTGCAGATGACCCTCTTTCAGATTCTCCTGCACGAAGAGATCCGCGATCCTCTTCGTTACCTGTTGCGCCTCCCGAGGCGTACGTCCGATGTAGGAGATGGTGAACGCGCCAACTCCGCCTTTCCCAATAGTGGAATCAGGCGCGGCCGCAATGGTGATGTCTTTTTCCATCGCACCGACGATCTGACTCATTTTTTCTTTCTTGCGCAATTCCGGATAGAGATCCAGGTCATTGATGATTTTGACCATATCCGGGCTGCTCATTACCTGCAGATGGATTGTCCCGATACGATTCACGATGTCACTGGTGGACATGGCGCGCACGTAGACGGTTGGCACCTTCTGGGGTTCCACCATTATTGTGGTGGTGGACTGATACGAACGCGGCACCAGCGGGCTGAGCAGGATAGCCGATGCGATCACTATCACCGACGGAAAAATGATCCAGTATTTGCGGCGCTTTACTATCGCAAGAAAATCGCCGAGAGAAGTAGGGGTTTTCCGTTCCATTACTGCACGCCTCCGCGCGTGGTTGAGTTTCCGAGGGCGAACCGAATGCCGCCGCCGATCTGGTTTCTGGTAAAGCCGTAGGCCTGTAGTGACGACTCACGATCGAAATTTTGAGAAAGCAGAGAATATCGGGCAAAGATCTGCACTTTTGATGCGGCTTGATAGCTTATTTGCGCCGTGCCTCCGTAGAGTTTCGCAGAGCCTAACCCTCGATTGGCTGAACTGTTGGTATACGTCGCCGTGCCGACGAGGATCCAGTGGCTCCTAAGCGGCATATATGTGCTAAAGCTGACATGGTTTGACACGATGGACGGGGACAATAGATTCACTACGAATGCGCGGTTATAAGCCAGGCTGAATTGCGATTGCCGAATCTGGCGGCTCAACAACGCACTGACGGCATAGCTGGTGTCTTGAGCACTGCCAAACACTGGACTGGACACCTGTATAAAGAGCGGTCCCGCTCCCACTCTGGCACTCAATGTCGGAGTCAGTTGACGCTGGTATGTGGCCTGGACAATCTCAGCTATCTCATGGCCGCCGGGACGCAGGCCGTCGATGTAGATTGGCGTTAGTTCGCCGCCAACCAAGTTTCGGGGAGTCAGCTGATATTCCAGCCGCAGATCGGCTCCGCTGGCGACAAACCGCTGGGAAAACCTAGACTTGGATGCTGCCACGTCCGCAGGAATATACAAGAAGAAACCGCTGGTCAATGCTCCTGTGAAGGTCATCCGGGTGCTCATCAGATATCGATAATTGATCGTAGTGGCGACGTTCGAAATTTGGTAGCTGTCTTGCCTCAACTGCTGGCCCACGGTGGGTACGACAATCCCGACGCCGCCAATGCCCAGGTTCTGCGGCAAAAACTGGTTCAGGCTGAGATATCGGGCGGCTGTCACGTCCCAGGCTACCCCGGTATGTACCGTGATGACATGGGTCAAGCTTTGATAAAAGCGCTGGGCGAAATTGTTCACCTCAGAGTATTGCGGAAACACGTTGTACTGGGGCATGTACATGACAAAGTAACGAGTGCGCTCAGTCTGAAACAAGAGCCCGGCTTGCGCGGAAAACTCGCCATACCCGACAGTCTTTTTGTCTGTCTGTGTGCCGAAAAAGTTCGTCTCCACTCCGCCGGATGCTTCAAATCCGAGATTGAAACGGTCGAACGATTCATTTTCCGCGCTGATCGAATTGACACCCTGGTTGAGCGTCAGGTCGGTGCCCAGCCGCTGGCCGACCAGAGGCTGCTCGGCCTGGGTGGTATCACCGTAAGGCCACGTGGAGGCCGGTACTGCCTGGGCCGCAGATTGATGAGCCATCATCGGCAGCAAACCAGCCAGAATGCAAAGTGTGGTGGCGAACGAAAGCGGCCACCGGAAGCTCCGCAGAAGAGATAAGCGCTTGCTCACGGGATCACCACAGTGTCGCGAGTCTGCAACAAAATATCCTTACTGCCGCGCTTGCCCTTCAGCACATTCTTATATTGGAACTTGATGCGCTCCCGCTGTCCGTTGGTCGAAGTCCGCAGCACATAAATCTTGTTTGGCTTCGCAAATTCCTTCAGCCCTCCCGCAGCGGAAACCGCATCGATCACGCTCATAGGCGGGATCAACGGATAGGTGCCGGGGCGCTGAACCTGACCCAGCACGTTGATGCGCTGGCTGCGGATTTCCGCAACAATGACACTGACTGCCGGGTTCGTTAAAAACTTCGAGAAGCGCGCCTCCAGCTCCACTTGCAATTCAGTCGGTGTCAACCCGGCTGCGCGAACATCTCCGAGCAGCGGCAGGGAGATTTCGCCATCGGGCCGGACCGGCACGTTGCGCGATACTTCGGGTTCATGCCAGACGTTGATCGTGAGAACATCGTCGGCGCCAATCCGAAAATTAGAACCAGCCGTTGTGGGTATCCTGGTATCCGGCCCTTCCAGAGCGTTTCCCGCCGCTGTGCTGAAGGACGCGCCTACCGGCGCGACGGGCGTGCTGGCAGGAACTCCAAAGGCCGGCTGTGAACTGGAATCCGATTGCGCGTGCAAGGAACAGGATGCCAGGCTCGCCATCACAATGAGAAAACCAAATCGCCGCAACCGGCGGAACATCTTTTTTCTACTCAACATTTAGTTCTCCTCAGACGAATATGGGACTGGGGTTGCATTGCGTAGCCGCGGCAATCCCGCATCTTTGATCTTGTAAAGCAACGCGCGATAACTGATGTCGAGCGACTGGGCTGTCTTGCGGCGGTTCCAACGATGCTCATTGAGCGCCCGCAAAATAATTTGCCGTTCCAGGACGCGTACGGCGCGCTGGGTCTGGAGACGCAGCGGCAGATGGGCATCGGGAATGAACGGAGAAGTCTCCGTGGCGGATTCCCGCTCACTCAGCGCCTCGACAATGGCTTGCTCGGTCCCCAGCACTACGTAACGCTTGACCAGGTTTTCCAGTTCCCGCACATTTCCCGGCCAGTGGTAGGTCTCGAGAAGCTTCAGAACAGATTTGGATAGAGGCTCGATCGTGCGGCCGAATTTGAGTTCATAGTGACGCAGGAAGTGGTTCAGAAGCATGGGCACGTCGGAACTGTGATCCCGCAATGCCGGCAAATCGATTGAGACGACGTTGATGCGGTAAAAGAGGTCGGAGCGGAAGCGGCCCGCTTCCATATCGGCGTGGAGATTCCGATGCGTGGCGCAGATCAGCCAGATATCCACAGCGCGTTCTTCCGATCCACCCAGGCGGCTGAAACGAAAATCCTGTAACACCTGAAGCAGCTTGGCTTGGACGGTCACATCCAGGTCGCCAATTTCATCGAGAAAGAGCGTTCCGTTCTGCGCCTGGTCGACTTTGCCATTGCGTGCCTGGTTAGCGCCGGTGAACGCGCCTTGCTCGTATCCGAACAATTCACTTTCAATCAGCGTGTGTGGAAGCGAAGGGCAATTCACCTGGACAAAGGCCCGGTCGCGCCGCGCCGAAAGCATGTGCAGGTTCTGGGCAACTACGTTTTTGCCAGTGCCGCTTTCCCCAGTAATAAGGACCGGCATGCCCGCGGATGCGGCTTGCTCCACCTGAACGCGAACGGCCGCCATGGCCGGAGAGTTTCCAAGCAAGACAGGCATCGAAGGTAAGGATGACGAAATTAATTGCATAATTTTCCCAACTTGCCCTGGCTTAATGCACGTACGACGCCAAACATCCGGCTGCTGCATGAATCACGGGAACTTGTCGCCGCAATCGATCATCGGGCTGTCAATCGAGGCTCTAATGCTGGTACAAGCCTGTTGGGGTTAGGGAATTTGTTTGCCGAATATTTATGCAGACGCGAAAAAGAATGCCGCCAGAAGCGGGACAGCCGATATCAGGCTGAAGCGGAATAGGAAGTTTCCTTCGCAGTGGGAAAAACTTTTCACACAGGGTCTGGGTTATTGGAAAGCGGGCAAAAGATCGGGGATCGGGCTGCTGCGGAAGGAAGAGGTACCTGGATAGTCACCCCACCGGTACCCGCAATTTGGTTACTAAAAGTCTATTGTCAACTGCATTTTGAACAGGCAGAATCAATATCAACAACTGAACGTTGCGGACGAGCTTCCAACCGAGAGGCAGTTCGACAAACTAAAGGCGGTTGTTGGGAATTACTGGAACTCTGGTTTCGGGAACATTTGCATTCCCTGGTTCTCCACTTCGCCGCTAGCAGCTTTTTTGCGTGGCACCACATCTAAAGCTGATAACAAAACGTACTTTAGAGTGAAGACGCCTGCAAATCCTGCTGCTAATTACGCGGTGATGAAAAACACACAAATGTCTTTGTTTTTGGCTTAATTTTTTCTATTGCTTCGCTTAATGTCTGGGTTCTCGAGTCTGATCTTCTTATCACAAGCCGGCACCCATGTGCCGCAAAACCTCGCCCAGGCTGTACACCATGCGGGTCTGCTTTTCGACCGCATGTGATTGTTCAGAATTTGAATTGGGGGCGGTGTTTTGTGGACCATCAACTTCGCGTAGTGCTTGTCGAAGACGAGATTCAAGTACGCGGCTATATCCAGAATTTATTGGAATCCTTCGGTTGCGTCGTGGATTCGCTGGAACCTGCGGACATTCCGCAGACCTGCCGCGCTGCCGCGACGGCGGATCTGCTTCTGATGGATACGACCCTGCCGGGGATTGACGTCGGCAGTCTGCTCGTAAAACTGCGGCATAGCCGACCGGAGTTAAGCGTGGTCGCTCTCCTCCCTGCCCATAACCAGTCAGGATTTTTAGCCGCCGCACGAGAAGGCGTATACGACGTGTTGCCGAAGCCGTTTCTAAGGCATCAGCTGGATGCGATTCTTCGCCGCGTGCAGGACCGTGTGTTGAGCACCCAGGCGGAGACAGCAAGCAGCACCATCATTCGAGAAGATCTTGGCAATGGAACTTTTTTCCTGGCCGCAACTCCGGCGATGAAAAAGATCTACGATCAAGCCGCCGCCATCGCACATGCGGATATTCCAGTACTGATTACCGGAGAAAGCGGGGTCGGCAAAGAGGTTGTTGCCCGACTGATCCATCGGCTGTCGCGCCGCTCCCATGAAGAATGGCTCAAAATCAACTGCGCCGCTCTGCCGCTTGACCTGTTGGAGAGCGAACTTTTCGGGTATGAAGCGGGCGCGTTCACGGGAGCGACGAAGTCCAAACCCGGCAAGTTTGAAATGTGCGATAAGGGCACGCTGCTGCTGGATGAAATCGGCGAAATGAGCCCTCAACTACAGGCCAAACTGCTTCATGTGCTGCAGGATGGCACTTTTTCCCGGCTGGGAGGCCGGGGTGAGAAGCGCACGAACGCTCGTATTATCGCGGCCACCAACATCGACATTCAAAAAGCGCTGGTTGAAAAAACTTTTCGTGAGGACCTGTATTACCGTCTGAGCACCTTCGTGCTCCACATTCCTCCGCTTCGTGAGCGGCGTGAAGAAATTCCTTACGTGCTGTCGCAAATGTCGCAGCAGCTGGCCATTACACATGACCTGGAACCTGTCAGTTTTTCTCCACGGATGATCGCCGCATGCGTTGCGTATCACTGGCCCGGAAATCTGCGCGAGCTCGGCAACTTCGTGAAGCGTTATCTCGTCATACGGGATGAACCAGCCGCACTGGCAGATCTTGAATCCAAGATCCCCGGTTATTTTCAGCCTGCGCCCGAGCGCCTGAGTGCAGTCACCGCAACCACCAGTCCTGACCTGAAGACAATGGTTCGCGGTCTGAAAGATCAGGCGGAGATGCTGGCGATTCGGGAAACGCTCGCAGAAACAAAATGGAATCGCCGGATTGCGGCGACACGTCTCAATATCAGCTACAAAGCGCTACTCTACAAGATTCGCCAGTACAACTTGACGGCGCCCGCACAGTCCGCATAGAAGCCCGCGGGCCAGTTATTAGATTGAGAGGAAAATATGCTTCATACAGTTGTCGCACATTTGAAGAATTCATCTGTCCTTCGCGGATATTATCGCACTGCTGAATCCACCATTAACCCCAGCGAAGTGCCCGGCGATCTACCCGGCAGCATGAGCATCGAGCCCGAAGATGGAGGCCCCGCCATCACCCTGAAGCTAGGCGACGCCAAAGCGGTTTTCTTTGTGCGGAGCTTCGCAGGCAGCCCCACCCAGCACGATGTGAGATTTTTCGATTCTCTTTCCATTCACCCCTACCTGTGGGTTCGCATGACGTTTCAGGATGGGGAAGTTATGGAAGGCCGCGTGTCTAACGGAATCGATCTTCTGACGGAAAACGCATTCCGGCTTTTCCCGGTGGACGAATTGACGAACAACCGCTGCTTGTTCGTTCCCAAAGGATCCCTACAGAGTTTTCAAATTATCGGATTGCTGGAAGAGCAAGCCCGGCAACTCGAAGTCGCTTAGTTCGTCGCTTGACAACTAGCCCCATCTGCATTGGCTTTGCGGAATGGGGCTAGATCACACCTCCTGCTACGCTCCCGCTGCCATCTAATCCTTCCATCCAATTCATCCGGGCAAGCCGACTTCCCTTCTTTCGCCGTGCGTTTCGCCGATATCCCACAGATTCCATGTAGGTAAAGTGTGCGCCACTGTCCCAGTACAGGTGCAAAGTCCTGCGCATAAATGGCAGCGTTCGATTGCGCCGCTGCGCCAGCTACAGCGCTGACTCACGCCACGCGCACATTTTTCAATTTTCAGGTTTGGCCCGGCACTTGCAAAGAATGGGGCTAGAGCGCGCTATTCGCTCAGAGTCCGAGAGGCAGTCATGGGTCACAATGCATCATTTCCGTTGGGCAGGTCGGCCATCATTCTGCTTATTGTCTCTGCGGCGGCGGCGATATTAAATCTTGTTTTCGGCCAAACGCTGCATATTGAACCAGCAGGCTTGCTCGGCTTTGGATTGTTTTGCATCGGCTACGGAATGGTTATCACTTCCATGTCGCGCCATCGCGAGTTGAACGCATCACCTGTTCTTTCTTCGCTTCAACCAGTAGCGGAACAACGCCGCCCGGTAATCGTCCGGGATGACGCGTCCCGAAGGTCTTCGCTTCCGGAACTGAACATCCGCCCGTCCCATGCGCTAACGATTGACCTGGAAGACTATTTCCATACGGAAGTCGCTTCGCAAGGAGTTTCATTCTGCGATTGGGAAAAGCAGCCGTCGCGGATCGAGGCCAGCACCCATAGATTGCTGGAGATGTTGGATGGCAGCCAGACTCGGGGAACATTTTTCGTCCTCGGCTGGGTAGCAAAACGCTATCCGCGGTTGATTCATGAGATTCATCAGCACGGTCATGAAATTGGATGCCACAGCCTGGACCATCGCCTGGTGTGTCGCATGAAGCCCTCGGAATTTCAAGAAACCACTCTGACAGCAAAGAATCTGATTGAAGAGATTATTCAGGAACCGGTTCTCGGTTATCGCGCGCCTTGTTTTTCGATTACTCCCGGATGTGAATGGGCATTCGATGCGCTCGCCCGGCTGGGCTTTGCCTATGACTCCAGCGTCCACCCGGTACATCACCCGCTCTATGGAAATCCCACAGCGCCTCGGGCCGCTTATACGGTTGCTCACGGACGGCTGATGGAGTTTCCGATCGCCACCTGGAAAGTGGCTGGACGCAATCTCTCTGTCGGCGGCGGAGCTTATCTGCGGCTGCTCCCTTATCAATACATCCATCGCGGCCTGGCCGCCTGGGAAAAAGAAATGCGGACGCCGGCAATGCTGTACCTGCATCCCTGGGAAATAGATCCCTACCAACCCTACATCCCACTGTCATTCCAATCCAAAATTCGACAAACCTGGGGAACGACCACCATGGAAGCAAAGCTTCAACATCTACTCAGTGAATTCCGCTTCGCTCCGGTTCGCGAGGTACATCAAGCCCTTCTCGCAGGCAAAGGACACAAGCAGCTGATAACGAGTTTTCAACGGGCGGAAGCGGTGGAGCAGGTGGCGGGATGACGGAAAACAAAGCGGGCGTACTTCAGTTCAAGTCCGATTCCACTGCGGGATTTATCCGAAAGATCGTACATCCATTGTGGGCGAAGCGTACCCACCCGGCGTATTCCCGTTATCTGCGGGAGTTCGAATCGAACCAGTATCTTCACCCGGATGAATTGCGAAACCTGCAGATGAGGCGGTTGCGCCAGCAGCTGGTTCACGCTTACAGGTATGTTCCTTTCTATCGGCACCGGATGACAGAGGCGGGATTGACGCCTCTCGACATTCAGACACATGAAGACCTAAAACTATTGCCCGTCCTGACCAAGCGTGCGATGCAGGACCACCAGGACCTTCTGATTTCCAGCGATATCCGGCCCAAAGACCGGGTGAGCAATCAGACGGGCGGCTCGACCGGCAGTCCATTGCAGTTCTATGTCGACCGTGAGCGCTTCGACTCGCGCATGGCCAGCACAGAGCGGCACAATGCGTGGGCTGGTTTACGCCCCGGCGACTGGTACGCCCAGTTGTGGGGCTCCAGGTTCGATATTGGCGACAAGCCGGATCCGAACCCGGGCTGGCGTCAAAAATTGCTGTATCGAAATCTCCTGCTTCATACGGCGGCTGTAAGCGACGAATCGATGATGGAGTACGTTGAGGTGCTCCGCCGATATCGCCCCCGCCACATGCTTGCGTATGCGCAGGCTGCGGTACTGTTCGCAGAATTCTGCAGGAAAAATAACATAGACGACATCGCATTTGAATCGATGATCGTCAGCGCGGAGATGCTGCTGCCTGGAAAACGCCAGGTCCTAGAGGAAACATTCCGGGGAAAAGTTTTCAACCGCTACGGTTGCCGGGAAGTGAGCGTGATTGCAAGCGAATGCGAACATCACAGCGGCCTTCACGTCAACGCGGATGCGCTGCTGGTCGAAGTGGAAGAAGTTCCAAACCTGCCGCCCGGAATGGGCCGGGTGCTGGTGACGGACCTGTTAAATCGCTCCATGCCATTGATCCGTTATGAAATCGGCGACCTGGCAAGCCTCGATTCCCAGATGCGCTGCCCATGCGGACGCTCCCTGCCGCTGATTGGAAACATCCAGGGCCGCACTTCGGATTTTTTGTGCATGCCGAGCGGGCGGATGATTGCCGGTCCATCGCTGGCCTTGCTGGCAGCGGACATGCGGGACGTGCGCCAGGTCCAGTTCATCCAACCAGATCCGAAGCATGTGACCTTGAAGGTCGTCGCGGGACATGGATATACCGCACACACCGAGCGAGAGCTGCGGAGACGCATGCAGCCATATCTGGAAGACACGAGCAACCTGACCATTGTGACGGCGGATTCGATCCCCTCGGAACCCTCCGGCAAATACAGGTTCGTGAAGAAGACAGACGATGCAGTTCCAACAAGCGTCGCAAATTAGAGGGAATCGATTATGAGCTGGATTCATACCCATGTTGTTATGCCCTTGGCTGACCCTGATCGTTGCGCCGGACTGCCCCGGCGTCTAAGAGCGATCCGACGCTTTGAACGGATGCCTGAAAAGGCTCAGCGGGCCGAGCAGCAGCTTCGTTTGCAACGGCTGCTGCAGCATGCCTATCAGACTGTGCCGTACTATCGTCAGCAATTCGACAAAGCCGGATTTCGGGCGTCCGACGCCCGCGTTGATCGACCGCTGCCGCTGCCTGTTTTGACACGCGACCAGCTTCGCCCGGCATTGAACCCGCTTCGCTCCAATGCATATAAGCTCGCGGACCTGCGCGTGGCTGCCAGCAGTGGGGCCACCAGCGCGCCAGTCCGATTTCATCGCAATGCGGAAGGCGTGCGGGACAAAGTTGCGCTGAAGCTGAGGCTGGACGCCATGTCCAAGTTCGAAGCCGGCGACTCCGTCATGATGTTGTGGAACGAACATTGCAGTTTTTCACGGGAATCCAATTGGCGCTGGCGGACGTATGAAGGAGTCTTCATGCGCCGCACACCTGCTTTTCCGGGAACAGGCGTTCCCATGATCCGCGAGGAAGTTCTGGAGAGGTGGCGTTGGCGGTATGAAAAACAACGTCCCAAGGTTCTCTATGGCCGCTCCACTGTATTGACCGCATTTGCCTCGTTTCTACAGGAATTCGGGACGCGTCATCGGCCCAGAGTTGTGATTGCAACTGGGGACGTATTGGATGGGGCGAATCGCAAGCTGTTGGAATCCGCCTTTCGAACGGTGCCGTTTGTTCATTACGGAAGCCGGGACGTCGGCATGATCGGAGCGGAATGTACTGAGCACGAGGGACTGCATTTCCATCCCTGGGGATCGTACGTCGAGTTTGATCCGATTGGAGAATCACGGGACGGAACTGTGTATCGCCTTCTGGTGACGGATCTGTTGAATTACGGACAGCCCTTCATTCGTTACGACACCGGGGATTGCGTGACGCTGGCCCAGCAGAGCTGTAGCTGCGGAAGCTGGTTTCCGCTGGTGGATCAAGTTGTGGGGCGCATTGAAAGTGGAACTATCCGCGCCAACGGAAAGCCGGTGACGAGCGTGACTCTTAACGATCAGGCAATTCACATGGAAAAGCCGTACCCTGTCATCCGTCCGATGCGAATTACACGGAATCGCGCTGCAAGCCGCCAGTTCAGGGATAATTCAGAGAGGCATAGTTTGTCCGCCTGAAAAAACCCAGTGGTTTGCCAAAGAACCAAGCGGGTACAGGAAGGTTGTCACGCCGCCGCCAAGACAGCGGTCGTGAGGAGAACTTGATTGAGTCTGTTTCATACACATTTGGTCCTGCCTTTTGCCGAACCGGAGCGCTATGGCGGACTACCCGCACGGCTGCGAACCATTCGGCGCTTCGAGCGCATGACGGAAACAGAGCAGCGCGAGGAGCAGCAGCAGCGCCTGCGGCGCATCCTGCAACACGCGTACGACACCGTACCCTATTACCGCAAACGATTCGACGACGCGGGCTTCACGCCATCGGACGCGCGAGTGGATCGTCCGTTATCTCTTCCAGTGTTGACGCGCGATGATCTTCGCAGTGCGGACACTACATTGCTCTCAAATGCTTTTCGGATCGAGGACCTGCGTCGGGCCGGCAGCAGCGGCACGACAAGCACGCCGATCCAGTTTTACCGGGACATCGAAAGTCTCCGCAACAAGAACGCTCTTCAGTTGCAATTGAATTCCTGGGCGGGGTACAGTGCGGGCGATTCAGTGCTGATGCTGTGGGGCGCTCATCGCGATCTTGCGCTACAACCAAATTGGCGTTGGCGACTGTACGAAGAAGTACTGATGCGGCGCATTCCAGCTCCCAGCGGCATCATTACCGATGAGATTCTCGAACGGTTTCGCGAACGCTACGAGGAACAACGCCCCAAAGTTCTCTATGCGTATTCGACTGTTCTGGCTGCATTCGCGGCTTATTTACAAAAGCGCGGGATGAAGCACCGCCCGCAGGTCGTGATTGCGACCGCGGAAGTGATGAACGATGAAAATCGCAGGCTGGTGGAATCCGTCTTCGGAGTTTCCGTTTCCATGTATTACGGGAGCCGCGAAGTTGGAATGATTGCGGCGGAGTGCTCCGAGCACCAGGGGCTGCATTTTCATCCCTGGTCTTCTTACGTCGAGTTCGACCCGATCGGGGATACTCCCGATGGACCTGCGTACCGACTGTTGATAACGGATCTGCTTAACTACGGCCAGCCCTTCATCCGCTATGACACAGGAGACTGCGTCACGCTGACGGAGCGGCGCTGCAAATGCGGCCGCTGGTTTCCGCTCGCACAGAAAATTCTGGGACGCGTTTGCGAGGGCATCGTACTTGCCAACGGCGGCATCATTCCTGGCATCAGCCTTGGCACTCAGATGGCCCAGATGGGACACACATTTCGTGCCATAGCCCAGGTGCAATTTGTGCAGAAAAGCCTGGAGCATATTCACCTGCGTTACGCGGTGAAAGAAGAGAACGCATCGAAGCAATCGGAGCTGGACTCCATCTGCACTGCGATCGATGGGTTGATGAACCAGCCAATGGAGTGGTCGCTCGAACAGGTGGCCGACATTCCGCGCGAACGCTCCGGGAAGATTCGATTGTGCGTGTCGGAAATCCCCGCACCGGATTCAGTTTTCGCAAATTCCTTATTGACGGTTGGGCAACCGAATCCCGTCAGTTGAAACGAGGAGCCGACGAACGCGGCTCAGCTCGTCTGTTGCTTGCTCGATTGGTAGCGTCTGCCGCACAACCACCCGGCGAGGCCCCACCAGCGGAGTTCAGCGGAGAATCTCTCCGAAGATTTCGATTTGCCAAACAGAGCCCGGATTATGGCGCGCCCGGAATCGGCGAGGGCACTTCCAAACAGATAGCGCGGCACTCGGAACAGATGCGGAACCGGCTCCGGACGCTGCTGATTTTTCACGAATTTCGATACGCCACGCCAGAAGAACCAGCTTCGATAATACGATTTTGCGAGTCGCGACGCGGGAATGTGATGGTGGATAATCAGGTCAGGCACATATTTCCCGCACGCGCCAGCCGCCATCAGGCGTTCGAACATATCTTCATCTTCGCAACTAAGCAATTTTTTATCGGTTCGACCCAACAACGTCGAATATTGCCCAACTTGTTCAAAGATGACCCTTCGTATAACGGCATTTCCCCCCATCAACATACCCATGTAATCCACGCCAAAAGTGCGCACCTCATGGACCTCATCGATGATGCCGATTACACCCGGACAATTGTAGGGTAGCCATGCAGGCGGCTTTATCTCCCAATTCGGCTTATAAGGTCCTCCGATAAAATCGACATCATCCCCGCTGAACCACTCTCTAACAACTTCAAACCAACGCTCGTCTACCTGCTCGTCATCGTCGATCAGTCCGATGAGGTCGCCGCTCGTTGCGGCAATGCCCGTATTTAATGCGAAGGATTTTCCCCTGCGCTCTTCAAATATGTACTTCAGGCGACCCTGAAATTTCGGCTCATATGTTCGCACGGTGCCGCGCGTATCGTCCGTTGAGTTGTTGTCGACCACAACCACCGTGACATCCAGACCAGACGGGACATGCGCTTTGAGGAGACTATCAAGGGCGCTCCGCAGCAGATTGCAACGATTGTAGGTTGCGATGACAACGTCGATTCGAAGATCACCCATCATGCCTCGAGATTATATTGGAGCAAAAAATTACCAAAACAAATTCTCTGCTGGAGAACTTCGCTTCGCTAATGACGACGCTGTTAGGAATGCCCTCAGGCTACGGGATCGCCGGTAGGCTTCAACATACCTTTACTTCTGAACTTCTTTTCGGCAGATGTGCGCATCAATAAAAGAAGGGGAGCTATGGGAAACCGGCGCAGCTTGCATGCCCGCTTCAGCTTAGCGATGGCAAGCTCATATTGGCCCGTAGATCGATTGCCCCATGCGCGGGCGAGACAAATTCTGTACTCCGCTTCCCGCAGCAAATGCGGTTTCTGCTGGAACTGCGGCAATGCCGAGAGTTTCTGAAGAATCAGCATCAACGAACGGAACTGTTCTTCAGGTTTAGTGACAGACATTTGCCCTGAATGAAACCGATAAAGCACCAGCGGCTCCGGCATAAAGTACACAGGGAACTTTGAGGCCACCCGCATCCACATTAGCCAATCTTCGCCGAATGCCCTTATGTCTTCGTCAAACCCGCCTACTTCGTCCAGGCACGTCCGGCGCATCATTACCGTGGAGGGCGCGATCCAATTTCCAAAGAGCAGATGCTCGACTACAAAACCATTGCGTATTTCATACATGACAGCTTTTTTTTGACCCATCGGCTTTTTGTCGACATCGCAACCGAGTATTTCGGTCGACAATAAAGCGTATTCCGGGTGAGCATCGGCAAACCGGAGCTGCGCTTCCAGCTTGGCTGGCTCCCACAGGTCGTCGTCGTCGAGAAAACAGACAAACTCGCCTTGTCCAAGCCGAATGCCTGTATTTCGCGCAGCGGCCAGCCCCTGATTTTTTTGTTTTTTGTAGGTGATGCGATCGAAGTAGGGTTGAAGTCGTGTCGCAGTACCGTCTGTTGAGCCATCATCGACGACAATGATTTCAAAGTCTTTGCAGGTCTGGGCAAGAACGCTTTCGATTGCTTGCACGACAAATTCCTGCCGATTGTATGTCGGTATTACGACAGAAATACGAGGTTGCGGCAATTCTTCGTCTCCAGCATAGCGTTAGTTCGTTAAGTTTAAATGACGCGCAGCTTTCAACACAGGGTAAACGATGTGATGCCCCACTCCGGCTCAAACCCCCACTGCACGCAGAGCCGGGGACTTTCTACGGATTTACTTCATGCTTCCATTATTTATGCGCAAGAAATTCGACGTATGGCATTCCTGCCTCGCACGTCACACCCCAGCATCATGGTTTCGCATTGCAGACCGTCACCTGGCTCCCGATTGTTACATTTGCCACACTGGCGGGGTTGCATTTCACTGTGTTCGGTAAAGCGTCCATAAACTGGATGGTCACCGGGCATACCGCCAAAGTATCGCCCGCGACTGCCGGACAACGTCCGTCTCCGGCATTCACAGTGTATTGCGGGGTTCCCTGCCAGGTATTGTGTCCCAGGGCGGTGCCATTGCTCCCATCCCAATCGAGTTGCACGTAGGCATATTGGGACTGGAACGTGTTGCCGGTGAAGATCACGCCATTGTTGTAGCTCTGTCTCTTATACAC
>JBEPVW010000031.1:0-26439 GCA_041690775.1 Acidobacteriota bacterium | reverse complement strand
TCTTCATGGCGGCGGCTCAACTACTCATTATCCTGGCGTACCGGCAAGCTTCCGCGGGCCGCATTGCTCCCTTCAACTACTCCGTCGTTGTCTTCTCCGGCCTGATCGGGTGGCTGGTTTGGAAGAACACGCCGGATATGCTATCGCTCCTCGGCATCATCCTGGTGACCATCGGCGGCATGGTCAGCACGAAATTCGGAGGCCCTATCTCGCGCGGTCACCTAGGCTGGATCGGGCACTGGAATCTTCGCTTTCATCAGCATCGCAAGCGGGAGGCAGCATGAGCGCTCAAATTATTTCCGGCGCGGCCATTGAGTGTGTCCTGCCCTTTGAAGCGATCGTTGGCGAATCGCCCGTGTGGCATCCGAGTCAGCAGCGTTTGTACTGGATCGATATTCAAGGAAAAAAGATCCATCGCTTCGACCCCGAAACCTGCGGAAATGAATCGTTCTCGCTACCGGAAATTGTGACGTGCATTCAGTTGCGCTCGACCGGCGGCCTGGTCCTCACACTCGAGAAAAACTTTGCCTTTTTCGATCCCGACGCCAACCATCTCGAAAAACTTCAAAGCGTGGAAGACGATATTCCCGATAACCGTTTCAATGACGGCAAGTGTGATCCGCAAGGCCGTTTCTGGGCCGGCACGATGGATGCAAAACACTGGGACAAGCCTTCCGGGAATCTCTATCGCATGGAACGCAATCAAACAGTGACTAAAATGCAGTCGCAGGTCATCTGCTCGAACGGCAGCGGTTGGAGCCCCGACGGAAAAACCATGTATTACACCGAGAGCTTTCGCTACGCAATTTTCGCCTATGACTTCGATCCGGCAACCGGCATGATCGAAAATCGGCGGGAATTTGCGAAGATATCAGACACAGATCGCCGCGCCGGGGGCTTCCCGGACGGCATGACCGTCGACGTCGAAGGCTTTGTCTGGAGCAATGAAGTGGGCGTAGGGAAAATCGTTCGCTACGATCCGCAGGGAAAGATCGAGCGAGTTATTCAGCTCCGTGTGCCTCGCGCCACCGACTGCACCTTTGGCGGAAAAAATCTGGAGACACTTTACATCACCAGCGCCCGGGAGACGATGACGCCAGAGCAGTTGCAGCAGGCCCCACTCTCCGGAAGCCTTTTCGCAGTCGATGCCGGTGTGCAAGGACTCCCATCGACTCCATTTGCCGGATGACAGCCCTGTCCTATGCTTTTACCGGCGACCGCAGGTCAGGCGAAGCGCCCGCCGCCAAATGGATCGAAGGGTTCTTCCGCAGCAGTTCCGCAACTTCCGTCACCATGCGATCGTCCAGTTCAGCGGCCTGGCGAAGCGGAATTGGGTAGCGCACCATCACCTCCATCCCGGACCCGGCGAAGCGCACCCGGGTATACGGTTTGGGTGTATCCATGTGCAAGCCCATCGCCGACTCAATGGCCAGGTGTTGTCTCTCAAGCACCGGCTTGTAACTGGCGTACATGTCTTCGACGGCGGCCAGCAGTTCTTTCTCCGCCAGCTTTCCGTCGCTTTCTGCGTTCAGCGGCAGCGCAATTTCCCGCCAGGCATATTCCGTTCCCGGCAGCTGCTTGAACATTGGATTGGTCTGGAACAGCACTGAATTTGGAAACACGCAGATGCGTCCGGTTGGCTGCATATCGATGCCGCTGCCCGCGAGCTCCATCATGTAAAAACGCACCAGTCCGATATCCACGACATCGCCGGAGACACTGTTCGCGCCGTTATAAACCACCGTCACGCGATCGCCAACTTTTACACCGTAGCGCCCGACCAGGAAAAAATATGCCGCGACTGACAAGATGACCGCCTGCAATGCCACAGCGATACCAGCTGTAATCAGGCCGGCATAGGTCGCCAACGAACTGAAGTCGCTGACAAATCCCAGCAGAATGACAATGAACATGCAGAAGCCCGTGATCACCCGCCGCAGAACGAGAAACTGGCGTCTTCGCCGCGCATCGTGGATATAGCGGAAGCTCGCCCGTCTCCACAGTTCGGAAAACAACCAGATCAGGCCGAGCGCGATCAGGATGGTCGCGACCTTCAACAAAAGCGTCCGCAGTATCGAAAAATAATCATGCTTCAGAGAAGTCTGTAGCTGAGCCAGGTTCGCCTGGCTCTGTCCAAGCAGGATCAATTCCTGGCTCAACGGCAAAGCCGCGTTGGAGAGCAGCTTGAAATGCTGAACCAGGGCTGTCATGGCGCGCTGCTTTTGATCCGGCGTCTGCGTCGCCTGGGCTGCGGACGGAGTCGTCGCCCCCGACGTGGTCGGAGCGGCGGCCGGCGGCACGGTCGTGCTCGCAGTCGAATCTGCGACGCCGCTTTGCCCATTCTCATCGCCGCTTTGCGTGGCATTCGCAAGTTCAATTTGTCCCTGCTGCAATGTAGATCGCAGCTCCGTCAGTAACGGGGCACGAAGCTCTTTGGTTGAAGTCTGCAGTTGCGTGGCTTCATCCTTCAATTGGCTCAGCGTGCGCAGACTCTGCACAAAGTGAACCATCTCCCCCATCTGCCCAATCAGTCCTTCGTTCTTCGAATTGCTTACCAGCGGAGCCGGCGCCGTCTGCGGTGGTGCGCTGCTCGATTTGGCCGCGCCTTTGGTGGAGGGCGTGATTGCAGCCCCGGGAATGGCCCGCTGCAATGCCAGAATTTTCCCCGTCAGTTCGCTCGCTATCCCGTTGGCGGTTTCCGCCGAGCTCATAAACGCGCTTAGTTTATCCAGGTTGTCATCGAGCGCCTGCGCCAGTTGCAACTGGCCTTGCAGCGTGTCCCGCTGGGTCATCAGCGCCGGTTTGTCCTTGGCTCGCGCGGTCGCAATCTTTCGGTTCACCGCATCCAGTTCGGTCTGCAATTGCTGCATTTGCAAAGCCAGGCGCTTCACCATTTTGTTGATGCTCTGCGCTTCGACAGCAGTCGGGGAGCCATCGTTCGACGAAGCATGTTTATGCGATGTCTCACCGACCAATGCCGCCTGCGCCAGCGCCGATTGAAACTCCAGCTTCAATACCTGCTGCGCGATGCTCCGTCCACTTTCCACATACAACTCATCGCCTGGACGAGAAAGATAGAGATCTGCGCTATCCCATTGTCGCGACCATCGCAGTACCTGGTTCAGGTGGGTCAACACCTGTTCATCGGGATTGGGCGCAGCCGTCTGGCCGAATGCCAATGGACACAGGCTCAGGATCATAACGCCGGCCCATCCAGCCAGAACGCGCATCCACTTCCGTCGAATACCCATCATCGAATCTCCTTAAGAGAAACTGTCACTCATTTATGTTATCGGGATTGGAACCTGCAGGAAATGAACCGGGAAAGAAACGTTAGGCCTACCGGCCGCTACTTTTCACGCGCGACGACAAAGTCCGGCACCCATAACAGCGCCCGTTTATATTCCGACTCTGGCAGAATGGAAAGATCTTTTCGCGCCGCTTCGGCATGATCGTAAGCCGCCTGCATCGCGTAATCCAGCGAGCCATTGCGCTGCAGAATTGCAAGAATCCGTTCGTGGCTCACCCGCTCAAAACACTGGTCTTCTATCACCGCCAGAATGTCCGCCCGTTCTTCCACCGTGCCATTCTTCAGCGCGTGGACCACAGCCAGCGTCGCCTTGCCTTCGCGCAGATCGCTCGCAGTCGGCTTGCCGAGGACTTCTTCGCTCGCCGTCAGGTCCAGCACATCATCGACGATCTGAAACGCCAGCCCCAGGTTGCGGCCATAGTCGCCCAGCCGTTCTTCAACTTGCTCGGAAGCACCGCCCAGCACACATCCCAGTTGCATCGACACGCGGAACAAACAAGCGGTCTTGCGGTAAATCAGTTCGTAATATTCCTGCTCGCTCAACGCGCTTCCCAGCCGCTCCATTTGCAGCAGTTCCCCCTCGACCATCTGCTGCGTCAGGCTGATCAGCAAATCGAGGATGCGAAAATTTCGCTCCTCCAGCGCCACGCGAAACGCCTGCATGTACAGCCAGTCGCCCGCCAGCACGCATTTGGAGTTGCCCCATTCGGTATTCGCGGAGGGCCTTCCACGGCGCGTATCGGCCACGTCGATAATGTCGTCATGCACCAGCGTCGCCGTGTGCACCATCTCAATCACGGCTCCCAGGCGGATGCCGCTATTTCCCGTGTAGCCGAGCGCCTTCGCGGCCAGCAGGAGCAGCGACGGGCGAATCCGCTTGCCGCCGCCCTCTCGTAGATAGCCGGCAATCTCGGTAATTGAGTCCACGTCAGAGGCGGAATGGCGTTCGAACTCCTGCTCAATCGCAATCAGGTCATCGCGCAGCAGGTCGAACACCTCTTTCGCCGTCGTGATGGCCGCTGTGCTCAAAAGTCGCTCCGTGTTGAAGGGGACAGACTTTGGCCTGCCCGCACTCCAGAAAACTGCTTCTACCTGTAATTGGTGAACTGAAGATCAATTCCGAAATCGTGTTTCTTCAACAATGCAATCATATCCTGCAACGTGTCGCGGTCCTTGCTGCTGACGCGTACGCTGTCGGCCTGGATCGTCGCCTGCGCTTTGCTTTTCGACTCTTTGATCAGCTTCACAATTTCTTTGGACTTTTCGATCGGAATCCCTTGCTGCAGCGTAATCTTCTGCCGCACGCTGTTGCCGGAAGCAGGCTCGATCTTCCCATAGGTCAAAGCCTTCAGCGATACCCCGCGCTTGGCCAGCTTCTGCTGCAGAATTTCCGTCACGGCCTGCAGCTTGTACTCGTCACTCGATGCCAGCTGGATCGCTTCCTCGCCTTCCAGCTTGATCTCCGACTTCGAGTCCTTCAGGTCAAACCGCGTGCGAATTTCCTTGGACGCCTGCTCCACAGCATTCAGAACTTCCGGAGCATCCACTTTGCTCACAATATCGAAAGAATTTTCACTCGCCATAATTTCTCGCTAACCCTTTCAAGTATTCGGCTCGCTGCGTTTTATCCTTGCAACCCGCCAAAAAACCGATGGAAGTTTTCCGTCGTAGTCAAAGCCATGGTCTCATAGTCCACGCCGCGAATCTCAGCCAGCTTTTCCGCCACGTTACGAACCATGGCCGGTTCATTCCGCTTGCCGCGATGTGGCATCGGGGCCAGGAACGGAGCGTCGGTTTCAACCAATACCCGATCCGCAGGAATTTTTGTGGCAACCTCGCGAATCGGCTGTGCCTTCGGGAACGTAATATTTCCCGCAAATGAAACCAGGAAACCCATATCCATCGCCTGTTCCGCGTGCCGACTCTCTCCCGCAAAACAATGCAGCACGCCGCCCAACCCGCTCGGCTTCCAATGTTCCTCAAGCAATGCCAGAGCATCGTCCCAGGCGTTGGTGCTGTCCGCCGAGGCCCGGCAGTGGATCAGGATCGGCAGTTTATGCGCGGCGGCAATCTCCATCTGCTGGACAAAGGCGCGAGCCTGCACATCGCGCGGCGAGTTGTCGTAGAAATAGTCCAGACCAATCTCCCCGATTGCAACCATCTCCGGCTCCGCCGCCAGCGCATTCAGCTTTTCGAGCGCGGCTGCATCGGCCAACACCGCTTCATGCGGGTGGATCCCGGCGCTGACCACAATGCGCGGCATATTCCGGTTGGATGCATATTCGCGGCTTAGCTCCAGCGCGCGCTGCATGGTGGCTGGCCCGTCTCCAATACCGACCGCCAGCACTGTCTCCACGCCAGCCTCGCGGGCACGAACCAGCATCGCCTCGCGGTCCTCCGCATAGCGTTCGCTGTCCAGGTGTGCATGGGAGTCCACCAGCATGGCAGGTCGTGCCTCTTCGTTCAAAATAGCGCGCCAACAAATTTGAATTGGTCTTAATCCGCGGGGCCCAGATCTACAAAACAGCTATTTCAGCCGAGCCCCAATCTCCACATCTTCCAGAAATCCCGCCAGCACCGGCGTGCCTTTTTCGCCGATTGACGCCGCAACGATCATCCCATTCGATTCCAACCCTCGCAGCTTGCGAGGCGCAAGATTCGCAACGATAACGACCTTGCGTCCGATCAAACTTTCCGGCGTATAGGCTTCGGCGATGCCGGCCACAATCTGTCGCTGTTCATAACCCAGGTCAACTTCCAGCCGTAACAGCCGGTCCGCCTTGGGAACGCGCTCCGCCACCCGGATGACTGCGACTCGCAATTCAACTTTGGAAAAATCTTCAATGCCGATCTTCGGCTGGTCCGGCATCACTGGAGCCGCAGCATCCGCCGCCTGCTCTGCGGAAACCATCGTGCCCACCGACTGCAACTCCGAGGCATGAGCCTGCGCTCGTTCAGTTTCAACAGAAGACTCTGAAGCCTTCGCCGATGCATCCGCTACCCGTTTGTCTTCGATTTCCTGCATACGATTGATCGCCTCTTTTTCCGCGCGGGGGAAGACAGGGCCAGGTTCGCCCAGCCTGATTCCCGGTTTAAGATCGCCCCACTGCAAATCTTTCAAGTCTGCCTGCGTGATGTCGCCCAGCCCAAGCTGCCGCCAGACCTTCGCCGCCGCCTCCGGAATGACCGGATAGACCAGCGCCGTGATCATCCGAATCGCTTCCGCGCAAGTGTAGAGAATCTTCGCGAGTCGATCTTTGTTTTCCGTCTCCGATAGATTTTCGACCGTCTTCCACGGAGCCATGGCGGTGATGTATCCGTCGATTTTGGCTACCAGCGTCCACAGGTCCTGAAGCGCGCCGGAGAAATCAAGCAGATCAAAGCAATGCGAAACTTTCTGGACTACCCGCTCGGCCTCGGCGCGGATTTCCGGTTCCGATTCGCCTTCCGGCACCACGCCATCGAAATACTTCACGATCATCGCCAGCGTGCGGCTCACAAGATTTCCGTAGCCATTCGCCAGATCGGCGTTGTACCGCTGCACCAGTGCGTCGAAGGAAAAACTGCCATCCTGGCCGAAGACAATCTCGCGCAGCAGGAAATACCGCAGCGCGTCCGCGCCCAGCACGTCGAGCACAGTTTCCGCGCGCACAATGTTGCCGCGCGACTTCGACATCTTCGACTGTTCAAACAGCAGCCAGCCATGCGCGACGATGCTCTTGGGCAGCGGCAACTCCGCGGCCATCAGAAATGCCGGCCAGTAAACGCAGTGGAAGCGGCTGATCTCCTTGCCGATCAGGTGCACATCGGCGGGCCAATACTTGTCGAACTGCGCATGGTCCGCGCTGCCGTATCCCAGCGCGGTGATGTAGTTCGCCAGCGCATCCATCCACACGTAGATGACGTGCTTTTCATCGCCCGGAACCGGAATGCCCCAGTTGAAACTGGTCCGGCTGATCGACAGGTCGCGCAGGCCGCCGCGCACAAACGCCATCACTTCATTGCGGCGTGCTTCGGGCCGGATGAACTCCGGATGCTCCTCGTAATAACCAAGCAGTTTGTCCTGAAACGCCGAAAGCTTGAAGAAATAATTCTCTTCGCTCACTGTCTCTGTGAGACGTCCGCAGTCCGGACAGAATGTCCCCGGAGGGCCTTCGACATATAACTCGTCCCACACGCAGTACTGACCGGAGTAGGTGCCTTTATAGATGAATCCGCGCTTCTGCAACTCGCAAAAGAGATACTGTGTGCCGCGCTTGTGCCGTTCCTCCGTGGTGCGGATGTAGTCGTCGTAGGTCAGACCCATCCGGTCCCACAGCCCGCGAAACTCATTCGAAACGCAGGCGGCAAACTCCTGCGGCGTCTTGCCCGCCTTCGCCGCGGAACGTTCGATCTTCTGGCCGTGCTCGTCCGTGCCGGTCAAAAAATGGACATCGAAGCCGCGCATCCGCTTCCACCGCGCCATCGTGTCGACGGCCACCGTCGTGTACGTGTGCCCCAGATGCGGGCGGGCATTCACATAATAAATAGGTGTGGTGATGAAATACGCCGGTCTGCTATCTTGCTTGTTTTCCTGGGTTGGCATGCCGTGTGCGCTTGGTCCTCGCGCGTCCGGCTGGAGAGAGCGAGTCACCCTTCATCTTAGAAGGCAGGGAAAGCGGCGTCAATCATGACGCGTGCGCATTCGCCGGCAGTGAATCAGCGCCTCGGCGATTTACCAACAGCGAACTGACAAATGGGCAACGGCAGAAGATGCGACTTCCTCAGTTCATAAAGCCGACCAGCCGAGAAACTACCTCGTTGAGCTTGTCTTCCGATGTGGCTTCCACATCGAACGACAAGATATAGCCGCTGCGAAATGTTGAGTATATCCCTCGGTAATACTTTCGGCCGGACGGCACCGCCTCTTGCAGAATTGCACCTGTGAACTCCACTCCTGCGATGCTGATCGGAAATTCTTCCCGCACCGTAGGCAGTCCCTCTTTTTCCAATTGCTGGCGAATGTATCGCACATAACGGGCGGGAGACTGCGACTGCGGATAGTTGGTCAGCTTGTCTGCAAGCACTGCAAATGTGTAGGTGTCGTCCCACTTGGTTTGTTTCGGCAGCACTTGCAGTAAGCGGGCACGCTCACCGGCGGTATGCCCCAAAGGATTCAAGGACAGCGTTGCATTTGGGGCATCGACGGCGAGCTTGAAATAGGGGTTGGTGTACCGACTCCCAGTCACGGCTCCAGCGGCAGCGACAGTTGAAATATCGCCAGACTTCTTGGTTTTAGCCAGAGAGATAGCGACTAGGCCAACCGTCAATAGGCCTGCCATGATGATCGACTTTTTCATGCCGCGAGTGTACATCGAATACAACGCAAGGCGACCATGGAACTTCTTAGTTGGCGACCACAGGCCAATGCACTCATCCGGACCTATCGGCTCGGCTCACGATGGTCTCGACGGTTTATGAGACAGCCTCAAAGTGCCCCATTCAGCCGTTCTTTAGTTTGAATGAGAAAATATCGCAGCGCCGGAACGACAGTACAGGCTCCGGCCGCGTCCATGCGGCTAGAATGGGATGCAAGTCTCACCTCCAACAATCTAGATTGCCAAACCGGAAATCCAGGAATAAATTTGTGTATCGCACTTTCCGCCAGTCCCTGTTTACTCAAATCGACCGTGTTCTTCGCGACAAGTTTCAGGTGAAACTTCCTCGTCTGACCGTCGAAGAGCCACCCAAAGTAGAGATGGGCGACTACGCCCTGCCGCTCGCTTTTGAGCTAGCGAGGACGCTGCGCAAGGCGCCTCGCAAAATTGCCGAGGAGATCGTCGCGGCCATCGGCCACGTACCCGGATTTACAGGATTTGAAGTGGCAGGCGCGGGCTACATCAACTGCCGCCTGGATCGCGCGGCCGCAGCGAAAGAAATCGCCGCGCAGCCCGAACTGCTGCCTGCAATCGAGCGCCACGTGCTCGTCGAACATACCAGCATCAACCCGAACAAAGCCGCGCATATTGGCCATCTGCGCAACGCCATCCTCGGCGACACGCTGGTCCGCATGCTGCGCGCCGCAAATTATCAAGTCGGCGTCGAAAATTACATCGACAACACCGGCGTTCAGGTAGCAGATGTAGTCGTCGCGCTGGTTCATCTGAAGCAACTGAATCTGGCAGGCGTAGAACACTGGATGCAACAGCTTTCCGCGCGCGGCGAGCGCATCGACTACGCCTGCTGGGACCTTTACGCCAACGTTTCACAGTGGTACGGCGCAGATAAGAAGGAGAAACAGACGCGCAAACAGGTTCGGCTCGACACGCTCCACGCATTGGAGACGGGAAACAACGAGACCACCGCCATCGCCGACCTCGTGTCTACCGCCGTACTGCGACGGCATTTGGAAACCATGCTGCGGCTAGGAATTGAGTACGATTTTCTGCCGCGCGAAAGCGAAATTCTCCGCTTGAAATTCTGGGACCGCGCATTCACGCTGCTGAAACAGTCAGGCGTTTTGTATCTCGAAGCTGAAGGCAAAAACGCCGGCTGCTGGGTGATGCTCCGCGCCGGGACTGAAGCTGAGAAGCCGACCGCGGCCAACGAGAGTCCCACCGCCCCAGATGCCGGGCCGGACGAAGACGCCAAAATTATCGTGCGGTCGAATGGCACCGTAACCTACGTCGGCAAGGACATCGCGTACCACCTGTGGAAGTTCAATAAGCTTGGACTCGACTTCGGCTATCACCTTTTTCATACATATCCGGGTGGCCATCGCTGTTGGATTTCCGCCGCGACCAGCGACGCCTCGGCACCGAGCTTCGGCCATGCGGACGCTATCTACAACGTCATCGACTCGCGCCAGGCCGACCCGCAGAACAACGTCATTGAAGCGCTACGCGGCATGGGCTTTACTGAGGGGGCGGAAAATTATCACCACTTCTCGTATGAAATGGTCGCGCTCACTCCGCGTTGCGCCATCGAGCTCGGCTACACCGTCTCCGCCGAAGACCAGGGCCGCGCGTACATAGAAGTCTCCGGACGCAAGGGCTTCGGCGTAAAAGCTGACGACCTGATCGACAAGCTGATTGAAGCCGCGCTGGTGCAGGTAAACGCGCGCCAGCCGGAACGCGATGAGGCCGACCGCCGCGGCATCGCCGGCAAGATCGCCATCGGCGCGCTGCGCTATTACATGCTGCGCTACACCCGCAACGCCGTGATCGCGTTTGACTTCCAGGATGCGCTGAGTTTTGAAGGCGAGACCGGACCCTATGTGCAATATGCAGTGGTGCGGGCCGCGAACATTTTTCGCAAGGCTGGGGTGACTCCCGAGCAAGCGCTGCAGGAGTTTGAAGCCATCGATACCGTCGCATATTTTTCCGGCGAGGATGGAAACAGCCTGTGGGAACTGTGGCTGCTGGCGTCAAAGTCCGTGCATGTGCTGGAACGCTCGATCCAGAGCACGGAACCGGCCTATCTGGCAAAGTATGCCTTCCAACTGGCACAGCAATTCAGCAACTTTTATCACCGCCATCACATATTGACTGAAAGCGACCCGGCGCGGAAGGTACTGCTGCTGGCTACTGCGGCAATCGCGCAACGGGAACTGATTCGCGCACTGGGATGGATGGGCATCGAAGTCCCGGATGTTATGTAGAAGTTGTGGAACTAATCAATTAATCAGTTCGCGTACAATACGTTCTATGAAGCGCAAATCTTCCCAGAAGACGACCCTGATCTCCGCACTGACTGCCCGAACGCAGCTCGGTCAAATCATGCAACGGGCAACAGAGCGAGGAGAGCGCTTTCTGGTCGGGCGGCGCGGACAGCCCACGGTTGTCATTATGAGCGTGGCGGACTATGCCGATGCGATGACACCGACTCCAGACTGGATAGAAACCGCATGGAAAGAGGCCGAAGCCAGCGGTGCGAACAAATTGACGGCCAAAGAAATTGATCGTGAAATACGAGCCTATCGGAAGGAAAAGCGGCAGCGGTCGGCATGAACGCCTACTCTCCGCGAGTCGTTCTGGATACGAACATCGTCGTTTCCGCAGCACTCATACGCGGTGGTCTGGAATTCAGAATTCTGCGACACGTTCTCAAGAATGAACTGCGCCTGTGCCTGTCAGCCGCAATCCTGAATGAGTATGCTGAAGTGCTGGCGCGTCCCAAGTTCGGTTTCAGCAAAGGTGTGCGGCAAAAACTGCTCGCCGACCTAAAGCATGCAGCGATTTTTATCGCTCCCAACCGGCATCTCCATATCTCACCCGATCCCGATGACAATATGTTTTTGGAATGTGCCGAGGCAGCCCGAGCCGACTATTTTGTTACCGGCAACACAAAGCATTTCCCTTCTGAATGGAAACGGACTCGTGTGATTTCCAGCCGCCAGTTGCTGGTATCCATGTAAAAAACTTTGTCATCCTCTAGACCGAAGCGCAGCGAAATGGAGAGACCTGCGTTCCTTTAACTTTGTTCCCCACCAAAGCTACGCATAGCTGCGAACCCACTCCACAATGCTCCTCACCGCAATCCCCGAAGGCCCTTTGGCGATCCAGGGTTTTTGCTCTTCCATCCAGGCCACGCCTGCGATGTCGAGGTGAATCCAGGGTGTGTCTTCAACAAATTCCTTCAGGAACATTGCCGCAGTAATCGCGCCACCCCAGCGGCCTCCGGTGTTTTTGATATCCCCGATGTCGGAGACGATCATGTCGCGGTATTCGTCTTCGACCGGCAAACGCCAGAATTTTTCGCCGGAAATTTCAAGCGCCTTGTGGAAGCGCTCATAGGTCTCGTCGTCATTGGAAAATACCCCGGCGTTCAACATGCCCAGCGCCACCACGCAGGCGCCGGTCAGCGTGGCTGCGTCGATCAAGTGAGTTGCGCCCAACTGCCTGGCGTAGTGCAGACCGTCCGCCAGCACAAGCCGGCCTTCAGCGTCGGTGTTGATAATCTCGATGGTTTTGCCCGACATCGCAACGGAAATGTCACCTGGCTTGTACGCCTTGCCCGAAGGCATATTTTCCGCCGAACACACCACGCTGATCACACGCACATTCGGCTTCAGCTGAGCGATTGCGCGCATGGCGCCGATCATGGCCGCAGCCCCTGCCATGTCGTACTTCATTTTCTCCATGCCATCGGCAGGCTTGATGGAGATGCCGCCGGTATCAAATGTAATTCCCTTGCCCACCAGCGCCAGAACCGGCCCGTCTTTCTGTCCGTCTTTCGGCTCATACCGCATCACGATCAGCGCAGGCGGTTCGTCGGAACCCTGGGCCACACTCCAGAACGCGCCCATCTTCAGCTCTTTAATCTTCGCCGTGCTGTGAACTTCGCACTGCAGCCCCTGCTCCTTGCACATGGCAGCGGCGCGTTCGCCCAACACTGTCGGCGTCAACCGATTGCCCGGCTCATTCACCAGCGTCCGCGTAAAATTTTGCGACTCCCCGATGATGACGCCTTCGCGGAACGCAGTCTCGATTGCCGCTTTGTCCGCCGAGGCTGGAGCTATCACAATCAATTTCTCCAATGCCCGGTCCTTGCGATCCGAGCGATAGGTATCCGGATCGAAATCTCCCACAAACGCACCCTCGACCCCGGCCCGTGCCGCCCCAGCCAGGTCGAGAGACTCATGCTCCGGCAGCACCAATGTGACTTCGCGAATGCCGCGCGGCTTGGCAAAACGCACCGCAGCCCCGGCAGCCTTGCGAACCTCTGCCAACGAAACCTTCGCTGCCTTCCCCAGGCCCAGGATCAAAAGCCGCTTCGCCTTCAGTTCCGGCGGCGCGTGGAGGAGCAACGTCTCGCAGGCACCCGCGGAAAATTCCCCACTCGTCAGCGCCGGTTTCTCAGCGCCGTCAATCACAGAATCCTTCGTCAGTAGAACCGGCTGCGCCGCCGCATTTTTCTCTTTCGAAGTGGAACCATCGGCGGCGAGCACCACCATCAGTTCCGTACCCAGCGAAGCCACGCTGTCAAAAATAAGTTGAGTCTTCATTGATTGAATTATCCCTTTCGACTTCAGATTGCTTCGCCGCATAGAAACCCAGGTCTCAGAATCGAGACCTGGGGCACCCGGTTTTCGTAACGCGCGTTACGCATTGCGCCGTTTGCTGGCGGCAATGGCGGTCCGGGTGTCGCGGTCATCCTCTCTGCGGCGCTCCGTCTCGCGCTTGTCCCAGGTCTGTTTCCCTTTTGCCACCGCAAGCTCGCACTTCACGCGCCCGTTGCGGAAGTATAAGCGCGTCGGGATCAGTGTCAGCCCCTTCTGCTGTACCTTCCCCAGCAGCTTCCGCACTTCCTCGCCGTGGAGCAGCAGCTTACGGGTGCGGACAGCATCGTGGTTCGTATAGCTGCCGTGGGAATACGGGCCGATATGCAGGTTCAGCAGGAACGCTTCCCCGTCCTTCACCAGGCCGTAAGCATCGCGCAGATTCGCCTTGCCTTCGCGGATCGACTTCACTTCCGTACCGCGCAGCACCAGGCCCGCCTCAAATTTTTCCAGCAAAAAATAATTGTGCCCGGCAACGCGGTTTACCGCAGCGTCGCGCACGCCGGAGGCAACCGGATCGCGCGGCTTCGGCTTTTTGGGCGGACTGGGGACCAGGCTGACAGGTGGGCGGGGCATGACGGCAGGCTCAAAACTTCATGCTAGCACTCCGTTCAGCGGAGCGGAGGGTTCTGCGTCCGGCCCCTTATCCGCATCTCCATAAATTTCTCACTCAGCAAGCTAACCTCCGACCCTGGGAGACGTCCGTTATCCATAGGACTCCACGCCCAATTGGCCCCGTTGGCCGATGATTGATATAGTGAGGACACGAGTTGCTGCGTGCTTTTTAAGCGCAACATCGCCAATTTCCCGGGTTTATAAAAACAAGTGCCGGGACTCGTCGGATCCATGCTTTTGCGCCCTAATTCATTTTTCGATGGAATTTTCTTGAGCAGCAGCAAACGTGTCACCGCGCAGTCGTCCTCTCTAACCCGGCAGTCCCATGTCCCCGGATGGCTTTTTCTCCTACTGGCTTTTCTCGCCATCCAAGGTTCGATCTCTCCGCTTCGCGCTGAGTCTGCCAAGAGCTATTTCAAGGCCGGGAAACACGCGGAGATTCGCGAAGATTACATTACCGCCTATCAGGATTATCGCCAGGCCTGGCTCGAAAAGCCGCAGGACATGCAATACAAGGAGTCCTATCAGCGGCTCCGCTTCCTGGCTGCCTCGCAGTATCTGGACCTGGGGCGGAAACTGCTCGAGCAGGGACAGTTGAACGATGCCCTGACGGATTTTCTGCGCGCTCTTGCGATCGATCCCAGCTATGAGGCGGCGCAACAGGAAGTGAACCGGACCCGGACGCAGATCAACGGCGCCAATGCCGCGCCCAACCCGGATGAGGACGCCCTTACCTCCAAGCAGGCCCGGCAGCAAATGCAGGAGATGGCCGGGCCGCTGCACCTGAAGCCGCTTTCGGACACTCCGATTACAATCCATGCCGTGGAAGACACGAAAGTGATCTACCAGACCATCGGCAAAATCGCTGGAATCAACATTCTGTTCGACCCCGATTACACCTCGAAACGCATCCCGATCGATCTGCACCAGGTAACGCTCTATGATGCGCTGCGCAGCGTCGGATTTGTTTCGCAGACATTCTGGCGGCCCGTTACTTCGGACACCATCTTTGTGGCTGCGGATACGCGCCAGAAGCGGACGGAGCTCGAAGAACAGGCGGTGCAGACGTTTTATCTGGGCAATGTCACGCAGGCCAACGACTTGAATGAAGTCTTGAATGCGGTCCGCAACCTGATGGACACGTCGGTCAAAATGCAGGCGGTCCCGAGCCAGAACGCCATCGTAATGCGGGGCACGCCGGACCAGTTGCTGCTGGCGCAAAAAATCATCGATGACCTCGATAAGACCAAGCCCGAAGTAGTCGTCGACATCGCGGTCCTCGAAGTTAACAAGGATCTGCTGCGCGACATAGGAGTCCAGCTGCCGGGAACGATCAGCGTACAGTTGCAGTCCTCCACTGCAACTCCGACAACACCGACCACCGGGAACACCGGAACCACGTCCACGCCCACGCCGTCCACAAGCTCGGGACTAACCGTGAACGACCTGGGCAGCCTGAACGCTACCAACTTTGGCGTCTCCATCGGCCAGGCGACCTTGAACATGCTGCTGACCGACTCCGACACGAGGGTGTTGCAGAACCCGCAGCTTCGGGCTGTCGATGGAGAAAAGGCCACGCTGAAGATTGGCTCGAAGGTGCCGATTGCAACCGGATCGTTCTCGCCTGGAGCCGGCATTGCCGCGGCTGGCATCAGCCCGCTGGTCAGCACCCAGTTTTCGTACATCGATGTCGGCGTGAACATCGAGATGCAGCCGACCATCCACTACGATGGAGACGTTTCGATGAAACTTCACATCGTCGTCTCGAACATTACCAACTATGTCAATCTGGGCGGCATCACGCAGCCGGTCATCGGACAGCAGGATCTGCAGCAGAACATCCGGATGAGGGAAGGTTCGGCCAACCTGCTGGGCGGGATTCTTCAGCATACCGAGAGCAAGACGATTGGCGGCACGCCTGGGCTGGGAGAGATTCCTCTTCTGAAGTATCTGTTCAGCGACCAGAAGACCGAGATGGTCAATGACGAGGTTGTCTTCGTGCTGATTCCGCACCTGGTGCGCCGCATCGATCTGAGCCCGCTCAATCTGCGGACCATCGACACCGGCACCGGCACCAATGTGAGCCTGCGGATGGAAAGACCTGTGCCTGCTTCCGCGGGTGTGATCACACGGAACGGCCTGGCCCCGCTCACGTTTGAGCCCAGTACGCCGCCCGCGGAAATGCCTGCCACCGCCGCGGAGGCCGCGACCCAGGCTGCCGGACAGATGGAGCAGGCAGTGCGGAATGCAGGAGAGAACCCGGCCCCAGTTCCGTCTGGAAATTCTGCAGCCGGAGCGCCGCTCCAGCTTTCACTGTCTCCGCAACAAGGCATCCACAAGGTGGGCAGCACGTTCCAGATGCAGGTGAATCTCGCCGGAGGGAAGGATGTTTTCTCCGTCCCCATGCAACTGCATTACGATTCGAAGCTACTGAACCTGCTGAACGTCGATACCGGAAATCTGCTGGCCAAGGATGGCCAGACCACGGCCCTGGTGCATCGAGACGACGGCAATGGCGATGTGACCATCAGCGCATCGCGGCCTCCTGGAGTGCATGGCGTCAACGGAAACGGCAATGTCTGCGTGTTGACCTTCCAGGCCAAAGCGCCCGGAGATGCCACGGTCCAGGTGATTAAATCCGCAGCCCGGAACAGTGCGCAAACGGTACTGCCGATCATCGCCGGCTCCCCGGCAACGGTGCACGTGCAGTAACCTGAGAAGTGGAAGCGTTGCGATGGAACCAACCAGGCTGAATGTGAATTCTCCACGAAATCTGTCCCCCGGGCCGGAACGAAGTTTCCAGAAGTGTGTCATCCCGGCTGGAGTGGAACGCAGTGGAGGGACGCGCTGTTTCGCCCATAGCGAGTACGGTCTCTCGCTCGTCGAGCTCATCGTCACCGTAGCCATCCTCGCAATTCTGGCTTCCGTCGCCTACCCGATTGCACGCTTCCAGATCCTGCGCCAGAGGGAGCAGGTGCTGCGCGACGACCTTTGGGCGATGCGGCGCGCCATCGACAAATATAAAGACGCGGCCGACCGGGGCGCGATTCGCACAGAGATCGACGCCTACGGATATCCGCCCGATATGGATACTCTGGTCAAGGGCGTCAATATTCAGGAGCACAAAGTGAAATTTCTGCGCGAGATTCCCGTGGACCCGATAACGGGCAAGACGGACTGGGTGCTCCGCTCCATGCAGGACGACCCAGACAGCGATTCCTGGGGCGGCCAGAACGTCTTCGACGTACACTCGAATTCCCAGGGAACGGCATTGGACGGGACAAAATACTCAACATGGTAGACATTCAAAACTCAACCGCGGTGAGTCGAGACTGCCAAGCGGCACAAAACCGCCCGGTGAAGAGAGGGAGCAGCTTCCTTCTCAGCCGTCTGCGGTCGCGCCGCGGTCCTGGACGGCGCCAGGCAGGATTCACGCTGGTGGAGCTGATGGTTGTCATGCTCATCATCTCCATTCTTCTCGCTATCGCCGTGCCGAGTTTCATCTCCTCCATCCGCGGCGCAAGAGAGGCGGCCCTGCGCGAAGACCTGCACACCATGCGGGACGCAATCGAGCAATACACTGAGGACAAACAGCAAGCTCCTCAATCTCTCGACGACCTGGTGCAGAGCGGGTATCTCAAGAAACTTCCAATGGATCCGATGACCCACAGCGATACCACATGGGTTCCCGGCCAATCCGATTCCTACAGCAGCATCGACGAGTCGCAAACTGGAATCAACGACGTGCATAGCGGTTCCGACCAGACCGGAAGCGATGGGTTGCCGTATTCGCAATGGTGACACCATCGAGCGAGGCCGCAGCCGCCGACCCTGAGCCGCTACCCCGGCAGATCGCGGTCTACCGCAAATATCTCACTCTACAGTCGATCGCGGAGCAGCGGTTCTCGGGCACGCTCGCCGGACGCCTGGTTCTATGCATCGGCTTCGGCCAGCCAGACGCGGAATTGGCTCTCGCCTCCACCATCGCCGGAGGAACATTTCTCGGCATCGAACCCGACCCGCAACGATTGAAGGCCGCCGTCCGCAATGGCTCCTGCGACTTCATGGTAAACACCCTTGATGAGGCGCTGCGCGTGCTGAAAAACGAGCTGCGCAAGCGAGCTCCCTTATCCGTCGGCCTGCTGGGACACGCCGGCGAGATTCTGCCTGCAATGGTGGAGCGCGGCGTGCAACCTGACCTGATCGCCAGTGCCACGTCGAACCCTGTGCTCGCAACCATGGTTGAACGAGGAGCGCAGACTCTACCCGAAGCAGCCGCCGCTTCCCAGCCTGAAGAAGTCACCTGGACCACGGCAAACCCTCAGGACATGCGCCGCATGGATCAGATCGCCGTGGGATCGCTTCCCGACGAAGACAATGTCCGCCGACGCTGGCTGGAGCAGGCCCCAGCCAGTTTCCACCGCCAAACCCCGCTCCAGCGAGTCCTCTATCTGAACACCGAAGAACGGCAACCCTTCCTCGAAACCTGCAAGGCCAGCAGCGCAAACAGCCCTTTCCAGGCCCAGGTAACCGTAGAATGGCGCAACCCAGATGGCGCCAGCGAGTCAATCTCCCTGTAGCACAGCCAACGATCTCTGTTGAAAAAATAAACCGGAACAAGTAACCCGGATGCCCCATATCTCGCTTTTGAGACATGGGTTCCTCGATCGCCCAGGAATCTACTATTGATCGAAGAATTGTGACCCCGACCGGAGCAAAGAGAAGTAGAAAGACCTGGCTCCTCCCCGCCTAAACTTCCCGCGAAGTCTCCGCAACGGCCTGGATGGAGCCCCAAAGGGCGGCAATGCCGCGTCCATCCTTCGCCGAGCAGACCAGAATATCGTCCGTCCCCAGAGCTTTACGCAGCCGATTCACCGCCACCACGCGCTGGTTGCCGGATAGCTTGTCGGCCTTGGTGCCGACGACAATCCGGGGTCTGCCGATGCTGTCAAGATATTCCGCCAGCATGGCGTCGCCCGGCTGCGGCGGCACATTCATATCGACCAGGCAGATGCAGGCCGCCAGGGTTTCCCGGCTCGCCAGATAGGGGTCGATGAACGCTGGCCATTCCGCGCTGATGGAACGCGAAAGCTTGGCATATCCATAGCCGGGCAGATCGGCCAGCACCAACTCCGGTTTGGCTGGCGACTGCACGTGCAGCGCAAAAAAATTGATGGCGCGCGTGCGGCCCGGTGTCGAAGAAACCCGTGCGGCGGGCTCACCCAGCAGCGCGTTGATCAGGCTGGATTTGCCCACGTTCGAGCGCCCTAGAAACGCGATCTCCGGCACCGCGGAGTGTGGAAACTGGGCGGCGCTAGTGGCGGAAAGCAGGAAGGTGGTGTGATACCGGGGCATTCAGGTTGGCCTGCATCTACTGTACTGGATGCAGCATGGTTCCGGAGACTTCGTACTCCGGGCGGACGCGGTCGCGGCCCGCCTGCTTTGCTGCGTAGAGCGCGCAGTCTGCCGCCTCTACCAATGCGTCGGCGCGAGTGTTCTTGTCCGGCACCTGGACGGCGACCCCCACGCTGACTGTCAAGGCCAGAGAACGACCGGTTCCCGCCTCGAATAGCTGCTCCCGCACCTTCATGCAAAACTCATCCGCCAACACCATGGCGGTGGCAAGGTCGATGTCCGGCAGCAGCACCGCAAACTCTTCGCCGCCATACCGGGCTATTATGTCGCTCGGGCGCCGCGCCAGGCGGCGCAGAATTGTTGCCAGGCTCTGCAGGCACTGGTCCCCGGCGCGATGACCATACGTATCGTTGACCCGTTTGAAGTGGTCAATGTCCACCATCAGCAGAGCCAGCGGATTGCCGGTGCGGCGTCCCCGTCGCCATTCGCGTTCCAGGGCTTCGTCGAAGCAGCGGCGGTTCGCCAACTGGGTCAGGCTGTCCCGCTGAGCCTGCTGCTGGACGTGCTCGTGCACTTCCGCCAGTTTTCTCTCCGAGTCCACCCGCTCGGAAATGTCCCGGACGTTGGCCACAAATGCATTTGGTTCCCCGGTAATCTCGTCAGGCAAGGTGCGGATGTTGGCCTCCATCCACAAATACTGACCGTCCTTGTGCCGCGTGCGGTAACGGAAGGTGCGGCGGTCCTGCCCGTTCACTATCTCCTTCAGCATCCGCTGGAAAGGTCCCAGGTCCTCGCGATGCATAAAGGCGGCGGCGTCCTGGTTGGTCCACTCTTCCTGCGTCCATCCCAGCACGTCGTAGACGGCCGGGGAGACATACAGCCGGCGACCATCCAGGCTGGCAAGCACCACAATATCGCGCGAATTATCAGCGAGCAGTTGATAGCGCCTCATACCTTCGCGTAAGCGCATACGAAGCTGCCGCTGGCGTTCGAGCGTGGCGGCAAAAGGCACAATGGAAACCAGGATCACCAGAACCGCGCATTGCAGAATAAGAACGCTGGTCCGCATCGTTGCACCGGGCGCCATCCAGAACGGGCCGCCGCCGCGCAGTGTAAAGACCGCTCCGACTGCCAGAATCTCGAAGATCGCGACCACCGCGCCCACAATTCCGACTTCAAAAGCGGCCAGCATCAGCAGAGGCAGAAGAAGAAAAATCAGCGAATGGTGCCTCTGGTGAAAAACGATTGCGGTAATCGCAACCACCAGCAGCAGCAGGCCCAGGGTCCGGAGGCAGCGCTCGCCTTGGAAAAGTTTTCGCAGGTCCGGGCTGAATAGGGCAAGCGAAAAAGGCGTCATCACCGCCATTCCAAGCGCATAGCCCGGAAACCACTTTCCAAAGACGCCCCAGATGCTGGAGCCAGCTGCAAAGTGATAAAAGAGCGACGCAAGCAAACCGGATATTGCGGGCGCCAGCAACACCGCGAAGAACAGGAACTGGACCATCACCGCCGGAGAAGCCAGGTCGCGGTTCCGCCCCAGAGCGCGCTTCAGCAGTAGCGCCGCGATCAGCGCTTCCAGAACGTTGCAGAATGCGGTAACGCCGCTGAAGACCGGCGTATATCCCAACACCAGCAGGATGGAGATTGCATCTCCCAGCCAGGCGGCCAGAAGGAATAGCCACCAGCGATTCCGGGAGCGGCACAAAAGAAAAGCGGCCAGAACGCCGTCGGCCGCGCAGAAGCTAAAGATATGATTGCTGTGCTCAGAAAGCATCCGACCAGCCGCGGACAACAAACCGAATCCCACGCCGGCTGCCGCCGCAATTGCAATCCACGTGCGGACTCCATAGCGGTCCTCCTGGGTCTCCAGGGGCCACAAGGGTTCCGCGCCGAGGTCAACCTGAGCAAACAATTCCTGCAAAGCCACTCCGCTGCGCCGGTTCTTACGACCGGCCTGGGAACACGAAAGGAGGGGAGAACCTTCCTCGTTGCCCGCTATGTCACGTATCTCCTTTTATTCTTCGACAAAAAGCGGCCATTGTTCAGGAATTCGACGGAAAAGTCAGCAACGAAAGCTAGGCATGGCCCTGAATGGGAATTCGTCGCCTCCGCATTTCTGCAGAAAACCCTTGATTCAGTCCAATTTTTGGAGGCGACCGGCTTCAGCTTCAGTGGTGCGCGTGCAATTCGGCAACAATCTCCGCCGCCGCCTGGCGGGCCAAGTCGTCCTTTTCCCGCGGAAACGAAATTGCGCCCACCCGCGCATGTCCGCCTCCGCCATAACGTTCGCAGATGGTCGCCAGATTGACCATCTTTTCCGGCGCAACCTTCGTCCACGGGTTGGAGCCGACGGCAATCTTGGTGCGAAAGCTGGACCGGCTCAGCCCGACACTGTACGTCGCCTCGGGATGCAGGTAATAGGGAATGAATTTGTTATAGCCTTCCACCGGATGGTCGGTGATATCGAAGTATATGGTTCCGTGCTCGCAAGAGGACCGCTCCCGTATCAATTCAAGAGCCTGCTGGTGGCGTGCAAGCAGGCCGGGCAGCAGGCCGCGGACAAAGGGCTGATCCAGGATTTCGGCGAAGCTCATCTCCGTCAGCAGCGGAATCAGCCTGGGCATGAAGGCGGGGTCTTCCGTCGATTCGATTGCCATCGTCAGCTTCATGGCGGGCTGGGCCATCTCGACCGCGCTCTCCGGGCTTTCATAAAGCGCGCCATCGACAATGTCCGCCCAGCGCACCAGCTCGGCCAGCGGAGCAGTGTCAAATCCAAAATGCGTCGATGCAATGTGCGCGATAAAACTGGTACAGGAAATATAGTCGGGATCGTAAAATTTGCGCTCGCGGATTTTTGGATCATTCTGTCCGGCGAGGAAATGCGCGTGGTCTTCCGGCGTGAGAAACGCACTCAGATGATGGTCGAACCACCAGCTAATCGCCGGGGACGGAGAATACTTGAAATCCACGATTGCATTTTCGTCGCCGATGAATTCCTTTTCATCGAAAAGCGCGCCCGCTCGGTGCACCAAGCCGCAGAATTTGTATTCTGCGCCTTGCGCAATGCATTCGCGGTGAAAACGAGCAAACAGCGATGCCGAACAGGCGCCGTCAAAACATTTGTCGTGGTAAAAAACGCGTACCTTCACTGGTGGACCATCGCTCCGTCAGACAACATTTTCCTGTTGGGCTGAAACAACTAGCATTGCTGGCAGAGAGCGATGTGTCAAGCGAATCCGGACGGAGTCGTCTGGCGAAGAACGCGGGACTGGCCAGGTCCTGGAAACGATCGCGGTCGTTGCACGTACCATGTACCAGAAGAACTTAGTCGCAATCTCGATCAAGTAAGGAGCCCCATGGAAATTATTCCGCCTGAACCACGGGGAAATACATCCGAGCATCGACCAAATTTTATGACAGCGACCGCAGCCCATTCGCCGATTTTTTATGGTCCAGACGGTTTGCGGGCGGGTTGGAGCATTCTGCTCTATGTCGCCATTCTGGCAGCGCTCATTTTTCTAACTCGCCTTGAACTGCACTGGCTCGGGCAGCGGATGCACCAGGACCTGCCGGGTGAAAAGCCCGGCGAAATTCATCCCGCCTTCGCCATCGCGGCAGAAGCGGCAGCATTGCTGGGAGTAGTGCTGGCGACCGCCTTCATGGCGTTGCTAGAACGTCGTCGCGTAGCCTTCTATGGGCTGGTTGGAAGCGACCGCTTGCGGCAGTTCTGCATCGGCCTGGTTAGCGGATTTGGATTTCTGTCTCTGCTGATCGGCATTCTGGTGGCAACGCACCATCTCGAACTGACTCGCGTTCATATGCCTGCGGGACCAGCCATCGCTTACGGGGCCGCGTGGGCGCTCTTCTTTCTGGTGGTGGGTATGACTGAAGAGCTGATGCTGCGCGGGTACCTGTTATTCACTTTGGCTCGCGGCATTCGCTTCTGGCCCGCCGCAATTTTGCTGGCGGCGCTGTTCGGCCTGCTGCATAAAGCCAATTCCGGCGAAAGCCCTCTTGGCCTGGTGGAGGTCGCACTGATCGCGCTGGTATTCTCGCTCAGCTTGTGGCGGCTGGGTCATTTGTGGTGGGCCATCGGTTTCCACTTAACGTGGGACTGGGCGGAGTCCTTCTTCTACGGCACAGCGGATAGCGGCGCAGTTTCCGCCGGTCGGTTGATGCACGCGCATCCTGCGGGAGCGATCCTGTTGAGCGGCGGTGCCACCGGTCCTGAAGGCAGCGCGTGGTGCGCGCTGGTCATCGCGCTGGCGGCTCTGTTCGTCTGGCGGACGCAGCCCTATTACGGCATCCGTTTAGCGAAAAATCAGGACCATCTTCGCCCTTCTGGGGGCATCCAATCGTTTGAGGTGCACAATGGCGAAGTTCGGATTACTGGTAATTCTTGAAGCAAAAGAAGGCAAGGAAAAGGACGTGGATCAATTCCTCCGCGGGGCGCTGCCGCTGGTGCAGGAAGAATCGGGCACCATTTCCTGGTATGCGATTCGTCTCAGCAACTCCAAGTTCGGCATCTTCGACACGTTCGACGATGAGGCGGGCCGGAAGGCGCATCTGTCCGGCAAAGTAGCGGAGGCCCTTTTCGCCAAGGCACCAGAACTTTTTTCGCAGATGCCAAAGGTGGAACAACTGGATATTCTGGCCGAAAAACTTCCATAGCCCGGCGTTATAAACTCACGTCTCGGCAGCGAAACGCCGGCGGTCGCATTGCTTCGGCTAGCCGCCGGCAACCGCCTGCTAGACTGAAAACCGCATGGCGACAGCCTTTTCGAAATCTCCTGGACAATCAACTTCTCACCGTTGGCCAGCACGTTCTGTGCTGGCTATCTTGATTGTTCTGCTGTTGGGAATTTTTCTTCTCTGCTGGGGCGGAACCCTGTGGCTGAAACATGCAATGCGCGTTTCCCTGCCCCAACTGGATGGACAATTGCGGGTTGCGGAATTGTCCCAGCCGGTCAGTGTGCGCCGCGACCGGCACGGCGTACCGCACATTGCAGCCGCCAATATCGACGATCTGATCGTAGCGCAGGGTTACGTTACAGCGCAGGACAGGTTGTGGCAAATGGACATGCTGCGCCGCTACGCCGCCGGAGAACTTGCGGAGATTCTCGGATCGAAGGCGATCGAACATGACCGCGTGCAACGGGTTCTTGAAATCCGCCGCGCCGCGGATGGAGCGCTGCGCGCGATGTCTCCCGCCGATCGCCATTTTCTCGACGACTACGCCCGCGGCGTGAATGCCTACATTGTCCAGGCGCAAGACCATCTTCCCGCCGAGTTTCGCCTGCTTCACTACCATCCAAAACCATGGCAGCCGATCGACTCCGTGCTGGCCGCTCTGAACATGGACCAGTCGCTGAGTATGGATTTTCCTACCAAGCTGGCGCGCGAAAAAGTTGCGGCACGGCTGCACTGGCCGGTGCTGATACAGGATTTGTATCCTGTCGGTTCCTGGCGCGATCATCCGCCGATTTCGACTGCGCCAGACATTACCGCGCCGCAAGCAGTGCCGCAGATCCCGCTGGACTCGTCCCAGGTGAGCGTGGGGAAACAAGTCGAAGATATTTTGCGCCTGCAAAAACTGCTGCCTTCCTCGCAGGTGCAAGACTGCCGGTCTTGCGCGCCCGGATCGAATGACTGGGTGGTCTCAGGTGCGCACAGCACGACCGGGATGCCGCTGTTATCGAACGACATGCATCTGGACCACACCATTCCCGACACATGGTATGAGGCGCAATTGACTGCCGGAGACTTCAACGTAGCGGGCGTCACGCTGCCGGGCATTCCGTTTGTCATTGTCGGACATAATGCGCGGATTGCCTGGGGCTTTACGCTGCTTTACGCAGACGTGCAGGATGTTTACATCGAGCAGACGCGCGGCGATACCTACAAAACCCCGCAGGGATGGCAGCCTTTCGCGAGGGACCGCGAGGTCATCCATGTGCGCGGCGGTCGCGATGTGACGCTCGATCTGTTGCGAACCAATCATGGCCCAGTGATTACGCCGCTGCTGCCGCATGAACAGCGCACACTCGCCTTGCGCTGGACGATTTACGATCCAGCGACTGTCACTCTGCCGTTTTTTGAAGTGAATAGCGCCCAGAACTGGCAGCAATTCCGCACCGCTTTCGCTCTCTTCGGCGGCCCTCCACAGAATGCGGTGTATGGCGACATCGACGGCAACATTGGATATCAGGCGGTCGGCAAAGCGCCTCGCAGACCGGGCGGATTGGCCGCTGTGCCGATCAATGACGACAGCCATGAGTGGCAGGGTTTTATTCCGTTCGAGCAGATGCCTTCCGTCTACAATCCGCCGAGCGGCATACTGGCGACGGCGAACTCGCGCGTAACCCCAGACAACGATCCCAACCCGCTGACGCTCGATTGGGCCGCTCCGTACCGCAATGAGCGCGTCTGGAAAGTACTGGCGAGCAAACCCAAACAGTCCGCCTCCGATATGCTCGCGCTGCAGAACGATGTTTATTCCATACTCGACCATGAGCTCGCGCAGCGGTTCACGTATGCCATCGACCATGCGAATCATCCCAGCCGGCGGCTGCGTCAGGCGGCGGATCTGATGCGCGCCTGGGATGGGGAGCTCACCGTGCAGTCGCCTGCGGCAACCATCGTCGATGCCGCCCGCGCGGCACTGTGGCCCATGATGCTGCAACCAAGGTTGGGAGACGAGTGGAAGCTCTATCACTGGTATGAGTCGTCCTTTGTCGAGGAGGAAATTGTCTCCGGTCAGTCCCGACGCTGGCTGCCGACGAACTACAGCAATTGGAATGACTTTCTAGCGGATGCGGTCGACCGCGGTATGACAGCGCTGCGCGCACCGCACGATTTAAACGATTGGCATTACGGCGATGTCCACCCGGTCGAAGTAGACCATCCTTTGTATGGGGGAGTGCCGTGGCTTCGCGACTGGACCGGCACCGGCGTGCATCCGCAGTCTGGCGATGGAACCACAGTCAAGCAGGTGACTGGGACATTCGGCCCATCGGAGCGGCTCACGGTAGACTTTTCCAATCTTGACCGCTCCACGCTCAATCTCGTCATCGGGCAATCGGGAAATCCGCTGAGCCCCTATTACAAGGACCACTGGCCC
>JBEPVW010000030.1:0-26783 GCA_041690775.1 Acidobacteriota bacterium | reverse complement strand
CCAACAGAGAGTCTGTGTCATCGGGGTTCTCGGGGAAATGAAGCACCGAGGAGCACGGGCTTTGATCCTCGATCACTCCTACAGCGATTCGCCCGGTCAGGTGAATTCCAAGACTTTTTGCCATTGCGATCTCTCCCCTCAAAACATCTCTGGCATCGGACTCATCAGTGATCGAGCAGGGGGCACGGAAAGCCCAAGGATGATGAGGATGTCACGCGGATATACCGTCACTAACCACGCCGTCCGATCCGTCTTTTCCAAGTCGATTCAAGCCGTTAAAGGCAGCTGCCTTGTAACATTCCGCGAGGGTGGGGTAGTTGAAAACCGTATCGACAAAGTAGTCAATGGTTGCATTCAGCGCCATCACCGCCTGGCCGATGTGGACCAGCTCACTGGCGCCCTCACCGATGATGTGAACGCCCAGCAGTTGGCGTGTGTCGCGATGGAAGATCAGCTTCAGTCGGCCCGTCGTGTCGCCGCGTATCTGGCCGCGGGCGATCTCCCGATAGTAGGCTACGCCAACTTCATACGGTACATCCTCTTCCGTCAACTGTTCTTCAGTTTTGCCGATGAAGGAAATTTCCGGGATTGTATAAATGCCATACGGATAATACTTGGGATTCGAGTTCACGCATACGTCGCCGAAGATGCGCGCCGCCGCGATCCGTCCCTGCTCCATCGACACGGAGGCGAGGGCGGGAAATCCAATCACGTCTCCGGACGCGAAGATGTTCGGCACTTTTGTGCGGTAGTTTTCATCGACGCTGATGCGCCCGCGGTCGTCGGCGTCCAGCCCGGCAGCGGCCAGATTCAGGTCGTCCACATTTCCCTGGCGGCCCACGGCATATAGCAGCGCGTTGGCTGAAATCTTTTTCTTGCTTTCAAGGTTCGCCACCACGGTGCCGTCCGGCTGGCTCTCCACGCTTTGTACTTCTTCATTCAACCGCATGGTCACGCGGCTGTCGCGCAAGTGGTAGCTGAGCGCTTCGACAATCTCCTGATCGGCGAACTCAAGCAGCTTCGGCCTTTTTTCAATCAGGATGACGCGCACGCCAAGCACGGCGAACATGCAGGTGTATTCCACTCCAATGACGCCGCCGCCGACAACGATCAAGGTCTTCGGTAGGTCGGGGATGAAAAGAATCTGGTCGCTATTGATGATGTTGTGGCCGTTGATCGGTACTTTGGGGTTTGTCGCCGGACGCGAACCGACTGCGATCAGCGTATTTTTGGACTCATATACACTCGATCCGCGCGAATTGGTCACCCGGATGTGGGTCGGGTCTTCAAAGCTGGCCGTACCGGTCAACACTTCCACGTTATTGCGGGAAAGTTGCGCTTCGGTTACATCCACTTCGGTCTTGATGACATGCTGGACGCGGAATGCAAGATCGGCCATCGTGATCTTGTCCTTCACGCGGTAGTTCATCCCATAGATGGAGCGGTAGTTGTAGCCGGAGAGATGCAGAACCCCTTCGCGAAAGGTTTTGCTGGGAATGGTGCCGGTGTTGACGCTGACTCCACCAACAAATTCGCGCTGTTCGATGACCGCAACCCGCTTGCCCAGCTTGGCTGCCGAGATCGCGGCGCGCTGCCCGGAGGGGCCGGAACCCAGGATGAGCAGATCGAAAATTTCCATAATAGTATTGGGCCGGTGAAACGGTGGCGGTTCGCGTGCAGAATCTCGCAGGGCGAACCCGCGTTCCATCTCCAATTTCGACACTATCACAGGCCGAATGCAGGTCGAACCCGGGGGACGTCGATGAGGTGTTCTGAATTCGTCGTCGACTAAACTGATTGGACGCGACGGGTTACGTCGGCGGTGTCTGCACGGCGTTACTGCCCGCACAGGTCGCTGAGTGCAGACGCTCAATATTAGAGCCGGAGCTGAGGAAACAATTTGCTCTACGCGATTACAGACCGCCGGTTGTATGCGGCCGATGAGGAGAATCGCCGTCGCAGGCTGCTTGCCCAGACCGCGCTCTGGGCTGCTAATGGCGTGGCCTTCATTCAGCTGCGGGAGAAGGATCTATCCGGAAGCAACCAAGTGGAGTTGGCGCGGGCAATGCTGAAGATCCTGCGTGCGGGACCGAATCCGTCGCGTGCGCGCCTGCTGATCAATGGTCGGCCCGATATGGTGCTGGCCGCGGGCGCGGACGGCGTGCATTTACCGGCGGGCGCGGACGCACTAACTCCGAATGAAGTGCGAGGCATCTTCGCTGCCACAGGTCGGATGCAACCGCCGTATATCAGTGTGTCTTGCCATACGCTCGCCGAAGCCGAGTCGGCGCGTCAGCGGGAAGCGGATTGCATTCTCTTCGCGCCGGTTTTTGAAAAGAGAATCTTTGACGAACAAAATATTCCAACGGCGAGGCAAAAATCTGGGAGTACGCAGATTTTTCCGGGCATCGGGGTGGCATTGCTCGAACAGGCCTGCACGATAGCCGGATCGATCCCGGTGTTTGCCCTGGGCGGCGTGACGATGGAAAATGCTGCGCAATGTCTGGAGGTTGGCGCGGCGGGGATTGCGGCCATTCGGTGGATGTTGGAACCGCCATCGGCCTGGCTCAATTTTACGTAGCGAGCTCTATGCCGCAATTATTTCCCGGCGCGGGTGTCTGGAGATTTCCGGCGTTTCCGTGCTGGTTCATTTTTCGCCGCGTGTTTGGGTGTTTTGCCAAGTCCGAACGCGCCGAGAAAAGCGTCAGCGACATACTCTTCCAGATTTGTGCGAGACACTCCGCCGCGGCGCTGCAGGAAAATGCGCCGGTACATCATCGGTCCCAGCAAAAGTGCAATGGCGATTTCGGGATCGATGCCGGGTTTCAGGACTCCAGATTTCTCGCCGCGCTTTAAGATCGCGGTGAAAGCGACTCGCGCCGGCTCAATGGCCTTCGCGCGCCAAATCTTGCCGAAGGCCTGGTTCCGCGCGCTGTAGGCAATGAGATGCGGCCATATCCGATCCTTCATCGCTTTGCGATTGGCACCGGGCTGGTACCGCAATTGCGCGATAAGGTCGGCGCGAAAATTTCCCGAGTCGAATACAGGCGGCTTTTCGTCCAGGCCGTGGATATACATCAGCACTTCGAGGCACAAAGTGTCTTTGTCCGGCCAGTGTTTATAAATGGTGGCCTTGCTTACCCCTGAAGTATCGGCAATGGCATCCATGCTGGCGGCATCGATGCCTCGTTCGGCAAACAACTCCGCCGCGGCTTCGAGAACTCTGCGATGTGCCTGGGCGCTTCTCGGCCTGCCCATCCTATACTTCGATTCTTGAAAATAAATATGCGCCCGCACTGAGGAAAAGCGCACCGATGATCGCGAGCACCGACACGTCGAGGACGGCGCCGAATTGCCATGATTGAATGAGTGCGCCGCGCAGGCCGTCTACTCCATACGTCAGCGGATCGAGCTTGGTAATGATGTTCATTGCGAGAGGGAGGTTCGATAGGGGGAACAAGGCGCCGGAAAGAAAAAAGATGGGCAGGACGAGGAAATTCATGACCAGCTGGAAGCCTTGCATATCCTGGAGGACCGATCCGATTGCGGTGCCTAACGCCGCGAAAACCACGGCGATGAGAATGACGAAGAGAAATGCAGCCGGAATCGCGAGCCACGAGTGCGGACGAAAACCGGTGATCAGGCAGATCGCCAGAATGAGCCCTCCCTGAATGACCGCGACCGTTGCGCCCCCCAAAGTGCGTCCCACCATGATCTGCATTCGAGAAACCGGAGCGACAAGCGTTTCCTTCAGAAAGCCGAACTGCCGGTCCCACAGCATGGCGATCCCGGAGAAGACGGAGCTGAACAGGACAGTCATACCGACGACGCCAGGCGCCATGAACTGGAGATAGCTGCCGTGGCCAGCCTGTTTGAACACTGGGCCGAGGCCGAAGCCGAGCGCCAGAAGATAGAGACAAGGTTGGCCTAGCGAGACCACAATCTGCACGCGCGACCGCACGTAGCGCTTCAACTCCCGCAACCACAAAATGTATATCGCGCCCATTATCGTCTCCACATCTTTGCGACCTGACGCATCTGGTCGGTCGAGTTGGCGCCTTCATCGCGCAGGGATGAACCGGTGAGCGCGAGAAACGCGCCTTCAAGAGAATCACTATCGGTTTGCTGCTTCAGTTCCGCCGAGGTCCCCTGCGCAACGATCTTGCCGTGATCCATGATGGCAATGCGATGCGCGACGCGGTCGGCCTCGTCCATGTAGTGAGTGGTGAGGAAGACGGTCGTCTTTTCCGTCTCGTTCAGATGCTTCACATGGTTCCAGAGCTGATTGCGACTCTGCGGATCGAGGCCCAGGGTGGGCTCGTCAAGAAAAAGAATGCGCGGCGTGTGCAGCAGGCCGCGGGCGATTTCAAGTCGGCGCTTCATGCCTCCGGAGAATGTTTTGACATAGCTGTCCTTCCGCTCCCACAGCTCAAAGAGCTTCAGCAGCCGCTCGGTGCGCTCGATTCGCAATTTGCGAGGCACGTGATACAAGACGCCATGCAGTTCCATGTTTTCGTATGCCGTTTGTTCGACGTCGAGGCTGGGGTCCTGGAAAACGATGCCGAAGCGCTGGCGCGCCTCTTTCTGTTTGAGCACGGGGTTCATCCCGTCCAGTTCAATTGTCCCGCCTGTGGGATGCAGCAGCGTAGTCAGCATTTTGATAGTGGTGGTTTTGCCTGCACCATTGGGGCCGAGGAAGGCGAAAATCTCTCCCTGAGCGACGTCAAAGGAGATGTCGCTCACGGCGGTAAAATCGCCGAATTTTTTTACCAGATTCCGAACGCGAATCATGAAATATCCTCTTTTGAATATAACAATACTGAACGGTTCAGTTTAGAAAGTCAAGTCTCATGAATCAGGCGAAAACGGGGATGTCCCAAGCCTCGCTTCTGAGGCCTCGGCGAGAACGCCAACGCTCCGCGACGCCGTGTTTGACGCAAGGCAGCCCTACCCTTAGTCTCAAAATGAGGGCGGAATTCTGGCGTTTTTATCCAATCTCAGCCTGGAGGACATCGCCATGCGGTTTACTATTGCGGAGCTTGAGCGGCAGGCGATTGATTTTGACGAATCTCTTGCTCCTGGGACCATCGATTTCGTAGACGACATGCGGCAGGTTGGCGTTCTGCACGCCTCTGGCCGTGCCGATCTCCTGCGGGAGCATCGTGGTCCGAACGAGATTGTCGAAGACATTCGGGTCCGAGCCAAACTCGATACCCGGATGGAAGTGCTTTGCGCACGATGTCTGGAACCAGTCGAGCAGGAGATCGAGGCTGGTTTTGACCTTCTTTTTCGCCCCCGAGACGTCGATATTGAGGGTGTCGATCGCGCAATTACCACATCCGAGACCGAAATCGGCTACTATGAAGGAGACGGTTTATTGCTGGAAGACGTGCTGCGCGAGCAGATACTTCTGGCGCTCCCAGCCAAAATCCTTTGTAAAGAAGAGTGCAAAGGGCTTTGTCCGGGTTGTGGCCGGAACCGGAACACGGATTCCTGCGATTGCGCGTCGGCTACGATAGATCCGCGCTGGTCGTCTCTGCAGGCGATTCGCGGCCAGGAAACGCGATAGCAGCCCATAATCTGGGTTTAAGTCGAGATTGTTATACCGCAAGTGTCCTGCCCCTTTGAATATTCCGTCAGGCAGTGTCTGGCGTGAGATGCGAGCGGCGGGCAAGCGGGAAAAGGAAATTATCATGCCAAATCCGAAACGACGTCATTCCAAGCAGCGCACTGCCAAGCGGCGCTCCCACGACTTTCTCACCACACTGTCGCTTTCCGAGTGTCCCAGTTGCCACGAACGTAAGCTGCCCCACCATGCCTGCCCAAAATGCGGCACCTACAAAGGCCGCAATGTGCTGGCGATAGCGACAAAGGAACAGAAATAATCTCATCCCGCCCATGCTGATCGACATCGCACTCGACGCCATGGGCTCCGACAAATCGCCAGAGCCGGAAATTCGCGGCGCGATTCTGGCTTGTCGGCAGCTTCAGGTCCGGGTCCACCTTGTGGGTCCCGAACGGATGCTGCGTCCCTTGCTGGCGAAGCAGATGCATCGTCTTGGCGCACGCCATCTCCCTATCAAAATCGTCCATGCCAGTGAAGCCATCGGTATGGACGAAAAAGCTGTGCAGGCGGTCCGCGCCAAGCGTGACTCTTCGATGCGGGTCGGGCTGAAGCTTGTCCGGGAAGGGACAGTTGCGGGCTTCATGACGGCCGGCAATACGGGCGCGGCCATGGCGACTGCGAAGATGGTGCTGGGCACCCTTCCCGGCGTGGACCGGCCAGCCCTGGTTGCGGTGCTGCCCACCAGCACCGGAAGTCCCTGCCTGTTGCTGGATGTAGGCGCGAATGTCGATTGCAAGCCGAAAAATCTGGAACAATTTGCGATCATGGGCGAAATGTATGCCCGCTCCGTGCTGAAAATCGAACGCCCCCGCGTGGGCCTGCTCTCGATCGGGGAAGAAGAGGGCAAGGGCAATGAGCTGACGCGCGAAGCCTTCCCTTTGCTGCGGGGACTTCCAATCCATTTCCTCGGCAACGTCGAAGGTCGCGATATTTATAACGGCCGGGTTGACGTTATTGTCTGCGACGGCTTCATCGGCAATGTGGCACTCAAAGCCTCCGAAGGCCTCGCGCGCCTGGTGCGGGACTCGCTGCGGGAATCTCTCACCTCCACCGTGACCGCGCAGGTGGGTGCGCTGCTTTCCCGCAGAGCGTTCAACGCGTTCAAAAAGCGTCTCGACCACTCGGAGTATGGCGGCGCGCCGTTGCTTGGAGTGCGCGGTGTCTGCATCGTGGGGCATGGCTCGTCGAATGATCGCGCCATCATGAACGGAATCCGCGTGGCCGCAGAATTTGCCGAGGCCAATGTTAACGCTTGCATAGAACAGGGCCTTTCCAGCCCGTCGGTGATCCTGCCCGCCTGAGCAGAGCGCAAAACGCAGTTATTGATCCGGCCGGAAAGGATTGCATCGGGTGCCCATCCTGGCCCGTTCTTTGCGGCTAGGTGTGGTGTATCAACAGGTTGTTCCATCCCCGGCGGGCTGGATCAATAATCTTCAAGAATTCCAGCCCGAAACGGAAGCAACGAATTGCGCTTGCATTCCCGCATCTTCTTCGCTTCAATAGCTCTTTGATATGAGCACGTCCCCCAGCGATTACGCTACAAAGAAAATCGCATTTCTGTTTCCGGGCCAGGGCTCCCAGACGGTCGGCATGGGCCGCGATCTGCAGCATTTCGCCGCTGCCCGCGCCGTTTTTCAGGAGGCTGACGACACCCTTGGCTTTTCGATTTCAAAGCTCTGTTTCGACGGGCCGGAAGACCAGTTGAAGCTGACAGAAAATACGCAGCCAGCGATTCTGACGGTCTCCGTCGCGGCTTTGCGTGTGCTTAATGAGCGCGGTGTTTCCTGCCAGAGGTCAGCTGGCCATTCATTGGGCGAATATTCCGCACACGTTGCCGCGGGAACGCTCTCCTTTGCAGAAGCGCTCCGTGCCGTGCGCGACCGTGGCCGTTATATGCAACAGGCTGTCCCGGCCGGGCAAGGCGCGATGGCGGCCATCCTTGGTTTGTCCACGGAGGTGGTGCTGGAAGCCTGCTCTGCTGCGGCGCAACAGTCCGGTGGCGTGGTGGCCGCCGCAAATATCAATTCTCCAGAGCAGACGGTGATCTCTGGATCCGCGGTCGCCGTCGAGCTGGCCGCGGCGCTGTGCAAGGAGCGAGGCGCGAAGCGTACCGTCATGCTTCCGGTGAGCGCGCCGTTTCATTGTTCACTGATGCAGCCGGCGCAGGAGCGGCTGGCAGTAGATCTGAAAAAAATAGCGTTCCGCAATCCAGACTTTCCTGTCATTTCGAATGTGGACGCCGCCTGGCTGACGAGTGGCGATGCCGCTCGCGATGCACTCATCCGTCAGGTGACCGGCGCGGTACGCTGGGTGGAATGCGAGCAGCAGCTCGTCGCCGAAGGTATAACTTATTTTGTCGAGGTGGGTCCTGGAAGAGTACTCTGCGGATTAATGCGTCAGATGGATCGTGACCGGACCTGCTCGAATGTCGAGAATGTTGCAAGCCTGGACAAAACACTGGCGGCGCTGGAACCATAGCCCTGGCGAAGCGGCCGGCTGTTGAGACGGACGCGGATGTTATGATCGGCTTCTTTAGAAGGAGGAATTATGCCCCGAATCGATCGAAGAACTAGTCCAGTGAACTTGTCGGCCAGTTTCGCCGTTTCGACAGGACTCGCATTCTTCTGTCTGGTTTTGTTGATGCCGGCAGCCTGGTGCGCGAAGGTGCCGTCGAAAACGGTTACAACGGTAGACGGCAGGCCGATACGCAAGGTCTATATTCATTCCGCCTCTCCCGCCATGGCCCGTTCCGCGGCCTACCAGTTGACCCATAATACTTGTCTGATTGAGGTGCCCGATTCAAAACAGGCAGATGCCGTGCTTGATGTGGGTATTGCGCTGCCCGTGATCGGCAGCGGCGGAGTGGCAACTCCTGGCGTATTCGGTCCTTCTGCCCGGGCGCAGACCGCGGGCAATGACCAGGCAAAACCGCAACGCAGTGTCAGCGCGACCTGTAGCGACAGTAGGGCAGGCAGCGGCGGCTGCAACAGTTCCTACAGTGTGCAGGGAGGCGAAATCGCCCCGTTGCCGGCTGCGGGATGGCGGGGGGACGCCGGCGCAAATCTGGATGTTTCGCTTGCTTCGCCAGAAAAAACCGCGCAAGAATTGTGGGAACCCGACGCTCGCTCGAAAAAAACCTGGAGCGATCAATTGCGAATCGCCGCCGGATGCCCAGTCTGCCCGGATGGACATTTTGATCGTCACAAAGACAAAAGCTATCGGGATTGGATTCAGGCCAAGTGCCCATCTATTGTCGCGGCACAGTAACGAACATCCGGCTCTCCCCCGGTCCTCGATCTCGAGGATGATGCCTATGTGTTCTCGCCAAACAGCGCGCGAATCTTCTCACGCCGGTAGTCGAAAATCGCCTCAATGTTGCGACGGACTGAGAGTGCATGGACCATGCGGCCCATGAAACCGAACGGAAGAGCATATCGAACAACATCCATGATGCGCGTGCCCCCGTCAGCTACTTCAAAGCGATGGGTGTGATGCCAGAGCTGGTAAGGTCCCTTTATTTGCAAATCCTCAAACTGATGGGGCGGCTCCCACTGGGTGATTTCAGTCCTCCAGCGAAGTGGAATGCCATGCCAGCTAAGCCGGTAATCGATTTGGATACCCGCAGTCATTTCGAGGGGTTGCGGAGTGAGAATCTGAAAGCGCAGCCACTCGGGCGTCAAAATCTCCAGATTTCGAGCATCGGAAAAGAACAGAAAGACTTCCTGCAATGGACGTGGGACCCACTGCTCGCTCTCGAATGTAAAAGGTACGCTCATGCGGTCTTATACATTCGATGCTTAAGGCGGGGGGAAGATGATCCAGCACGGCTGTTTTGTCAGGCCACGTTCGGGCATTTTTGGAATAGCCGTTAAACTTCCACCATTACAACGTCGGCAGTTTCCCGAAGCGTATACGTAACGGCTTTCATATCGGGAGAATCGGTCGCCGCGCCCGTCGCAAGATCAAACTCGAACTGATGCCAGGGACAAACCACTTTACCGCCTTCAATGGTGCCCTCGGCCAGCGGGCCGCCGCGATGCGGGCAAACATTGTCCAGCGCCAGCGGCTTGCCGTCGATCATTGCCACACACAGGGTCTGGCCGCGCACTGTAAATTCCTTGGCTTTGCCCTCTTCCGGCAGATCGGCACGATTGCATAGCTTCAACCACTCACTCATTTGTTCTCTCTACTTTCTGTTCCGCCGCTCTATATTCGCGCGGCCGGCATGTTCTCCAACTCAGCTCTGGAATGCGGCAACAACGGTGCTTCCCAGGATAATTAAGAGCCACCATCCGACAATGATGAATGCTGCGCTGCTGCGTTTCACCCGCGCCACCGCGGCGCACCCGATAATCAGCAAAATCACCACCCAGATTGTAAATACATCTACTGAAGAAAACATCGTGCGAACCCACAGCGGAGCATCCGAACTCATGTACCATCCGATGTTTGTTCCGACTGGATTGCGCATGTCGAACTGTTCCGCGCTCGCGCCAGCAAAGATGGCGATGGCGGCGAGCAGATATTTTATGAGAAACGGCAAGCCTGCATAGAACCAGACCGCCAGGTATTGCGCGAAGCTGGCCCGTGCTCCCAGGCCAAAATTGAAACTCACCATCAGCAGGGCAGCGCCAATCAAAGCAAAAATCAGAGCGACCGCGGGATATGCGTAGCTGACGATCCTGGTGGAAACCGCAATGATGTGCAGCCGCTGCTCCCGTTGTGCATCTGGAAGAGAACTCATTGCCTGCTGCGCCTGCGCGTTTCGATTGATGTTGGCCTGCGCCACCTGCTCAAATCCAATTTGCCGATCGATGGAGTAGACGAAGAACAGGCTGACGATAATGCCCAGTACAAACGGCAGCCACCAGCTTGCGCTCCTGCGGATGTCTACGAAGGTCTTTGTGGGTGCCACATAGGCATCCACCACTCGTTCAATCTGGCCAAGCCCGGTGTTGTCCAGATGTTGCCCCTGGTTTTCTGTTTCCATCGCTGTCATTGCTTTTGTCGCCCCCTCGGGATGGCTTCCGCTTCGGGACCAGTCTAGCTGGAGATAGCATGGAAGCCGAGAAAAATTTGAAGCGGGCCCTGCCTACTCATCCCATTTCGGCTGACGTCAAAACACTAACGATTTTCTTGCATTGCCAACCATCGAATGGTTCACTGAAGAAACCATGGATCGCAGACAGTTTTTGTGCACAACCGCCGCCTCCGCGGTGATCTCGGCAATGCCTATTCCGCAGCCAGCGCAGCGCTATTGACGTGGGACTAGGATTTAAGCCGCAACATTTCCATCGGGTCAGTATGTTTCCGAACATCAGCGAACCAGACGTAATGATTGTTTCCCAATATGGGTCGGGCCAGCCAGGTGTCTGGCGTTCGCATGCCGTCGGCCGGTCGAATGCAGGATAAACTCAAGGGCACCAATCCAGCTTTGTTTTGAATATTGAGCAGTCTTCCATATTGTTGTCAGCTTCGTTGTGTTTTCTTGTGGGCCTAAATGGAAACGCGCGCCATCCTCATCGTCGGGTCGATTCTTCTTTGCTGTGGATGCCTTGGGCTGCTTATCGTTCGGTTTACCAATCCCTTTTTTAAGGGACTCGGCTGGCTTGGCGGTGCTTTCGCGGCCGGTGCACTCGGGGCAGCGTTGATTGCATTGCGCGCTATTGTTTCCGGTGACTTTCTGATAATCGTCGCAGACACATTGATCCTGCTGGCTTACGTGTTTCTGCATGCCGGCATTTTGGAGCTGACAGAAAACCGGTCGCATGTCCCAAAACTTGGGATTGCTTTGCTCGTGATCCAGGGGGCGGCTTATCTCGTCTTCGAGCACCTGCACGAAGCGGACCGGCTTTGTATCATCACACTGGGATTTTTGGTGGCGATCCAGGCATTGCAGACTGCGGCGCTGTTAAAGAGGAAGGTGAGCGCTGGCATGGGAGCGCCGATCTGGTTCAGCTTTACTCTTCTCGTCTGTTTCGCAGCGTTCAATTTATTTCGAAGCGTGCTTCTTATTGCCCTGGGCACGCCGAAGCAGCCTCAATTGGCGAACCCTTTGGAGGTGGGGAGCGCCATAGTTTTTCTCGGGGTGGGACTGGGCCTTGGCTTCGGGGTGTTCTGGATAACGAGTGGCCAGATTCGGCTGAAGCTGGAGCAACTGGCGAACATCGATCCGTTGACAGGCATTTACAACCGGCGGCCTTTCATCGAGATATGTGAGCAGGAGTTGTTCAAGAGCGGGAGCACGGGGGAAGCGTTTTCCCTGATCATGTTCGATCTCGATCATTTCAAGCAGATCAATGACCGGCATGGCCATGCTGCCGGGGATGAGGTCCTCTGCGCAGTCGTCGAGAAGCTGCGAAATTCCGTCCGCAACATCGATACCGTTGGGCGATGGGGAGGGGAAGAGTTCGTAGCTCTTCTACCCAGGGCCGACTCCAACGCCGCCCTGATCGTCGCTCAACGATTGCGGTACCATGTCGAATCGATCACGATAGCCACTCGCCAGAGAGGAGAAATCGACGGCAAGAAAGCGATTACCGTTACCATCAGCATAGGAGTGGCGACGTACGCCGGTCAGAATGGAACAGTCGATATCAATGACTTGCTCCACCAATGCGACACGGCTATGTATCAAGCCAAGGCAGAAGGACGAAATCGAATCGTCTCCATCGATGCGCAGTATGTGCTGCCGCTGTAGCGTCTGACAAAGCCATGGGATGCAATGCGCGATCGTGATGGGTCAACCGCTTCTGCCCGTTTCAGGCTTATAATAGAGATAGTTCTTTGAGTGCCACAAGCATTCCAACCGGGCCGGAGATCATACTGGCCGCGGCTCCAAATGGGGGCGTCACGGTTTCGACGGGATCGTTTGCGGCAGAGAGGCATGCCGGGGTGTAGGCACCCGTAATCGCTTACAAAAACACAATTGCTAACAATCAACTAGCACTTGCTGCTTAATTAAATAAGTAGCCGTTCTCCTCGATTTTGTCTGCGGACTGGGGAAGAACGTCATTCAGCAGACTGGTCTGGCCCGCAATGCCTGGGTTGGCTGGACGAGATCTACGGGCTGGTGGGATGCGTATCTTGTCCGTTCTGAGCGCATCGCATGAGAACAATCGGAACGCGACTACGCATGGAGTCTCTTTGCTGACTTGGATTTCGGACGCGGGTTCGACTCCCGCCGCCTCCACCAGCCATCCTGTTTTCAGCTGCTTAGGTGAAACTGCGCAGATGGCAAAGTGCTTCTCTCCAGTCGGATTAGACAAAGAGAAATATCATTCCTCACGATTATGCAGCTACTGATTAAGTCATTTCAACAAGGCTTGTGCTGGTAATGCGACCGGGGAATGACAATGAAATCGACGCCAGTCAACCTAAGACACGGCGAGGCAAGAACCGCTGGCAGGACTTGGGTCGCGGCCGCAATTCTGGTTCTGGTCATTGGGGTCGGCTTTGCAAGATACAAGCGCTCGGTACCGTTCGCTGGAAGGCCCCCACACGTTGTTCTGGCTGCGGCGAAAGCGAATCAATCACAACTGACGGCGAATACGCAGCAAGCCGAAGGCACAGGTACAAGGAATTCCGCGTCCGGAATGCAAGACAGCGCGTTCGGCCCTACGATACCCAATGCCGCAAATCCGCCCGTCAAAGCACCTCCCGGTATGGTCTGGATTCCAGGCGGAGAATTTTCGATGGGCGCTGCGTATTCCCCAGGCATGAACCAAGTAGGGATGAACGCTACGGTCGATTCGCGTCCTGTTCATCGCGTGTATGTCGACGGATTTTTCATGGATAAGACTGATGTCACCAACGCGCGATTCAGAAGATTCGTAAGAGCGACCGGCTACATAACGATCGCTGAGCGGAAACCTCGCGAAGCGGACTATCCCGGAGTGCCACCGGAAGCCCTTGTGGCGGGTGGAATGGTCTTCACTCCGCCTAACCATCCTGTCGCACTCGATGTCTACCGCCAATGGTGGGCGTACGTGCCTGGCGCAAACTGGCGTCATCCGCTGGGGCCGAAGAGCACCATCGTTGGCAAGAATAAGTATCCTGTGCTCCAGATTGCCTATGCGGATGCCGTAGCGTATGCAAAATGGGCCGGAAAGCGTCTCCCTACCGAGGCGGAGTGGGAATTTGCGGCCCGCGGAGGCCTTGCAGGCAAGACATATGCTTGGGGAAATAAGTTCCGTCCACATGGAAAATGGATGGCGAATACGTTCGAGGGGCATTTCCCCAACAACAATACCGGAGCAGACGGCTATAGAGAAGCTGCGCCTGTTGCACAGTACCCGGCAAACGGATATGGCCTTTATGACATGGCTGGCAACGTCTGGCAATTGACCAGCGACTGGTACCGACCCGACTATTATCAACAGCTAAAGGTAAGTGGGTTGGCGCGCAATCCCGAAGGGCCGGATTCGCCATACATGGGCCAGGAGTCGGGCGTTGCGCAGAAAGTACAACGTGGGGGGTCCTTCCTTTGCACGGACCAATACTGCTCACGCTATATGGTGGGCACGCGGGGCAAGGGTGATATCGACACGGGCTCCGACCATCTTGGTTTTCGCTGCGTAATGGCGCTTCATCAATGGAAGGTTGCGCTAAAGGAGCCAAAGGGCTATGCGCAGCGTGACCGTTAATCTGTGGCGTCTGCTTATAATTTTCCAACTTCTCGCTTGTGTCTTGTCCTGAGGCAGAGTAGCATCGCTATGCTATACAGCGGTAGAACGATTTAACAGCCAATCCCCCCTAAGCGTGCCCTTCCCCAACGCATAGTTGCATCCGCCTGACGCAGAAGCGATGTACTACCGGGGGGCAAATGAAATTCACAAACTTATTCATCGCGCCGTTGTTTCTGGCACTGTTGTCTTCAGCGCCCAGCCACGCGAGTAACGTCAATCAGAAACCCAAAAAACCGAACATCCTGTTCGTCATCATGGACGATGTAGGAATCGATCAGATGAAGTCGTTCGGCTACGGTGGCGTTCCGGGTGCGAGCAATCCAGACCAGGCGAACCAGATCGGGCCCCGAATGCCGAATATGGATGCCATCGCAGCCGTGGGTGTGCGCTTTCGCAACACCTGGTCGATGCCCGAATGTTCACCCGGCCGCTCCGTCATGTTCACCGGACGCTTTCCATTGCGGAATAACATTATGCAGGCGATCGGGCCCCGTGACCTTAATAATTCTCATGTTGCAACCTGGGAAATGACCACGCCCAAGCTACTAAAAAAGGCGGATTACACCAGCGGGATGTTCGGCAAGTTCCACCTGGGCGGCCCGGAAAACAACCAATATGGGGACGGTGCCCCGGTCTCCCTAGGATGGGACTACTTCTATGGCTGGACCGCCGGTCTGCCAGGCACCATTGATACCACTGCTGGCGGGGTCGGGTCGAGTGGCGGCCCAAACGGCACCTACTCGTGCGGCTTTGTGCCCAAGGCTGGTGATCTTGGGGGTGCAAACCAGGGTGCCTGCTACATCCCCAACGCGACGTCCACCAGTTGCAAACCGCTGTCAGGCACCAACGCCGATGGCGATTCAGTCGGCTTGCAATGCCTGACGGAGCGCGGCGTATTGGTGCCGAACGAGGCGTGTCAGCCATTTCCGCCCGAGGCGGTTGAAGCGGCCTTCAGTATGCACCAGAACGCGCAGTATGTTTCCCCTCTTGTTATCAACCGAAGCCGCCAGGTGGAAGAAGTTCCTCTGAGAGATGGCCGGGGACGCGGCTTCCGCGCAACGATCGAAGCCAATGCAGCGATTCAGTGGATCAATCAGCAATCATCATCAGGGCACCGATGGATGGCGACTGTCTCGTTTAGCGCGGACCATACTCCGCTGCAACCGCCACCGGGAAACCTCCTCAGCCCTGAAACCCGTGCGCTGGTGGCAGGCATCCTTGCCCCCGGAGGTGCATGCACGACAACGGGAGTGAACAACAAAAACGCGCAGCTGATGTCCAACGCGCTGACGGAAGGGATGGACTCGGAATTTGGGCGCCTGCTGGTGGAAACCGGCATTGCGCACCGCAACAACGCTGGAACTCTGGATTACAATCCGGAAGCCAGCAACACGCTTATCGTTATCGTCGGCGATAACGGCTCGCTGGGCACTACCGTCAAGTTCCCATTCGACCCATCACGCTCCAAAGCGACCGCCTATCAAACTGGCGCATGGGTGCCGCTGATCGTCTCTGGACCCATGGTGATGGATCCCGGTCGTGATGTGAACAGCATGGTGAACGTCGCCGACCTGTTTGAGCTGTTTGGCGAAGTTGCGGGTATCGACGTACATCAGGCTGTTCCGCGACACATCGACTCACACCCGCTGTTGCCGTATCTCACCAATCCTATGCAGACCAGTCTGCGCCACTACAATTTTACCCAGGGCGGTTTCAACATCCAGAAGAATGGTTCGCACAATCCTCCTTGCGTGGTTCCTTTTCCACCAGGCAATCCTAAACCGCCAACCGTCCCTGTAGATAGTAGAGGACTTTGCTCCCAGGTACCTACCAGCCAATCTGTGTGTGAAGACAATTACGGCGTTTGGTGGGGCCCGGGCGCTGATCCTGGAAACACTTTCCCCGGCTTCCAGGGGGTCAATGAGTGCTGGCAGGTCAATCAGGCTCTTTTCAAACAGCTTGGTCCGGCTGAGTACGCCAAACAAGCGGCCGTCCAGTTGACGGAGATTTACAGCGGCATACGCGATGACAATTACAAAATCGTCAAAAACCATTCTCTGAATTACAAACCTGCGACGGATAGCCCTGTACCCAATGATTCGGTCGAGTTCTATCAGATCAACGAGGATCCGGGACTGGATGTGAAGATTGATCTGGCAACAAACAATTTGATCCCACCGTGCGCAAACATCGAAACTTGTAACACGGGCGGGCTGACTGAGGATCAATTGCACCACTGGAACGCATTGAAGCAGCGACTGGTTTCGATTCTCGCTTCTCCTCCGGCGTGCCTGGGAGATGGCAATGGGGACGGTGTGGTGAATCTTCTTGACATCAAGGATTGGGCGCAGATCGCAGTTGGCTGGGGAGGATCGAGTCACTACGATTTCAATTTTGATGGCTTAACCAACATCGAGGACTACGACATCATCAAAGCGCACTTGCACGCATCCTGCTCGACAGGGAATTAAGGATGGTTGAAACGCATTGGACGAAATCATCTGACCAATCGAGTTGCGCCTGAAAATACCGTCGGCCGCGGCGAGCTACCTCTGCCGCGGTCAAAATCTGGTCTAGTTTTTGGAAGACGTTCTCTTAGAGAGACTCTATATTTAGAAAGGAACACGATGACATCATTTACGAATTCTCTGATAAGCAGAAGGAACCTGTTGCGACGCGGTGCATTCGCCGGGATCGCAACAACATTGTTGCCCGCGCTTGGGTTAGGTCAGGAGGAGACGTCCTCCTCGGGGTGTCGCATTGGGAAACGGCCCAGGAACGCGGCGGAGGCGCTCCAGGAACTGGCAGCGGGAAATAAACGATGGGCGACATTTACTCAGTGCCATCCGAACGAGGGGGCAGCCCGCCGCAGGTCCGTGGTAAATGGGCAGTCTCCATTCGCAACGATTCTCTCGTGCTCGGATTCGAGGGTCCCGCCAGAACTACTCTTCGATCGGGGAGTAGGCGATCTGTTCGTCGCGCGCGTCGCGGGCAATTGTGCGGGCGGAACGTTAACGGAGAGCCTCTATTACGGGACGAAGGAGCAATACCTGGGTGCGTTGATACTCTTCGTGCTTGGTCACTCGGATTGCGGCGCGGTGAAAGCGGCGATAGCTTCCTACCCGAGGGAAGATACCTTCGAGTTTGCAAAACTGATCTACCCAGCTGTGGAGCAGGCCATAGATCTGGGCGGGAACCCGCACGATCTCAAGACATTCGTTCCGCTCGTCACCGAACAAAACGTCATCCTTGGCGTGCGGCTTCTGCGGAAGGATCCAGAGTTGCAGGGTTTGCGGATCACGGGAGGCGTCTATGATCTCGCAACATCTCGAGTCAATATCCCCAAATTCTGATGCTGCAGATGAAAAGAGGCGTGATCGACGCGCAGCAAAAACCAGAGAATGACGGAAACGTTATCCAGACAAATTCACTCAGCGTTCTCCACATGGCAGATGCCTGAGACGGTTAATGCGGCCCTCAACAGTATTTTTGAACCTAGGAGAAATCGTTATCCCGCGTGCGATACGCTTACGATAGATTTGGCACTTTGAGCCATTTCTTCACTTCGCAGAATCTGCAAGTTACAGATTCCACGGGCTGTAGAAAAGCTCGACTCCCGCCCGCCGCCTCCACCATAGCCCTTTTTCCAAGAGGGCTTGGTACACCACAATTCAGACGTTGCTTAGGACACGTTTTTCTTGCGGTATTCGATGGCTTTGAGTTGGGCGGACACTGCGTCCTTCACATCCACCACCAGCTCCACCTTAAATTCAAAAGCCGCATAGACGCTGGTGAAATAATGCATGTCCGCCGGATTGTCTGTCTCGAGGATCATGTAGCCGCCGTAATCGCCCACCCGGACAACGAACTGGTGGATCGAAAAACTCGCAGGGAATTTCCAATCTTTGAATATCTCCATGACTCGTTCTTGCGCGTTTTCATAGTCCTTTGAGGATGCTGCCGGGCGCTCGCGCCAGGAAATAACGTATTTCATGATTAATCTCCTTTACGTCGGGTAAGTCGGGATTTCCGTTTTGGACAGATGCGTACCCTTATACACCCGAGGTCCTTCCAATTGAAACAAAGTTGTTCTTCGTCGCATCCTCTGGCAGCTCGGGAGATTGTTAGGTTTGCGCGATGGGATCTTCAGGCCAATTCTTGATTATCTGGTCGAATCCCTACGACCGGCGACTGCCAGTTTTAATCCCCGATATAGATACTTTCGAGCGGCTTGAGTTGTTCGTCGCGAAAACTTTCAGTGCACTTGCTGAGGTTTCGGAGCCAACTCTGCAAGCCGTGCGAACACGCCGTTAACCACGCGGTCGCAGCGGATGCCCATAAACGGAAACGCCTCTTTGGCATTTCCACCGACGCGCGCGAAAAGCCAGCCGCGCATCATCCTGCGCCCTCGATGCAGGCGAACTTTCACGTTCTGTTCGGTAAGGTCAAGTGCCGCAGCGGTTTCTGCGGTGCTCAATTCTTCGACGTCCCGTAACATAACCACTGCACGGTACGGGTCCGGAAGGCCGAGCACAGCCTCTTCCAGAAACTGACCAAGCTCGGCAATCGACGTTCTTTGCTCCGGATCAGCTGAAGTTTCCGCCAAATTCATAAAATCGTCTCCATCTTGCCCGGTATTGTCCACCTGCTGGTTGCGATTGCGCCAACGCAGGCGGCTTAGCGCCTCATGAACCGCGATGCGCGTCAACCAAGCGGGGAAAGGCGCACTTCCGGCAAACTGATCGAGGTGTTGGTACGCCCGGACATAAGCATCCTGCATTACGTCCTCTGCTTCCGCATCATCGCGCAGGATCGCCCGCGCAACGCGATAGAGCCGCTGGTTGTAGCGGCGCATGATGACCTCGTACAGAGCGGTATCTCCGGCCTTCACCCGTTCGATGATTTCCTGATCGGTCCAACTTTCAGAACTGGTCTTGCCCGGGATTTCGGTAATTTCCATCACTCTATACATACTAGAGTCCAGCGCGGGGAAAAGGTTACACGCCGTACGCTGGGAGTTTGCAACACCTAACCCAGACTCGGCCCATCCCAAAAACAACTCAAGAAGAGGAATTCACGCCGCTTCAGAGACAATATCTCAGGAAATATCTCAACCTATGTAACCAATTGTTAGCTGGCGACTCTTCCAAGTAGGGGGTAAAAATAATGACGGATTTTGATGGTCGTCTCAACGTTAGCTGGTGGGCGCTGAGAATCGGTCTGGGACTTGGGCCTATCATCACCGGCATCGACAAATACTTCAACAAACTAGCCGATTGGGGCATGTATTTGAGCCCAGTGGCGACAAAAACTCTGCCAATGAGCGCCCCACATTTTATGCACGTCGTCGGTGTTGTGGAAATCATCGCCGGGCTGCTGGTGCTGAGCCGGTGGACTAAGGTCGGAAGCTACATTGTTATGTTTTGGCTGCTGGGCATTGCGGTGAATTTAGTGACGACGGGAATGTTCTACGACCTTGCCATGCGGGACGTGGAGATTGCCATTGGCGCGTTTACGCTGGCCCAACTGACCGCCGTGCGAGAAGAGCGTCGGCGACACAACCAAGCGTAAATCGGAAACAAAAGTAAGTTGGTTTGTAATTCCTTGGTTACACGCAAATGGAACAATCCGGGAGGATTCTAATGAGAAAATTTGCTTTGTTTATCGTACTGTTTGGATTAGGAGCGCTACCTTCTTTGGCCGCCGTCACCACCTATGACAATGTGCCTGTGATAGACGTAAAGTGCTCTAAAAAAGCAGCTGCCGATCCGGACTCCCACACACGCGCGTGTGCCCTTGGGTGTGCATCGAGCGGCTTCGGGATCGTGACCGAGAATCGGAACTTCCTTAAGTTCGATCCCGCTGGAAACACGAAAATCGTGGAAGCCCTCAAGGAGTCCGGCAAAAAAGATCACCTCCGTGTCAATGTCACGGGAGATGTGGAGAACGGTACGTTGAAGGTCGTCTCAATCAAACTGCTCTAGTTTCGCGGCAGCAATCCTCTTGCGCGCCGAGGTTTTTTCTCCCCGGTGCGCAAGGTTCCATTTCTGTACGCTGATTTCGGGGGAACCTCTGCGCCCGCAGCCTGATTGCTGGTTTTGTTCTTTGCATCCAACAAATTGGATCATCGAACTCCACCCACGGAGGTGCGCAATGTTATTTCGAGATCGATTCGATGCGGGTCAACGCCTGGGTTCCCGATTGCACGAGTTTGTGCATCGACCGGATGTGGTCGTGCTGGCTTTGCCGCGGGGCGGGGTGCCGGTGGGCTTCGAAGTCGCGCGAGTTCTGAATGCTTCCCTGGATATTTTTGTGGTGCGAAAGCTTGGAGCTCCCGGACGAGAAGAGCTTGCGATTGGCGCGATCGCTTCCGGCGGAGTTCAGATCCTGAATTCCGATGTAATTCGAGAGCTGGACATTTCGGACCAGCAGGTTGAAGAAGTTGCGGCCCACGAGAGACTCGAATTGAGAAGGCGCGAAGCTCTCTATCGTGGAGATCGAAGGCGGTTGAATGTGCGCGACAAGACCGTCATTCTGGTGGACGATGGTCTCGCCACCGGCTCCACAATGCGTGCGGCGATTGCAGCTCTTCGTTCGGAGAATGCGAAGCAGATCGTCTCAGCGGTTCCCGTCGCTGACCGTTCCGTCTGCGAACTCGTGGACAGCGAAGCCGACAGCGCTGTCTGCCTCTACACGCCGATTGATTTTTACGCAGTAGGCCAGTGGTATCAGAATTTTTCTCAAACCACGGATGAAGAGGTTCGCGACTTGTTGGTACGCTCGATCAAGCCCGCAGATCATCGCGCGGCTTAACGTCCAGACGAAGCTTCCAGAAGCTTCGTAATAGCGGGATTTGTGAATGAAGTTCAGCGGCGACAACACGCACGTGCTCTCAACAATTTTAAAGAGCGCACAACCGCTGACCCTAACCAAGCCGGCTGAAGATTATGCTGCTCTGCTCGAACATATTGGCGATGCAAAAGCTCGTATTAATTGCACGGCACGCACGACTTTTATCGAGAGCGAATCCACATTAGGAAACTGCTGATCGAGCAGAAGGGTTTTGCGGCGATTGTGGCGGAAGCGGACTGGCCGAATGCTTACCGGCTTAATCGATACGTGCGTGGCGAGAGCAGCGATCCGAACGCCGACGCGGCCCTTGCTGATTTTCGCCGTTTTCCTGCATGGATGTGGCGCAATATGGGTGTCCTGAACTTCGCAAAATGGCTCCGTGCTCACAACCGGCGTTCACAGTACAGCGTCGGTTTTTACGGTTAGATTTTTACAGTCTCTACACTTCCGCGCGAGACAAGACGGATCCTGCGGCGGACCGGGCTCGCTACCGCTACAGCTGCTTCGACCAGTTCGGCGAAGATACCCAGAGTTATGGCTATGCAGCCAGCTACATATCTCAGGCGATATTAGCTACGACCCTCTCCGGCAGCGAATAAAGTTGTCCGCCACGGTCTATAAATTCTTCAAGACGGGTGACGATCCTGTCGCCAGGACAATAGGGCAGAGGATAGAAGATGGTCTTCACATCGGGTGAGATCGCATCCATGTAATCGTCCGCCAAAGTGCCGAAGCGTAAACGCTGATCCAGCAGCAGTCGGATGCAATTCAATTGGCCTTCTAATACCCGGGGACCTTGGCCGCCCATGCGGTTGTCGCCGGCGAGCAGCACAAGGATTTCGCTGCTCTCATAACGCGGGCGCAGCTGGCGAAACATCAGACCTGTATTGCGATAAAAGAGGCGCACATCCCGCGGGATCAGTTCATTGGGATAGTTAATTCCCCACTCAAATGGAAGATCGGCAGGGTACTTCCAGCACCAGTTGTGAATCTTCGATGCACCGAGCGCGAAACCGTAGTGGGCAATCGCAAGGAAGTAAGCATGTTCAAATTCCTCAGTACGTGCCTCGGTATAGTCGCCATTGTCACGCCACGCCGGATGGGTCTTGACTCCGAATTCGCCGACATTGATGCCCTTTCCACGCAAGCTCTGGTCGAGAAATTTACAAGTTTGTGGAAAGCGATAATAGTCCTCGCCCTTCGCGTTGAAATATCCAAAGTTTGCCAGCTCTAACTCGCCCAATGCGGTAAGCAGATCGATTCCCGCAGCAGGAGTCTGGTAAAACTCCGCAGTTACCGGGTGTTGCAGATCGACCTCGCGAATGGAACTGTGCATGGCATTCAGCCAGCGCCGCACAACTGCCGTTCGAAAAAGATAATCGTCCAACGTTCTAACGTCGCGCCAATCATCCGTGCCGCGGCGAATCGCAAGCTTCCCGATGGGAGCCTCGGGAGGCGAGAGCGTCCAGGCGCGTTGCAAAGCATGATTAGACCCGTACTTCTTCGCGAGATATTCGTTGTATAGCTTTTGCAGGTCGGGAAGGTTTGGGTCGTGCAGCTCCAGATCTCCATTCAGGTAATACATGATTCCAGCGGCATCCTTGTATCGCAGGGCGAACGCGCGAATGTATGCCTGCTGGTCCAGAAGGTCTTTATTCTTTACAGCCGTGTTGCTAAAGACCAACATGCCGGGAAAAAATGCACCTCCAACGCGCTGAACGTTCAGCAGCATCGCATCCACCCAGCGCCACCACTCTTCGGGCGGGCGCTGTTGCGGCCCGCGCAGGCCCATTAGATTCTCGTATATGTCGAGGCACGAGTCGTGGCAACCCTGCGCATCTTCATTCCATGTCAACGGGTTTTCATCCTGATCGATGAAGGTGTGTAGATAATCGTCTGTTCCCTGCAGAAAGAGACTCTTGCCTTGTACGTGGAAATAGTTATCTTTGAATTCAAAGCGCAATTCCTTACTCAACATCTCAAGATTCCAGACGTTAAAGCCAGTCTCCACTCGATCAATTTTTTCCGATATCGAAGATAACGTCACGATGACTCGATAACGATCGCTGGCAAATTCTGCTGGGTGCCAGGTCGCCCGAATCGGCAGAGTCTGGCCAGCAGTCAACTGAATGCTTTGAGTTTTTTCGAATGCAGGCTTCTCAGTATCCGCTGGAATAATCCGCCATCGGATTTTCAGCGGGGCCGATTGGCGGCCGTAATTGCTGACAAGCACCCGTAGATGGACGGCTTCGCCCGCTTTATACGCAGCGTAGTTCGTGCTGCAGGCATGGAGAAAACACTTACGCACCAGCGCACGCGCGACGGCACTCAGCGCCTGCTCACCAAACCTCGATCCTTCGGCGAAAATATCCTGGTTGTCCACTCCAAAGAAAGCCCAACTACCGCGTGCGTATACACCGCGGGCCTGGTGGACCAGTGCTCCCGCGGCGCCGCGTTTGCGGCCTAGCTCATCGGTGGTTTCCAGCACAGGAATCCAGCGCGCATTGTTCATCCCCACCAGCGCCGTCGCCGCATATCCGGCAAAATACCCGGTGGATTTCCCGATGTCGCCCAGCATACATTGCCCCTTTGCGGCGCGGATTATAACTGCACGCTTCAGGCGAAAATCAGCGTCAAACATTCCAATCTGATTTGGTTTGATCTCCAGCAGGTCTTCGGGATATCCCAACGCAGAATTGATCCGCACCTGGGGTGAACGATGTTCAAGCCGAAATCCAGCTCCCCAGACTGTCCCCGTGGCATTGTTTAGCCCGATTCGCACTCGCAGCCTGCGGGTATCTGGAACCAGGTAGAAGAGTTGTTCAACTTTATGCCAGTCACTCGATCCCCGGACCACTTCAAAAGTAAGCCGAGCTGCGTAAGCCGGCTGTCCGTTCTCCCCAAGTTGCTCGACACCGATGTAAGCATAGCCATCCGGTGCAGGCACCACATTGGCGGTGCGAATCCAACCTTTAAAAAAGAACTGGTTTCCATTTCCCGCAGCCGTCAGATCAAAAAAGTACTCAGCGGTCTGCTCCCATACTTTGGCGGAAATCTGAATCTTGACGGAATTTTCCGCACCAGCTTCGGATACTGGAACATTTTCGACGCTTATGGCCGGTGGGTTGGACGTTTTCCATCCGGCCGCGTTGCCGCCAAAATTCGACAGTAGATTCGGTCCGCTTTCAAGGTTCATCGACTCGTCGTGAAATTCCCATTTGCCCGCTTTTTCACAACTGGAGAGCGAAACGCGTAGCCGCCGGTCGTGAGCAGATCGCCGCCATCCGTCAAAAAACTTTGTACAGTGCTCCATGCCGCCAAAGGGAAGCTCTCGCCGTAGGGAAGCACTACAAGATCAAAGTGTGCTCGGTTGATATAGTTCGGATCTGCAAGTTGTGCCGCGGTAACGAAGATAGTTCGATGTGTCTTGCTCAACACCCGAGCGATCACCTGCGGATTGGCGGCAGCACCGCGAACGGGAATGTCGTCTTTCAGGATTGCTGCAACGGGTTTCTCGCGAACACCTAGTTTCAAGTATCTTCATGGGCCCACTGTGCGGCTTGCCAGACATCGACAACATCTTCAAAGTCGGCCGGCTGGTCGCCTTCGACAAACGTAAGTTCAGAAAACCAGGCGCGACCCGAACCGCGATAAATGCCAACGACAACCTCAAACCAGGTAGTAGTTGCCAGACAGGAGAACGACTGCGAGAACCTCTGCCAATCGTTGCTCCCATGGAAGTTGCCATAACGCTTTTCCGGAAGCTGTTTGCCGTCGACTGTATATTCTGTCGGACGGCCCTGGAACTCAAATTGCGACGCGGCAAAATATGCGCCATCCGTGTCCTCTTGCTGAACAATATTCTTTGTCTTGATCCAGCCGCTCAGGGTATAAGTCTTGCCCTCCTCCGGCCCAAGGACGAGGAACCTTGCATAGTCCCCCGAAGTTGTCTCAACGGAGATTGCATTCTTTCTGTTCCGTCCAAGGCCGCTTGCTACCTCGGCGCCGATGGTGAACTGCCACCCCCATGCAGAATCCTCAAACGCGCCATCGTTCAGTAGCGTAATCTTCTTTCCAACGCGGCTCGCAGAGTTTCGTGCGCGATCAGAAATGACACGGCACCATGCATTCCCGGTAAATATTGCTGCCGCAGTGGCACCCATCCCCGCCGGGTTGCAGGCCCCAGAGCTGAATTCAGGTTTAAAAATTTCGACATTGGATGCGTCCGAATTATGTATTTGATTGACTTGCAACTTCGGCAAAAGACTATTTCGATGTTGTCGCCAGAATTCGCAATACTGCGCGATAGCGATCGCCACGATACAAAGAATGTGCTACCTCGACCGGCTTGCCTTCCACGCTCAGTAGAATTCGCGCAATGACGAGCAGGCTCGATCTTGGTGCAATCTTCAGCAGTTCCGATTCGCGCCGGCTTGCAGGCTGTGCTTCGATAATTTCATCCGCCGATCCCACGCGAACTTCATAGCGTTCGCGCAACGTCTCATACAAGGAGCAGCGGACGAAATCGACCTTCTCAATGCCCGGAAATTGTTCTTGGGGTAGCCACACTTCTTCAAGTGCGACAGGTACTCCATCCGCCAATCTCAATCGTTGAAGATAGAACGTCGCGGCATTCGCCTGAATCCCCAAGCGGACCGCAATTTCCGGTGTTGCGAGCATCCTCTCCTTTTTCAAAATCCGAGAGGAGGGCTTCAAGCCAAGCTGTCGCATCTCCGCGGAAAAGCCAAGCAAATGAGCGATATTCTTTTCGACCTTCGGTTGGCTGACGAATGTGCCGCGGCCTCTTTGCCGGTAAGCAAATCCTTGGCTTGTCAAAGCCTGTAACGCCTGTCGCGAAGTCATTCGACTTACGCCGTAGATTCGAGTCAGCTCCTCTTCTCCGGGGAAGGAGTCGCCGGGACGCAGTTGACCGGATTCGATCAACTTCAACAATTGCATTTGGATCTGGTAGTACATCGGAGTGAAGCTGTTTCGATCGACGGCCTGAAAGGTGAGCTTTCCTGTTTTTTGCTTCGATTCCTGTTCCGTCGATTTATTTTTCGGGATTTCCCTTTGCGGTTTTCTGCTTTTTTTCATCCTTCATCTCCAAAGCGCTCCGTTTCAGCGCGCAATCAATAGCTCACGCGACTAAGAACCACACCGCGATCAGCAGTATGCCGACGCTGGAGAACATCAGCGTCGCACGCGTTTCGGCGCCTCTCTCCACTCGCCCAGCAGGAACCCGAATGAAACTAGGCATTGCGGCCGGCAGCAGCAAGCAGGAGGTGATCGTGAACAAGCTACGTACGTTCTCCCAGTCCCACCGCCCTAGAAAGCGCATTGGAAGTGTGAAGCTTCCGTCATCACGTTCGATCGGCCGGCCGGCATTACCCCCTCCGCGACTAAGCTTCGCACGGATGATCCTGGCGACGGCTTCGGCGACAAGCAGGAATTGAGTACTTCAGTTGACTATACAATATGATATCTATACTAATTCTATTTTTTACGTCGATACGGACGAACATGTTTAATGTGGGGACCGAATGACAAAAAACTTCGAAATCATGGATCAGATCAAAGGCAGGTTGCTCGTCTCCTGTCAGGCATCCCCGGGAGAT
>JBEPVW010000029.1:0-26882 GCA_041690775.1 Acidobacteriota bacterium | reverse complement strand
GTACTGAGGGCCTATGCCAGTGTAAAGCGCCCAGGCCGCGCGTACCTGTACAAACCCGCCAGACGACCAGCTTCGCAAGCTGAATCCGGGTTGAGTAAAAGAGGTGTCATCCCGACCAAATCCGGGTGCGCCAGGTCTCGCTTCTGAGACCTGGGTTCTCTAAACATTTCTCCCGTGCTCGCGGGTACAGTAAAGGGATGAACATAGCAGCAATCCTGGCCGTCGTCCTGGCGGTTTTCCTCGGCCTGCTAGCAGGCTGGTGGCTAGGACGCGCCTCCAGCAGCAGCGCGTCCCAGCCTGTGTTGCAGTCCCTCCGCGAAAGCAAAGAGGAATTGGATCGGCTGCGTCGGGAACGCGAGCCACTGCTGGCTGACCGAGCGACATTTGAAAGCCAGGCAAAAGAGCTGCGGCGACAATCCGACGAGCAAACAGGCGAACTGGGAAATCTTCGCCGTCAATGCGCCGATCTGACCACAGAAGCAGCCCGCGTTCAGGAACAACTGAAGGCCGGCAGCGCCGCGCTGGCGAACGAACGCGAACTGCTGACAGCAGCGCGGGAGAAGTTGACGGACACGTTCAAGTCGCTGGCCGGCGACATCCTGAAAGAAAACAATGCGCAGTTTTTAGGAATCGCAAATCGCGAGTTGTCGGCGAAGGAGGAATCCATCGAAAAGCTTTTGTCCCCGGTGCGCGAAACGCTTGGCAAAATGGAGGCGCAGACTCAGCAGCTGGAAACCCGCCGCGCCGAGGCTTACACGGAAGTCCTGACGGAAATCAAAAACATCCAGAAGACCCACGAAACACTGCGGCAGGAAACTACGCAACTGGTGCAGGCGCTGCGTGCGCCGAAAGCGCGCGGCAATTGGGGCGAGCTGCAATTGAAGCGCTGCATCGAATTCGCAGGCATGGTGCAGCACTGTTCCTTCGATGTTGAAAAGCACATGAAGGGCAACGAGCAGGACCCGGCCCAGCGGCCCGATGTGGTGGTGCAGTTGCCTAACGGCCGCGAGATCATCATCGACGCCAAGACGCCGCTCGATGCATATCTGTCGGCGATGAGCTGCGTCGATGAAGTGCAGAAAACGATTTGCCTGAAGGCCCATGCGGCCCAGGTGCGGACGCACCTGTCACAGCTTGGCGGCAAACAATATTGGCAGCGCTTCCAGAATTCTCCGGATTTTGTCGTTTGCTTTCTGCCCAGCGAGGTCCTCTTCAGCGCCGCGCTGGAACAGGACCCCAGCTTGATTGAGGTCGGCAGCCAGCTGAACGTGATTCTCGCCACGCCGACAACGCTGATCGCACTGCTGAAGGCTGTGGCCTACGGCTGGCAGCAGATGGAGATCACGCGCAACGCAATTGCAATTTGCGATGCCGGCCAGGACCTATACAAAAAGCTGGCAGGCACGCAGGAGCACTTCGCACGGATGGGCAGCGCGCTGACCAGTACGGTAAAGCACTTCAACAATCTGGTGGGCGCGGTAGAAGGACGCGGCAGCGTGTTCTCACTCGCCGCAAAACTGCATGAGCTGAAGATCGGTCAGGAAGAAATCGCCGAAGTCACGCCGATAGAAACCGCCACCCGTAGCTTACAGTCCGATCACTGGGATGGACCGATCGCGCTGGCAGCATCCGAGGAAACCTCAGATGAATAAGCCTGTGATGCGAACCGAATCGGGAAGGGGCGTAAGAATGTCTGCGCGTAATAAAGAACTGCACCGTATTGGGCGAGTTGGCTGGCTGCGGGCCGCGGTGCTGGGCGCGAATGACGGCATACTTTCCACGGCGAGCCTAGTGCTCGGCGTGGCGACCGCACACGCGACTCATAGCAACGTATTGGTGGCGGGAGTCGCCGGTCTGGTGGCTGGGGCGATGTCGATGGCGGCGGGCGAATACGTTTCGGTTCACTCCCAGGCAGACACGGAAATGGCCGAACTGGATCTGGAACGCAGAGAGCTAAAAACCGATAACAGGGGCGAGCATAAGGAGCTGGCGGCGATTTACGTGGAGCGCGGCCTCGATCCCGCGCTTGCGAAACGGGTCGCGCAGGAGTTGATGGCGCACGACGCTCTGGAGGCGCACGCCCGAGACGAGCTTGGAATCACGACAACGAATACTCCGCGTCCACTGCAGGCGGCACTCGCCTCCGCTGCGAGCTTCGCAGTGGGAGCAGCGTTACCGCTGCTCGTCACCGCACTATCGCCGCAGAAACTTTTGATCTGGCTGGTGGCTGGCACTTCGTTGCTGTTTCTCGCCTCGCTGGGAGCACTGGCAGCGCAGGTTGGTGGCGCGAAAGTGATGGCAGGCGCACTCCGCGTCACGCTTTGGGGCGCTCTTGCAATGGCAATTACAGCAGGCGTGGGTGCATTGTTCGGCACAGTTGCATAAGAGCTCAGTCGAGTTAGGAGAACCGTGATTCCTTGCTTCCAGTGCAGTGCATTGCCAATGCTGCCAGTTTTTCATCCAGCAATTTCGCGGCGGCAGTGATCTCTTCATTGTTCAATCGCGACATCAGGGATAAGGGAAGATTTACATCTCCTTTGCTTAGGCTGAATGGAAACCAGATGTATCGTCGCGAATCGCGTCGGCAATGGTGATGGCTTCGCGTGCCTCTTTGACGTCATGAGCGCGGATGAGATGTGCTCCGGCGAGTATGGCGGCTGTTATGGAAGCGACTGTTGCGTTGAGCCGCTGATCGGGTGGAACATTCCTGCTATAAAGTTTCTCCAGAGTTTTTCCTAGAAAAGATTTCCGTGAAGTGCCGGCGAGGATTGGATACCCCAGCACGTGGAGCGCGTCGAGATGCGTCAGCAGCGGATAATTTTCATCGCCGATTTTGCCGAAACCGAAGCCGGGGTCGAGTGCGATGCGTTCTGGCTGGACTCCCCCAGCGAGCGCGGTATTCGCGCGTTCCATCAATTCGCGCAGAACCAGCGGTACAACTTCATCGTGCGGTAACGCTGGCTGCGTGCGCCATTCTTCGCTGCGGCCGCGGGTATGCATCAGGACGACGCCGCACCGCAACTCGGCACAGGCGGCAGGCATGGCTTCATCCCATAAAAATCCGCTCACGTCGTTGACGATCTCCGCGCCCGCGGCAACTGTCGCGCGCGCGGTTTCAGCCTTGTATGTATCGATCGAAACGACGAAGCCGGGCCGTTCGCGCAGCACGGTTTCCAAAACCGGCAGCACCCGGTCCAGCTCTTCCTGCGCCGAAACAGGCGCGTGTTTGCCGGGGCGCGTCGATTCGCCGCCAAGGTCCAGAATGTCCGCGCCTTCATCGAGCAGCCGCAATGCATGTTCAATGGCATTTGCTGTTGAGAAGAACTTGCCGCCGTCGGAAAAAGAATCCGGCGTGATGTTTACCACACCCACCAGCAGCGTCCGTTCGCCCAGCGTGAGCGTGCGGGTGCGCAGGCTCCAGTCGAAATGCGGACGCGGCGCAACAATCATGCCATGATTCTAGTGCGAGACTGCTCTGACGCAGCATCGCACCTTTGTAGAATCCCCGCGCTGTAGAATTCCCGCATGGATTCATTGCATCTGCGGCGAGTGCATCTGCGGCGAGCCGGGAGGTGCGCACTCCTTAGCGTTCTCTGCTGGCCTCTGATTTTCCTTCTGCCGGTAGTGGCCGCACTGGGTGCGGTCCGCCACCCGAGTTCGCGAGTCGTGGCCACGCGGATGGCCCCGGCTGCGAGGCTCGCGCGCCAGATTGACGCTTTGCTCGCGACGCCGACTGCAGCCCAGGCGCACTGGGGCATCTCGGTTACTACGCTCGACGGCCGCGTTGTTTACGAGAAGAACGACGCGCAACTTTTCGCTCCCGCATCGAACGCAAAGCTGTTCACCACGGCTACGGCACTGGCGCTGATGGGGCCGGATGCCACCATTGAGACCCGCGTCATTGCCGCCGTCGCACCCGATGCGCAGGGTATTGTTCATGGAGATGTCACGCTGGTCGGGGCGGCCGATGCCAGCATGTCGGGCCGGGCCTATCCCTACAGCGAAAAGACTGACCGACCCAATCCGCCGCTCGGCGCGCTGGCGTCGCTGGCGGACCAGCTCCAGCAACGGGGCGTGCGTCGCGTGGAAGGCAACATCATCGGCGACGACACGGCATTTCCCCTGGAGCCATACGGAGCAGGCTGGGCCTGGGACGATCTGGAGTGGAGCTGGGGCGCGCCTGTCTCCGCGCTCACGGTGAATGACAACGTCGTCTATCTCGCAGTTATGCCTGGAGCAAAGCCGGGCGACCCGCTGACATTCGCCTGGAATCCGGACGAAACAAATTCGTATTACACCGTCAGCAATATGGGCCGGACCTCGGCGGCTGGATCGCAGCCTTCTCTCGGTCTCGACCGGCAATTAGGATCGCGCGAGTTGCGGATCTTCGGCACGCTGCCTGTCGGCGGGGCCGCAAAGCATCTTGCGCTCGCCATTCAGGACCCCGCGGAGTTTGTCGCGGGCGCGTTCCGGCAGATGCTGCAGGCGCGTGGGATTGCAGTCACGGGCGTGGCGCTCGCGCATCATCGTCCGTCGGTCGATACGGCAATCTATGAGCAGAGTGTGTTGCGCCCGCTGACGCTCCCTTTGGAAACATCCGCGGCGGAGGCGAAGCAGCTTACGGTCCCGCTGCTGCCAGGAGCTGTACTGTTGGCTTCGCGCACTTCTGTGCCGGTGCTTGAAGACATCACCGTCACCAACAAGGTAAGCCAGAATTTACATGCCGAGATTTTGCTGCGCCTGCTGGGAAAGCAGGAGGGCGCCGATGGCTCCATCGTGGAAGGCGCGCGAGTCGTGCGCGCGTTTTCACTGCGAGCGGGCATCCGGCCACAGGATTTTTTCTTCTACGATGGCTCCGGCCTTTCTCCAGATGATCGAGTGGCTCCGCGCGCCTTAACCGCTCTATTGCGCTATGCAGCAGGGCAGCCGTGGGGAGCGCAGTTTCGTGCAACCCTGCCGGTGGGCGGCGTCGATGGAACCTTATCGGACCGCTTCACGCAAGTGCGTTGGCGCAATCGTGTATTCGCCAAAACAGGAACGCTGGATGAAACAAATGCTCTCAGCGGCTACGTAACGGCTGCAAGCGGGCGTACGCTGGTATTTTCCATTATTTGCAATGGCCACATGCCGGGGGCTAAGGGCATTACACCTGCGATCGATGACATTGTGACAGATGTGGCCGCGGCGGAATGAACGATCACTTTGTTTGCCTGGGCGACGGATCATCTTCGCTGCAGATCGTTCAAAGACCCAGGTCTCAGAAACGATACTGGGGTCACCCGAATTTTTTACTCATCTTGAGAACAGGTTTTTAAAGGGAGCTTTTCATGCCGAAAACAAAACAGCAATCCTATTCGAACCACGTCCGCTTCGATCCGATCTTCCATTTTTTCCTGCTGCCGGTGCTGTTGATTACGCTAATCGCCACCATCGTGCATCTGGCGAGACATCCGCATTTCTGGAGCGCATGGTTCGTTGTTCTGGCGTTCGCGCTCATCGTGATGGCTGGGAAGGGAGGCCGCGCGAATGCATTGAAGGCGCAGGACCGTGTGATCCGGCTGGAAGAACGGATGCGACTGGCCACTCTCCTGCCGCAGCCGTTGAGCGCGCGTGTATGGGAATTGCAGGAGAGCCAGTTGATCGCGTTGCGCTTCGCCTCCGACGCCGAAGCCCCGGCGCTGGTCGAGCGGACGCTGAACGAGAAACTAACGCCGAAACAAATTAAGCAAGCCATCCAGAACTGGCGTCCCGACTACTTTCGCGTGTGAGGGGGCTGCGTCCCGCTACGCCGGGAAAAATCGCCGTGCTATTTAAGACATGAGAGCCTGTAGGAAATGAGATCGCGTAAGCACGAGAGCTCGAGAAAAATGACTTCATTCTTAGCGATGGCTGCGGCGACCGGCGCAATTTTTCTGGCTGGCTGCGATTCCACTCCGCCGTCCAAGCCGCTTAGTCAGTTGACGCCGACAGAGATGCAGGGCCATGCCGTATTCCAGTCGTACTGCGCCGCCTGCCATTACGCCAATCGGGAAAATTCGCTGCATGGCCCGGGACTGCAGGCGCTGTACAAGAAGCCATACCTTCCCAGCGGTGCTCCGGCGAATGACGACCGCGTTCGCGCGGCCATTCTGCACGGACGCAATATGATGCCGGCCTTCGGCAAGCAACTCGACGACTGGCAGATGCAGGACTTGATAGCCTATCTGCATACCCTATGAATGAACCCAGCGTAACTGGAACAAAGCCGGACGACCTGCAGCCGACCGCGTCCGAGATGAACTCACCAACGCAGAGGCCCGAATCAAAGCGCCCACAAAAGGATGCCGCCGCGAAACTTCCCGGCGTAGCCGCCATTGCTTTATGGATGCTGTTGGAAGCGCTGATCGGCGTGATGGGGGTTTTCACTCATCATTTCACCACCCAGGCTTCCCGCCTAAGCGTCCTCGCGGTCGCTACGCTGCTGGCACTGGCAGCGCTGGGCCTGTTGCGGATGAAGCGGTGGGGCTGGGCGCTTGCCCTCGCCGCCGCATTTCTCACTAGCAGCTACGGCGTCTATATAATCCTGCGCTTCCACGAGCAGAATTACTGGGTGATGACGCTGGCCAATTTTGTATTCTTCTTCTACCTCGTAAGGCCAGAAATTCTGCGGCGGCTGCGGTGAACTCTCAATGCTGCTTGTGCCCATTTTGGGAACATGATAGTGTGTTGATGTGCGTGTCATAGCCCGAAGTACGTTGACCGGTTTTGTGGAAAAGCTTAAGGGACACAAAGACCAGCGCGCGGTTAAAACAGCGCTTGATTCCTGGTTCCAGGAGGTGAAACGAGCCGAATGGAAGAATTCATCGGATGTGAAGGCGAGCTATGCCAATGCCAGCATCGTGGGCGCGGAGCGAGTTGTTTTCAATATCAAAGGAAACGCCTATCGCCTCGTGGCCGCGGTGGATTATCGGCGGGCCATCGTGTTTATCAAGTGGCTGGGAACGCACAAGGAATATGATGCGATCGACGTGAGGACTATCCAATATGCAATTGAAACCAATCAAGACTGAAGCTGATCATTACGCCGCGCTGCGAGCCATTGAGCGCTTGTGGGGCGCGGAGGAGGGCACTCCCCAAGGAGACCGTCTCGATATCCTTGCGACACTGGTGGAATCGTATGAAGAGGCGCATTTCCCGATGGATATGCCCGATCCGATTGAGGCAATCAAGTTCCGGTTGGAGCAGCAAGGCGAGGACAAAAAGGCCCTGATCGGCATTATTGGGAATCGAACCCGCGTCTATGAGGTTTTACGGCGAGATCGCGCATTGTCTCTTTCAATGATTCGCCGGCTCAATCAGCGATTCCAAATACCGGCGGAGATCCTGATTCAACCCGTGCGTCTTCGCACGAAGAAACGTGCGGCTTAGATATCTCTGCGGCTGGAGCGGAGTGTTTACGTCGGAATAGCTCCGGCCGAGATGGCAACCCCACCCGACTATACCCACCGGCTACAATAGAAAGTTCGCCATGGCCACTTCTCCTGACCTGATTCAGATAGACATCGCGCCGCAGCGGGCCCAGCCGAAGCCCGATTGGCTGAAGGCGCGTGCGCCCATGGGCGAGACGTTCCACGATTTGAAGAAGCTGGCGCGCAGCCTGAACCTTAACACTGTATGCGAGTCCGCCCACTGCCCCAACATTGGCGAGTGCTGGAACCATAAGACCGCGACCTTCATGATGCTGGGCAACCTGTGTACGCGGCGCTGCGGATTTTGCGCCGTTCCCAAAGGCCGCCCGGAGCCGATCGACTTTGACGAGCCCCGTCGCGTAGCCGAAGCCGTGTCCGTGCTCGGACTGAAGCACGCCGTCATCACCAGTGTGAACCGCGACGACGACATCACCGGCGGAGCCCGCGCCTTCGCCATGGTGATTGAGGAAATCCGCAAGCAGGCGCCAGGCTGCCAGGTAGAAGTTCTGGTCCCGGACTTCCAAGGCAAGGAAGAAGCGATCCGCATTGTGGTGCAAGCAGCGCCTGAAGTCCTGAATCACAACACAGAAAGCGTGCCGCGACTCTATCGCGTGGTGCGTTCCGGCGCCCGCTATGAGCGCACGCTGCGTTTGTTGGAGTATGCGAAAGAACTGAACCCGAAGCTGGTCACCAAGTCCGGCGTCATGGTCGGGCTGGGTGAGGAAATGCACGAGCTGCTCGATGTCTTCCGCGATCTGGCGCGGGTCGGCACCGACATCCTGACCATTGGGCAATATCTGCGGCCTTCGAAAGACCACCTGCCGATGGCGCGGATCTACACGCCTCAGGAATTTGCGTGGATGAAAGAGGAGTCTTTGCGGATGGGTTTCCGGCATGTGGAATCCGGCCCGCTGGTGCGCTCTTCCTATCACGCGCACGAACAGGCCGCGTCAACGGGACTGAAAGTGCTGGCCTAGAGGTTTGCTGGCCCTATTGATATAGTCACCAAAATGATCGCTGTCGTCCTGAGCGGAACAAAGTGAGCGAAGGATCTTGTGGTTTCTGGTCAACCGCGAGGTCCTTCGCCTGCGGCTCAGGATGACAAACTTTTTTAAACGCGAGGTCCTTCTCCGCTCAGGATGACAACCTTCGTTTACGAGGCACTGTTTACTGCGAGGTTTAAGCTTCTCGCGATTAGAGGACGAACCGCCGCGTCGGTTGCCGCCGGTCAATCCGCAGCAGCCAGCCCAGCATCACCAGCAGAACAAACAGGATAGAGCCCAGCTGGAACAGGTCCCACCACCAGGTTGTCGCGTTGACGTCTGTCCGTCCGCTCAGGTCGAGCACAATGAAACCGAAGGCGACCGCGATCGCGGCGATAATCGGAACCACACGGCCATGGACCTGAAGATGCCCTCGGCAAATGGGGCAGCGAAAGAAGCCGCGCCATCCCGCGTGGAAGAACGCTCGTCTGACGCTGAGTGGAGTCGTGCAAACTGGACAGGTATGCATAGGGTTTCAGGGGAAGGCCTGCGAATGATTTTATCTTGTTTGGCCGCCCGGTTTTTAGATGCAGCTTTGCGCCTGACCGGCCCGGGCTGTAAACAGACTACGCGTCCGTTGGATACAATATCGTTTTGCGAGAGGGGAAACTGAATCATGGCTGGATCCACGATGGCCGGACTTCCGGCTCTGAAGGAAACATATACTCTGCTGAAGACCCGCATGGACAAAGCGGTTGAGGACTTCCGCGTCAATTTGTCCTCGATCCGCACCGGGCGCGCTTCCGTGCATATGCTGGACCAGGTGAAGGTCTCCGCCTATGGAACGGAAATGCCGCTGAATCAGGTCGGACAGGTCAGTGCGCCGGAGCCGCAACTGCTGGTCGTTCAGCCCTATGACCCGACCCTGATCGTCGAAATCGAGAAAGGATTGCGGGCGTCCTCGCAGGGCTTCAACCCGCAAAATGACGGCAAGACGGTCCGAATTCCAGTGCCGCCGATGACGGAGGAGCGCCGCAAGGAAGTGGTGAAACACCTCAGCAAGGTGCTCGAAGACCATCGCACGGGCATTCGCAATATCCGCCGGGATGGTAATGAGTTGGTCAAGAAAGCGGCCAAGGACAAGAAGATTTCTGAAGACGATGAGAAGCGCGCGCTCGATGAAATGCAGAAGCTGACGGATGATGAGATCAAGCGCATGGAAGAGCTGTGCAAGGCGAAGGAAAAAGAAGTCATGCAGATCTGATCAACATTTCAACCCTGGTAAACGTGGGTGGATGAATGTGGGTGCCCCAGGTTCGCGAAGCTAACTTGGGGTTTTGCTTGCAGGCAAGAATCCTATTCTCAGGGCAGCAATTTCCGACCTTGTATATCATTTGAATTACAATAGGGGTGGAGGAGCTTTCCCATGTCGGCCAATGCATTAGTACAGACACGGATCGATCCTGTAATAAAACAACGAGCTGCTGCCGTGCTGGAGGAGTTGGGAATTACGGTTTCCGACGCAGTGCGCATGCTTCTGACGCGGACCGCGAATGAAGGCGCGCTTCCATTTGCGCTTGCCGGCAATACGGCGGCACACGATGCATGGTTCCGCGCTAAGGTGCGGCAAGCTCTGGACGATCCGCGTCCCGGCGTTCCTCACGAAAAAGTCGAAGCGCACTTCGCTACGCGGCGAGCCGCTGCTCTACGCAAGACGCGGTAGCCAATGCTGCTGGAGTGGTCAATCTTCGCACAAGCTGACCGCGACGCGATCTTCGACTACATAGAGGCGGACAGTTTGCGGGCCGCTGTTACCGTGGATGACCGGATCCGGGTCCAGATCGAAATCCTGACTCAATTCCCAGAAAGTGGTCGTCCCGGCCGTATCGAAGGCACACGAGAACTGGTCATTCACCGCACTCCGTATATCGCAACTTATCGGGTCGATGGGAAAACGGTGCGCATTCTGCGCGTGCTGCACGGAGCCCGGCAATGGCCTGACGAAATGGCGGAAAAGCCGCATCCATGAAAATGCCAATGCACTCAAGTTCATCAAATGAGACTTCATCGCTGCGTCTGGTATAGCGGCGTATGGCGGATGAGTTTATGGGTAATTAAGCGTTGGATCATTGTTTCTCGTGCGCCCATGAACCTAGAATGTCCCTATGGATTCCCTGAAAGTTGTGCATGCGACCTGCTCGCTGGACTGCCCGGATACCTGCAGCCTGCACATCTCAGTCAACAGCGAAGGCCGCGCCACAAAAATTGAAGGCAATCCCGATCACCCGGTAACCCGTGGCTTTCTCTGCGCCAAGGTGACGAAATATCTTGACCTGGTTTATTCCCCGGACCGGCTGCTCTACCCGATGCGCCGCAAAGCTGGAACGTCGAAAGGCCCCATCCCGCAAGGCGGGCACTCGGAAGTCTTTGAAAGAATTTCCTGGGACGAAGCACTGGACACCATCGCGGCCCGGCTCCAGGACATCTCCAATACCCATGGGCCGGAGTCGATCCTCCCGTATTCCTACGCCGGCAATATGGCCGCCCTCGGTTATGGCTCCATGGACCGGCGATTCTTTTTCCGCGCGGGCGCCTCGCAACTTGACCGCACCATCTGCTCCGCTGCGGGCGGCGAGGCGCTGATATCGGTGTATGGCGTCAAGCTTGGCATGGACATGGAACATTTTCGCCACGCGCGGACGATCATCGCCTGGGGAGCGAACATCCACGGCAACAACGTGCACCTATGGCCGTTCATTGAGGAAGCCCGGCACAAGGGCGCGCGGCTGATCGTCATCGACCCATACAAAACGCGTACGGCGCGCGCCGCCGACTGGCATCTGCCCATCCTGCCTGGAACCGATACTGCGCTCGCGCTGGGAATGATGCATATTCTGATTGCGGAAAATCTCTACGACGCTGATTATGTCGCTCGCTATACGCATGGATTTGAGCCGCTGCGCCACCGCGTCGCCGCCTACACTCCGCAGAACGTATCGGAAATTACCGGCCTCGCGGTCGAAGACATTCTGCGCCTGACGCGGGAATATGCCACTGCCACCCCGACAGCGATCCGCATGAACTACGGCGTGCAACGTTCGCAGAACGGTGGAACCGCGGCCCGCGCCATTGCTATGCTGCCTTGCCTTACCGGCGCATGGAAACAGCTCGGCGGCGGCCTGCAGCTTTCCACCAGCGGAGCATTTCAGTTCAACAAGGCGGCGCTGGAGCGGCCCGATCTCGCGGCCTCCAGTCCTATCGGCCGATTGGGCCGCGTGATCAATATGACCAGCCTCGGCCACGCGTTGACGGAGCTCGACCATCCACCGGTGCAGGCGATGATGGTGTACAACTCCAATCCTGCCGCGATTGCTCCCAACCAGAATGCGGTGCTGCGCGGGTTGCGGCGCGCAGACTTGTTTACTGTGGTGCATGAACAGTCCTGGACCGACACCACGGACTATGCCAACCTCGTGCTGCCGGCGACAACTTTTTTCGAGCATAAGGATTTTCAAGGTACCTACGGCCATTACTACGTGCAGCTATCGGATCAGGCGATTGCGCCACCTGGGGAAGCGCGCTCGAACGTCTCGCTGTTCCGCGATCTGGCCCAGCGCATGGGATTCACCGAGCCGTGTTTTCGAGACACAGAGGACGACATGATCGACCAGACGCTCTCGAGCGGCTCCCCGTGGATGCAGGGGATCACGCGCGAGCGGCTTGAGGCCGAGCACTCCATCCGGCTGAAGTTCCCGCAGGAGCAGAACGGCGGAGTCTTTCAGCCGTTCACCTCGGCGGAATGGTTTCATACGCCTTCCGGCAAGGCCGAGTTCTACTCCGAAACTCTGGCGGCGCAGGGCCTTGATCCGTTGCCGGCCTATGTGCCCGCGACCGAATCGCGCCGCGCGCCATTGGCCGGCAAGTTCCCGCTGGAGTTACTCGCCCGCAAGGCCGACAACCACATGAATTCCACATTCGCCGGTCTGCCCGGCCATCGCGCGCTGGAGGCGACGCATTCCGGGAAGCTAGAAATGCACCCGACCGATGCCCAGGCGCGCGGAATTCTGGATGGCGATGAAGTTGAGGTCTTCAATGCACGCGGGAAAATTCCTCTGCTTGCCAAAGTGAATGGAGCCGCCCCTGCCGGAGTGGTCGTTTGCCGTTTAGGATGGAACAAGCTTTCCCGCGACGGACAAGGTGTCAACACGCTTACCAGCGAGACACTGACGGACCTGGGCGGGGGACCCACGTTTTATTCCACGCTGGTCGAGGTGCGTCTTGCTTGTAAAGTAGAGGTCGAGTCCAAAGCCGGGCAGGAGACGGAATAAATGCGGGATGCCGCCGGATTTCAATGCGCCGGATGCGGGGAGTGGAACGAGACGGTAGTGGACGAGTCGGGCGGCAATCGTCAGCGCTACGTGGAAGACTGCCAGGTATGCTGCAAGCCGAACGTGTTGAATGTCTGCTGGAACAGCGCGGCAGAAGAATTTGTCATTGAGGCGCAGCTGGAAAGTTAGCTGGTCTGAAGGCGTTTGAAAAAGTCCGGAGCGCAGTTTCAAGAGCGTTCCCACAACGAAAAATGAGCCAGAGTGGAAGCTTCGACACTAGGACTCGAGAGCGTCTGTCCCGTATAATCGACTTTTCCTCTGGAATCGATTTTTGGCAGTGAGGGTGTGCATATTTTTCCCGCGAGTGTAGGGGGCTTCCATGTCCCAAACCAACCGAGCACGAGCGCGCGCCGCCCGTGGATTCGACTGACCCCACGGACCCGGCGGACTGTTCAAGTTCTCTCGGCGTTGCTGCTTTTTATCGGCATAACTTTCAGCGCCGTGGCCCAGACATCCCTGGAGCCCATCCCCGCTCTGGCCGCAACCAGCCAACCCCAGACCAGCATCATCAGCGAGATTCGCGTCATCGGCAACCGCCGCATTCCCAAGGAAACCATTCTGGCGCGCATGTTCTCGCACGTTGGCGATGCGTACGATCCCCAGACAGTGGAACGCGACTTCAACGCGCTTTGGAACACGGGCTATTTTGAAAATGTCCAGATCAACCGCGAAAGCACGGCCAAGGGCGTCATTCTTACGGTGATTGTGCGCGAGCGTCCGACGATTCGTGAGATCAATTACAAGGGCCTGAGTGCCGTATCGCAGTCCGATGTGCTGGAGCGCTTCAAGAAGGCCAAGGTAGGTCTTTCGGTCGAAGGCCAGTACGACCCCACAACGATCAAACGCGCGGAAACAGTCCTGAAGGAATTGCTGGCCGAGCACGGACACCAGTTCGCGACCATTCATACGGTCATTAAGACGATCCCGCCGGCATCGGTATCGGTCAACTTCAATATCAAAGAAGGCCCCACCGTAAAGGTCGGCCACATCCGGTTCGAGGGAAACAAGAGAGTTTCCGGTCGCGTGCTGCGCTATTCCATGAAGAATTTGCGCCCCATTGGGATTCCGCATTCCATTCTGCTGGAGAACCTGTTCGCCCGCACCTATGACGAAAGCAAGCTGGAGGAAGATTCGGAACGCGTTCGCGGGGCATATCGCGACCGCGGCTTCTTCCGTGCCAGTGTCGGCGAGCCGCTGACACACATCCGCAACCAGGGCGGTCTTCCCATTCCTCTGCTGCACCCACGCAACGGCAAGGTGATTGACATTACTATGCCGGTCGAAGAGGGCCAGCAGTACAAGCTCGGCGGAATCGCGTTCACCGGAAACAAGCGGGTGACCAACGAGCGCGCGCTGCGGTCGCTGTTCAGGTTGAAGGATGGGCAGATTTTCGATGCCGCACTGGTGGGCAAAGGTCTTGAAGCCATGCGGAAAGCTTACGGACAGTTGGGCTACATCAACTTCACCGCCGTACCGACGCCGCGCGTGGATGAAGCGAAAAAGCTTGTTTTTCTGAACATCGATATCGATGAAGGCAAGCCGTACTATGTGTCACGGATCGAGTTCCGCGGGAACACGACCACGCGCGACACCGTCATTCGCCGCGAGTTGCTGCTGCAGGAAGGCCAGGTCTACAACAGCCAACTGTGGGAGACCAGCATCCTGCGCCTGAACCAGTTGGGTTTTTTCAACCCGCTCAAGGTAGACTCGGACTCCGAGACGCAGCAGGACGCGGACAACGGCACCGTCAAGCTGCTGCTCAACGTGAAGGAAAAGGGCAAGAACTCGATCGGACTGAACGGCGGTTTCAGCGGCCTTTCCGGCGCATTTATCGGTGCAAATTACCAGACGAACAACTTCCTGGGATTGGGCGAAAGCCTTACGCTGCAAACGGCATTGGGCGATCTGCAGCGCAACTTCACATTCGGCTTCAACGTTCCGTACGTCAAAAATCGTCCGCTCAGCCTGGGTTTCCAGGTCTTCACGACGAAGTCGCAGTACAACGCATATAAAAACCCTCTCACCGGGGGCGGAGATCAGAACTTCTCGACCGCTCAGCAATCGTTTGTTCAGAATTACAACCAGGGTCGAGACGGCCTCAGCGTTTCTGTCGCTTATCCGATCCCGCGCAGCTTCAAACGCATCGGCGCTACCTATACATTCAGCAAGTCCAATATCCAGGCGTTTAGTTCGGCCACGACAAACCTGTTCCAGTTCTTGAACTTCCGCCACGGAACCACCGGCCAGAGCGCGTTGAATGGCATCATTACCAGCCAGTTGTCGCTCAGCTACACCTACAGCACGATCGGCAACCCGTACCGTCCACGCAATGGAAAGAGCCTCAACATCGTCCTGCAGGGCTCAGGGCTGGGCGGCAATGTCAGTTCCATCAGTCCGCTGGTGGAGTTCAAATTCTTCAAGCCGATACAGAAATTCCACTTCAATCCGGAAGGCCGCAACATCTTCGGATATCGGCTGCAGCTCGCCTACATCCAGGGCATCGCCGGTCTTGAGGCCTCGCCCTTCGACCGCTTCAACTCCGGCGGTGAAAACGATGTTCGCGGCTTCGATGTTCGTTCCATATCGCCGTACGCATTTGTCCCGACTCGCGTTCTTTACAACCTGACAAATTCCGACGGCACTGTAGTTCCGAGAGATCCAACCAACCCCTCCCTGGGGCCGATACAAATTCCATTGCCCATCTACTCGGTTGCGCCGATCGGCGGCGACGCCCAGTTGACGAATAACATCGAATACCGCATTCCCATTGCGGGTCCGGTGGACTTCTCCTTCTTCATGGATCTCGGCCTGGACATGGCGCTGAACCATAACCAGCTCCGGTTGAATCCGCAGGCGAATGCAGTGTTGAATGGCGGATTGTACGGATGTCCGCAAATCGTGAACGGGACCTGCCAGGGCGGCGAGAAGTGGCCCGGCGGCGTACCAAACCGCCTGGGCGCAATCCCCGGAACCAACATCCAGCCGCGTCTTTCGGTGGGGCCGCAAATCACAGCCATGCTGCCGATTATCAACGCGCCAGTCCGTTTGTTCTTCGCGTTCAATCCAGCCCGTCTGCATCAGAACCAGGATTCGCAGTTCATCGTGACCCGCGACATGTTCCCCGCAGGCGGCGCGGGAGACTTTACCTTTCAACAAGCCAAGGCAAACTACGGTTCGCAATATTTCCTGTGGGAACCGCGAAAGACCCTTCGTCTCTCCGTAAGCACCTCGTTCTAAGGATGGATCGGTCTGAACAAACCCGGGTGCCCCATGTCCCGCTTCTGAGACATGGGTTCAAACGGCCCAGCAATGCAGAATAAATTGTGATTGAAAGGTAAGATGTCCCACAAGAAATTCCAGGAACAGTTTGACGGGAGATTTTCGCCGCTCCTATAATTCTGGCAGATTTCTTCTGAACCGCGTGGTGTGGCTTTCCCGTAGCTATCTGCCCTGCTTGTCGGGCGCAGTTTTGTCCGCTCGGAGTAGCATCCAGCGTCCAAAGGATGATTCAATTTCAACGATGCTCCGCCTGTATGGCGGAAACCTGAGTGGAAGTAAAAGGAGTTCCCAATCTATATGAAGCGTTCTTTCCTAGCGGTTGCCGCACTGGCAACTACCTTCGCTGTCGGCGCCATGGCGCAGACCAGCCAGCCGCCATCCGCCCCATCGCCAGCCTCGGCTGAAACCGCCGCGGCGCCCACCGGCGCCAGCAAGATAGCGGTCATCGCATTTCAGCCCGCCGTCGCCTCGACCAATGAGGGGCGCCAGGCCTTCTCCAAAATCCAGCAGAAGTTTGAGCCCAAGCAGGCTGAGCTGAAGACCCTGAACGATCAGATTGACACTCTGAAAAAGCAGATGCAGGCCAGCGGAAGCACTCTCAGCCAGGAGGCGCGCGCTGCCCAGCTGCGTACCATCGACGATAAGGAAAAGTCTCTTCAGCGCCAGGCGCAGGATGCCCAGTCGGACTTTCAGTCGGCGATGACCGAGGCCTACCAGGGGATTGCGCAGAAGTTCTACACCGTGATGCAGGACTACGCGCAAACGAATGGTTACGGCATGGTGCTCGACATGAGCGCACAGCAGACCCCGGTGGTCTGGGCCAGCAAAGGTGCCGACATAACTGCGCAGGTGGTCAGCGAATACAACCAGAAGTCCGGGATCGCCGCTCCTCCGGCAGCTCCCGCGGCTCGTCCGTCAGCTGGAACTGCGACGCATGGCGCCACGCATTCCACCACCCGTCACACAACCACAACTTCTCATTAAAGTTTCAAATGGAGTTGCCGATATACATGTCATAGGACGGCAACTGATTTGCACCCGATTGGGCGGTTCCGGCAAATCCCCGGTACCGCCCGTTTTCCTGTGGAAAAAATTGTGGGAAAGCGTGGCCTTTGCACCAGGAAGGCAACTACATATCTTCCCATCCAAGCCGGACCGGCGATATCTCCCGCTAAGTTATTGAAATAGTTGCCTATCCAGCTCTAAAGAAAAAAGTCCGCAATTTTAAGGGCGGAGTGGCTCCGTCACCAGAAACGAAAGTTTCCACAGGCAGCCATGAACAGGAGATCAATATCAGGTCTGAATTTGTGAGTTAAATGCGTCGCCGCGTCGATTCCCAAATGCCAGAATTTCGATGGCTCTCAACGCCGCGGAAACTGTCGAAGCGCACAAAAATCCTTTACTCTGCGTCATCCGCCCAGTTGACGATTTTAAAATCTCCCTGAAGGTTTGAAAACGCCTTTTCGTTGGTAACCAGAACCGCACGTTCGGCGATCGCGTGCGCTGCAATTAACATATCCAGGTTGCCCACGTTTCTACCGGCCTTCTCGCTTTGGGCGCGAAGTTCCGCATATTCGACTGCCGCCGAGGAATCCCACGGGATGATCACCAGATTGGCAAGCAACGCATAGAGTGTTTTTTGCAATTGCGCTGCCTGAGGACGTTTGGCCAGGCCATAGAGAATCTCGGCCTCCGTAATGACCGATATGCACGCCTCTTCATCTTCTTTTAGATTGCTCAGATGTTCGCGGACACCCGCCGGTCTATTGCGTAAGAGGTAGGACACGATGTTTGTGTCCAGCATGTACCGGATCATCGCTCAGGCCGTTCCTGGGGCAACCCTTGGTTCCGGTCTTCAGGCGTCAGGAAGTCCTCCGGAATTTGTGCAGAGTCAATCATCGCGAATACATCCGCCCATTTGCCTGGCTTGCGCGATAGAATCACGTCACCCGTGCGTTCATCGCGATAGATGTAGACTTCACGCTTGTCAAAGCGGAACTCGGCTGGCAATCGGACCGCTTGGCTGCGGCCAGTCATAAAGACTTTCGCGGTTTGTCGCATCACGCCCTCCTCGGTAGATATCAAAGTATATACCAGAAGAGGGTACCTTACGAGTCTTCGCCGATTCGCAAAACGGCAAGAAAAGCCTCTTGCGGAATGTCCACCTTGCCAATCCGCTTCATCCGTTTCTTTCCTTCTTTTTGCTTCTCAAGCAGCTTGCGCTTTCGCGAAATATCGCCGCCGTAGCATTTCGCCAGCACGTTTTTCCGCAGTGCAGCCACGGTTTCGCGCGCAATCACCTTGGCCCCAATCGCCGCCTGGATGGCGACCTCAAACATTTGCCGCGGAATCAGTTCCCGCATCTTCGAAACCAGGGCGCGGCCCCGGTCATAAGCAAACTCGCTATGCACGATGATGGAGAGCGCATCGACCGGTTCGCCCGAAACCAGAATGTCCAGCTTCACCATCGGGGATTCCCATTGATCCGACAGGTGATAGTCGAGCGATGCGTATCCGCGGGAGATCGACTTCAACCGGTCATAGAAGTCCAGCACGATTTCATTCAACGGCAATTCGTAAGTCAGCATCACGCGAGTGGAGCTGACGTATTCGAAGTTTTTCTGCCGTCCGCGTTTATCTTCCACCAGTTTCAGAATGCCGCCGACATATTCCTCATTGGTCAGGATGGTTGCGGTAATCACCGGCTCCTGAATTTTTTCGATCTCGGTCGGGTTAGGCCAGCGGGACGGGTTATCGACCTCAATCACGCTGTGGTCCGTGAGTGTGATGCGATAGCGAACGCTGGGAGCCGTGGTGATCAGGCTCAGGTTGAATTCGCGCTCCAGCCGCTCCTGGATAATTTCCATGTGCAGCAGTCCGAGAAAACCGCAGCGGAAACCAAAGCCGAGCGCCACCGAGCTTTCCGGCTCAAAGAAAAAAGATGAGTCGTTCAGCCGCAGTTTTTCCAGCGCTTCGCGCAGCATCGTGTGTTCATGCGCCTCCACCGTGTACAGCCCGGCAAACACCATCGGCTTGATGTCCTCAAAGCCCGGCAACGCCGCCGCACAGGGATTCGCCTCGTGAGTGATCGTGTCGCCTATTTTCGTATCGGCCACATTTTTAATCGTGGCCACAAAAAAGCCAACTTCACCGGCGGACAGCTCCTGCACCTCGACCGGCTTCGGAGTCAGCACTCCCAAAGATTCGACATCGAACGACCTGCCATTCGACATCAGCCGAATCTTTTGTCCGCGCTTCAGCCGGCCATTCATTACGCGGGTCAGCACGACAACGCCTCGATACGGATCGAACCAGGAATCGAAAATCAGCGCCTGCAACGGTGCCTCCGCGTCTCCTTTCGGAGGAGGAAGGCGGTGCACAATCGCCTCCAGGACATCCGGCACGCCCAGCCCTGTCTTGGCGCTCACCGCAAGCGACTGGCTGGCGTCCAGCCCGACCGTCTGCTCGATCATTTCCTTGGTGCGCTCAACGTCGGCGCTCGGCAGGTCGATCTTGTTGATGATCGGAATGATGTCGAGTCCATTATTGATCGCGATATAAGCGTTCGCCAGCGTCTGGGCTTCCACGCCCTGGGTGGCATCCACGATCAACAGCGCGCCTTCGCACGAAGCCAGCGAGCGCGACACTTCATAGGAAAAATCCACATGGCCCGGCGTGTCGATCAGGTTCAGCTGATACGTCTCGCCATTCTGCGCCTGGTACGCCATTCGCACCGCGTGGGCCTTGATGGTGATGCCGCGCTCGCGCTCCAGGTCCATATCGTCCAGCACCTGCGCGTGCATCTCACGCGCCGTCAGCGATCCGGTCAGCTCCAGCAAACGGTCGGAGAGCGTGGATTTCCCATGGTCGATATGGGCAATAATGGCGAAATTGCGAATGTGTTCGCGATCCATGAAGGGGTGCCAAGTAGGCGGAAGATACAACTCCATGCGTGGATTTCAATCCAGCGGCGGGAGGGTTTCTCTGGAGTGAGTTTACCATCTGGCTCCTGCAAGCCGAGGTCTCAGGATTGAGATGCTCGAACAGGCTCAGGCAGGCTTCCGGGTCATCCCGCACCGACAGTAGAGTCTTCCAGTAAAGCGCAGCAGCGAAATGACAAAGTGTTGACGCCTCCATGACAATTCTCCGCTTCTGCGGGCGCAAGGATGGTTCAAGCCGGAAATTCGGTTGAACCTAAATCTGAATAAAAGGAACCAGCCATGAAAGAACCAGAGAAAATTGTGCGACGCACCGCAAATCGCCGATCATTCCTGAAGAATGGAATGATCGCGGCAGGAGCGGCAACCATGGGGGCCGGGCTTTTGTCCGGCACGCTGCCCGCCTTCGGGCAGGAGCACGAGAGTGGTGACGAAAACGGGAGACTTACGCGGGGTGATGCGGCGGTCCTGCGCTTTTTGGCAGCGGCCGAACTGATCGAAACAGATCTCTGGCAGCAGTACAACGAGCTGGCGGGGGTCAACGGCGGAAGTCAGCCCTACATCGATAAATTGGCGAAGCTTGACGCCGATATGTCGCAGTACATCACCGACAATACCGACGACGAGATGAGCCATGCGGCGTTCCTGAATGGTTACCTGGTCTCCAAGGGCGAGGAGCCAGTCAATCTCGACAAGTTTCGCACGCTGCCGAGCAGCAAGGCGACAGGGGCCCAGCAGATCGGACGGCTGACGAACTTGATGCAACTTACTGTGGACACAAGCTGGTGGACGCGGTACCGCAGCAAGAAAAATCCAGATTTCGGTGCCACATTTCCTCAGGCGATTCCGAGTCTGCATGTCGGCAAACATCCGGCAATTCCAAGAACCGATGCCGACCTGGGGCCGTCAGACCACATTCAGGCCATTGCCAACACGGCGGGATTCCACTTTGCTTTTATTGAGCAAGGCGGTTCCAGCCTCTACACGACGGTTGCTCAAAAGATGAGCAGCCTGGAGGCGTTGCGCATCGTCGTCAGTATCGGCGGCACCGAGGTCGCTCACTTCCAGACGTGGCACGATAAAGCAGGCAACATCGTTCCGTTGACGGATCCGAATGACTCTTCGCTTGTGTTTCCCGACCTCAATGCCCCACCATTCGGCGGAGAGAAGTTCCAGACCAACCTGATCATGCCGGAGCCATGCGAGTTCATCAACAAGAACCTGCCGGCCTGTTCGATCATTCGTCCAACCGCGACCCGGGGAGTTGCGCTGGGCGCCTTCCAGGCATTTTTCGACGATGGCCTTTTCATCGGGCAATCCCGAGGGTTCTTCGCAGAGATACTGAATCTGGCATATGCAGCGGACAAGGCCACGCGAACCGTTTAGGGTGGTCGAAATAACCCAGGTCTCAAAATCGAGACCTGGGTTACCCAAATACCTAGATCCGGCGTTGCCGCTGGCCATACAATGAGAAGCGAATTGTCTTACGACGCTGGATGAAATTATTCTCCCTCACGGTTGCGAGTGGCTTGGCCCTACTGTTGTGCGGATGTCCGGCGCAGAAGCCGGGCCCTCTCACAGGCGCATCCCCGCACGCAACGGCGCCCACGCTCAACAGGGTCGAAGCACCGGCAGCGGCGCCCGCGCCCGCGCAATCATCCTTGTCCGCTCAGGCGGATCGTACGCAGCCGGACCAGACGCTGATCGCGGCTTCCAAACAAGCCTATGACAGCGGCCTCGCGCTCTATCAGTCCGGGCAGTATCAGGCCGCCCGCGAGGATTTCGACCGCGCCGTCGATATCTTCCTCACCAGCGGACGCGATCTCAAGCGTGACGGCACGCTCGGCGAAGCGTTTGAAACTACCGTAGACAAAATCAACGCGCTCGAACTGGACTCCCTGCAGCAGAGCAATGGTTTCAGCCAGCAGGAGCAGACGCCGGTCGGTGTCGCGAACGACGTGACGTTTCCCGTCGATCCCAATGTGCTGGCGCGCGCTAAAGCGGAGCTGAAATTTACCCGCTCTGATCTTCCTCTCGTCGTAAACGATTACGTCGCCAGCTACATCAACTACTTCACCAATACCGCCAAGGGTCACAACACCATCGAGAATTCTCTTGCGCGCGAGGGGCGCTATCGCGCCATCGTAGAAAGAACTCTTACCGATGCAGGTGTGCCTAAGGACCTGATCTATCTTGCAATCGCAGAGTCCGGATTTCGGCCGCGTGCCGTCAATGGACGCTCTGGCGCGGGCGGTATGTGGCAGTTCATGCCTCATGGAGATTACGGACTGGTGCGCAACGCGTGGGTCGATGAGCGTTTTGATCCGCAGAAATCCACGCAGGCCTATGCTCGCTACATTAAGGAGCTGCATAACCAGTTTGGCGATTGGTATCTTGCCATGGCCGCTTACGATTGGGGGCCGGGCAAAATCCAGCGCGCAGTCCAGCGCACCGGCTACGCGGATTTCTGGGAGCTCTATCAGCGCAACGTCCTGCCCGCCGAAACAAAGAACTATGTGCCCATCATCGTGGCCGCCGCCATCATGGCGAAAAATCCCACGCAGTATGGGCTGCAGGATATTCCTGTCGATCCTCCTCTCATCAGCGATACGGTCACGACGGAATCCAGCATCAGTCTGAACTTAGTTGCAGACCTGGCCGGCACTACGGTGGACGAGATTCAACAACTGAATCCCGCGCTGTTGCGAATGAGCACGCCTGAAGGCATGGCGTACGAGATGCATCTTCCGGCTGGAACGGGAGCGCTATTTCAACAGAGGCTTGCGATGGTGCCGGCGGAGCATCGCAATTCCTGGCGCTTCCATATTGCTGCTTCGGATGACACGCCGGACTCGATCGCTCAACTGTTTCATGTCAAGACGGGCGACCTGATGGCCGTCAACCAACTGCAGCCGGACGATTCCATCCGTGCGGGACAAGCTCTCCTGGTGCCCGTCCCGCCGCCGCCCGTTCTGTCCAGCCACATGCGCTATCGCGCGCAGCGCGGCGACACGATTGTCACCGTCGCCGATCGCTTCGGTGTGACCACTGGAGAACTGCGTCGCTGGAATGGCATCCGCATCCGATCCAACCGGCTGCCGATGGGTCGGCTGCTTTATGTGTCGGAGCCAGTGAGAGGCCATCGCCGTTCGAGTCGGCATGGGCGGACGGTGCGTGATGCGGACCCCCCAACACACGCATCCACGTCGTCTCGTCACGCGCGCTCCGGTCATGGACGCCACGCGGCAGGCCGTTCATCCAGCCACAACGGCAAGGTTTCAACGAAGCATTCGAGCGCACACTCCGTCCCACATCATAAGAAACACGTTCATTGAACCTTGCTGAACGGCACTTCAAAGTGCGCGCGAATTTCTCGTCGTAACCTGCTGATCGAAGTTCGCACTTGTTTTTCCTGCGAAGTCGTAGCATTCTTATGCTGGTACACAACAGAAATGTGTTTCAATGTGTATCGTAAGAAAAGATGAGACTGCGGCAATGTGCTGCGGGAGTAGTCCGGGAGGCAGCATGATCGACGATCAATTCAAGCGGATGTCCGAAGACAACGAATTTCAACCGGAAGGGGATGAATTCGCAGAGGACGCCAACGACGGCTTTGAAGAGGAAGAAGAAGTAACGATCTCCGTTACCTCCGACGACGACGAAGACGCTCTCGATCTCGAGGGAGAAAACGAATCCGGCGCCTCCACCTTCGCAGCTGCGCATCAGTCCTCAACTGGCGGCCGCGCGGCACCGGCAAAGAAAGCAACTCCCGCGAAAAAAGCCGTGAAGAAAACAGCTCCCGCGAAGAAAGCGGCTCCCGCGAAGAAGGCCGCCGCGGCGAAAAAATCCGCAGGCAAAAAGCAGGCAGCCAGGCCCGCCGCGAAAAAGGCAAGCGGCAAGTCCGCAAAGAAGGCGGTGAAAAAGGCGGCGAAGAAGGCTCCCGCGAAAAAAGCCGCGAAGAAAACTGCCCGCAAGGCAGCCAAAAAAGTTTCGGCCAGACCGGCCGTAAAGAAGTCCGCAAAGCACGCGGCAAAGAAGCACCGTAAATCAAATCCTTCAAGGGAGAATAAATTGGCAGTTAAAAAGGCAACCAAAAAGGCAGCAAAGAAGGCTCCAGCGAAAAAGGCTGCGGCAAAGAAGTCCCCCGCAAAGAAGGCCGCAAAGAAGTCCTCGGCCAAAAAGACAGCAAAAAAGAAGTAAGGTAGCGATAGGCAAGCAAAAAGGCCCGGCAATTATGCCGGGCCTTTTTGCGTTTGCCGCAGACCTGTCACGTACCTGCGGTTCTTGCTCGAGAACCGTTACAACACCCGATAATAGCGCCCTTCAGGCATCGCGCACCCCAGGCAAAGTTTCTGTCCGGCACGCACAATATAGCGCTCATAGTTGACGCCTTCGCCGCACATCGCGCAAACGACTCGCTCGCTTTTATAACCGGGAAATTCTTTCGCGTCGAGCGTGACCCGCACCCATTCTTTGGTGAACAGTGCATCGTCACTCAGTTCGCGATACGCCAGCATCTGCTGCTGGTTTCTGTTTTCTATCTCCGGATGCAATTGGCGGGCGGCTTCTTTTGACGATTCCAGCGCTGCAATGCGCACTGCGCGTTCCGACTCCAGGTCCACAAACGTCACCGCCATTTTTCCCCAGTCGCGAAATTTGAGAGTGCGCTTGCCCAGCCTGCAGCCGGTCACAACGGCGATCGCATCCGTGGCGCAGCGGTCGATTTCGATAAATGTAACCAGTCGTTTGCGATCTTTTCCACGGGGGTCGGCAATTCCCAGTTGCGAGCATCCCAGCATCGCCATCCGCACGCCCAGCACCTGTCCCGCGCAAAGATGGCCATGTGCGATTTCGGCTTCTTTCAATAACTCGTCCATCGTCTGCATATTCTTAAGTATGAACCCGCGCAGCAGGCACATCCAGCTCGCCTGCCCTGTGCGCCCGCGCGGAGTTTGCAATATAGTCAGTCTCACCCGGAGGTGAAAGCCACAATGGGCACGAGACGATTCAAGTTTCTGGCGATCATCTCCTTGGGTCTGCTATTGCAGCCGGCCCTGATGGGCGTGCAGTTGAAGAAAGACTCTCCCGCGCCTCCCGCCATCTCCTGGCACACCGCCGGAGAGATCACGGTTCCGTTTGAATATTTCCGGCAACACATCTACATAACCCTCAGTCTCAACGGCAAGCCCGGATTTATCTTCATGCTCGATAGCGGAGCCAACAGGAACGTTCTCAATCTGCGGACCTCTCGGCAACTCGGCATAAAGCAGGAGCGCCTGGACCAGGTAAAAAATATCGGCTTCGGCGGCGGTCGTATTTACGCTGGCAAGGAAGAAAATGTCGAGGCCGCAATCGCTTCTTTCCCCGTCGCGCACGAAATGTCCGTGATGGACCTGAACAATTTCGAGCAGCATTTCCGCCATCCGACCGATGGCATGCTCGGCTATCCATTCTTCCGGCGCTTCGTTGTCAAGGTGGACTTCGAACACAAATTGCTCACGTTATTGCCCGCCGGCCAGTACCGCTATCGCGGACTGGGGATTCAGCTTCCGCTACGGTCCAGCAAAGACTTTGTCATCATGCCGGTTACCCTTGGCGACAGCCGATACACCCATCATCCGATCGACATCGTCGTCGATACAGGCAGCAATCTGACTCTCATGCTGTATGAACCGTACGTGCGCCCGCTAAAGCTGGAAAGCAGCCTGCGTCACGCGCAGCCCGCCCAGGGCTATGGTTTGAATGGCTATTATCCAGTCAGCCGGGGAAGCATCGATTCGCTGCAAATCGGAAATGCGGAAACCCGCGACCTGCCCGCCGACTATCTCGAAAAAAATGAGGAACTCGTACGGAACATTCCCGGTGCGATCGGCAATGGAATTTTGCAAAGCTTTCAGGTGGTAATTTTCGACGTCCAGCATCGTCGAATTATTTTTGAACTGAAGCCTCTGCCATGGCAGCCAGGATTGGAACGCACAGAAACAGTGGAACACTAGAGCGGTTACCCTATTGGCGTATTGCAGGGTGAGATAAGTTGCGGTCCTGGTCAAAGTGAAAATCTCGTGGTTACCGGAAAACCGCGAGGTCCTTCACTTCGTTCAGGATGACAATCTTTTACCTCATTGTTCATCCGGCGTCTCTCCGCCTTCAATCAGCGCTGAAGCCAGTCCGAAAATCTGATAGGTAATCGCGTCGCTGCTCGCCGGGTGGAAGACGACCTGAAGCGGTGTCCGTTGCCACATCGCAGCGGCGCAAGCCGGTGTCGGGTGATCGTCCGCAGTCCATTTCTCGATCGGCTTTGCCACCAGCGGTCGTCGCACGCCAAGCTGCGCAACGACAGCGTAAAGATGTTTGCCGGTCGAATTCACGCCGCAATACGCGGCATAGTCGCGAAACCACACCACCTCTGAGACCGCCGGATCGAAGTCCGGCAGATGCAGCACCGTGATGTGCGCCGAAGCACGATCCACCTGTAGCCATGGCCCCAACACCCAAAGCCAGTGCGCGCCAGCTTCCTCCGGCAGCGCGTCATTCAGTTTCACCGCGCGTCGCGCAACAAATGTTCGTCCAGTAATTTCGTGGATCTCTCCGGTAGTCCAGTCGCGCACCTGGCGGTCGATCACCAGCGGCCGCACCCGCAACGTGTCCGGCGACGTCGCAGCGGGAGGAGTATACGGAACCTTGCGCCAGGCGCCCAGCGCAACAGTGTGGACCTTGGCGACAACAGGCAGGCAGAACATCAAAAGCGCGGCGCATAGGCCGAGTGGCTTGGGGAAGGACATGCGCCGAGAATAATTTGCGGAGGGAGCAATGCACAAGAATTTTTTGTCTTATGCAAACCTGTGG
>JBEPVW010000028.1:0-27524 GCA_041690775.1 Acidobacteriota bacterium | reverse complement strand
GTCAGGAAATATTCAATCGTGTCGCGTGCAGCGCGCTGGGACAGCTGCGGGCCAACTCCCCGATAGGTAGCGCGAAAGTGGACCGGACCATCGGCGAATAGCCGCTTGCTTTCATAATGGACCCAGCCGCCGGGCCGTTCTTCGACGCGTATTCTGGCCCAGAAATATGGCAGATGAAACCAGGCCCGCGCTGCGAGAACCGCCGCTGGATTGGCGGCGTCCAAAGAGAAGAAATATACTCCGGGGGTGCCCGTGCGCTGGTCCCGCACATAGGTGCGAAGATTCAATTCCGCAAACCTCCGCGCGCCGGGAACGCTCCCCAGTCCGCGGAAACGGATCCGATCCATCGTGAATGGGACAATTCCCACCCAGCCGGTTCCGGCAAAGCCGTCCACGATGAGACCTTTCGGCAGCAGGTCTGTGAGCTTTTCCGCGGCGACCGGCCAGTGCGCGAACAGCAGACTATGCCACCGTTGCGTCATCACCCACGGCTGCGCGGGGAGCGCCCAAGGCCGGTCTTCAGTCATCGTAAGAACGTCGCTCATTGAACCTTCTTGCCTCTACCTGCGTGCGAGGCTAGTGTATTGCGTCAGAAATCCTATCGTCGAAAATAAATTCTCTTGTTCTCGAAAATGCGGGTGTCGCAGTCGGCCCTTCGGCGTCGCTCAGGGCAAACTCCGCTGACCTGGGTCTTTCCATCCACGACCCGGCAACTCTGGGTTACCCTGAAAACCGGACGCACGAAAAATCATCTGACCCAATAGCTTGTCACGAAAAATTATGCCTGCCAACGAAACAAATCCAGCCCCCCTTCCTGCCGAGCGCACGGCCACCGAAGTCTACGCCATCCACGGGGCGGACCCGGAAGTGCTGGCCTATGCGATGGCCAAATACTCGCGTTCCGCGCTTTCGATGAAGGAGTCCTTGAGCGAGTTGAACGCCCAGCGTGCGGAGCAGTTTCTGAATACCTTCTACTTCCAGTATGGCCATCGCTCCATCGCCGACCTGGCCCACATTGCCCTGGCCGTCGAGCGGTTGTCCATGCTGGCCGCCATCGTCCTCGTCGATGAGCAGCGCTGGGATGGCCAGGAACGCTCCACGCGCTATCAGAATTTTCGCAAAAGCGGCTGGTATCTGCCGGATTTTGCGACGGACGCCGAAGCGCGGCAACTGTATACGGAAAGCGTAGAAAACCTTTTCAATTCCTATGAAGAAATTTCAACCGGCGCCGTTGAGTTGCTTCGGAGCCAGGTTGCCAAGCCTGCCGAAATGAAGCAGGAGGCATACGAGCGAACGCTGCGAGCGCGCGCCTTCGACGGAGCACGATATCTTTTGCCATTGGCCGCGAATACTTCACTGGGTGAAATCGTGAATGCCCGGACCTTGGAAACGCAGGTTTCGCGACTACTTTCCCATACCCATGCGGAAGTCCGCGGCCTTGGCGAGAAATTGCGCGAGGCTGCGGCGACGCCGTCCTGGAATGTTCAACGAACCGCACTCGAAGCGCTGCAGCGAGACATTGCCGCCGTCGATCCGGCGCTGGGCGAGCGGGCGGCGGCGATCCTGCTGCGCGATGTTCCGGTGGCTCCTACGCTGGTCAAGTATGCCGCGCCGGTCGAATATCTCCAGAAGACACGAGCGGAGATGGAGCAGGCGGCACGGGAATTGATGAAGCAGGAACCGATCCAGACCGCGCCGCTTGTCGATCTGATTGAGCCTGCGATAGAAGGCCAGAAGGGCGAGCAGGAATCGCTGGAGATCGAGATTGTCACCACCCTGCTCTACAGCGCTTGTCATTACCCTTACCGCCAGATTCGCGAACATGTAGCCGCGCTCAACCAAGCCCGCCGCGACGAGCTGCTGTTGCTGGGTACACGGCATCGCGGGCGGCACGATGAGTTGTCACGCGCATTTTCCTCGGGCTACAACTTCCGCTTCGACATTCTCATGGATATTGGCGGGTTCCGCGACATGCATCGTCATCGCCGGTGCATTCAGATCATGCAGAGCTTCACCAGTGCGCACGGCTATGACGTGCCGGAGCTGCTTGCGGACTCCAACCTGCGCCAACCTTACGAGCAGGCGGTCAAGAGTGCGCACGATGCGTTTGAAAAGCTCTCGAAGACGAACATTCCAGAAGCCGACGCCACTGCGCAATATCTATTGCCGCTAGGTACGCGCTGCCGGTCGCTGTTCAAGATGGATTTCGCCGAAGCTCTCTACATTTCGGAGCTGCGCAGCGCTCCGCAAGGCCACATCTCCTATCGCCGTATTGCGTGGGAGATGTATCAAGCCATCGCCAAACGGCATCCAGTGCTGGCGCAGAATTTTCGCGTGACGGATGTGAATGTGCCGATTGACCCGCTACAAAGATAGGTCCTCCGATATCTCTTGTACCTCTATCTCTGTTGCGATCTCGGAAGAAATAGGCCGAGCGGTTTTCTTAAAAGACTGTAACCGATGAGAAGTCCCGCGGTTTCGAGCCCGACGTACACCGAAACCACGAAGAATATTCGTCCGGTAGGCTGTGGCCACCCTCCGGGCTGATGCAATTCTCTCAGCACCATTAGGAGTCCGGTGAATACGCCTGCGAGAACGATGAAAATCCAATGGTGATTCCGCAAATAAGACCAGGCAATCGTTGCGGGATCGCCATCATTGATTTCTTCACGATATGGAATTAAGGCCCTTTCCAATGCCCACATCGGAACAAACAGAAGCACCGCTCCGATAAGGGCGGTGAATAGCGCTCCAAGTATGCCGTGACGCCAGCTTTCAGGATACAAAGCAAGAATAAAAATAGCTGCGAAAGAAACAGCAATAGCCCTGCTCCGCGCATTGGAAATTTTTGGCAAAGCGATTCCCCGCCCGGAGCGATACATCGCCAAACCTGCCATTGCCGTCAAGAAGGCCATGCCTGCAAGAAGCGCGGCCAGCAGATGTCCTCCCGCTGATCCGACCCACATGGACGGATGGCGCAACATCGCAATGGCATCGGCTGTGAGCGTTATACTGACGGCGAGAATCGCCATCATTTGCGTGCGAACGAGAAGTGCCTTTCGATTTTCAAATGCATCGTTTTTTGGACTGGGCCAGAAAGCTCGCAGCAATGAAAGGGCTGCCAATATCACTGCTGCCTGGATACCCATGGATCCGATCCCGTCGTACGGATCTTCAGCAAAAGCATTGGCGTTCAAAAGAAACGGGTCATGTTTACTGAGCTCGAAAAACAAACAGAATAGTACTGCCAGAAGGAAAACAAGGACGGTGTTGAACTTCAATTTTCCTGTCATAGAAATTCATCTCCGTCACCATGGAGCATTCTTTGTATGAACAGACTACTTTTTCGCCAGAAAAAGTATTTCAACCATGGGGGCCGCAGGTTTCAAATCGTAGTCCGCCGTTACAAATGTGCAAGGCGTGCTTTCGGCAAGCTCGACCCCAAAAGCATCCACATACGGAATTTTGAGTTGAACTTTCAGTATTGCTGCGCGAATTGCACGGTCCGGAGTAGCGGTAACGAACTCCAAACCAATATAGGAAAAACGGTGCAACACTTGCTCCTGGACTTCCGCGCCCTTCTTCCGGTACAAATAGCCCGCAACTTCACCCCAATGCAACGCACAGACCAACACACGATGCTTGCCGGATAAAAGCCCATTCAGGATCGTTCGGATTTCTTCCCATCCGGCCTCCTTGTCGATAAATCGCAGCAGAGCGCTGGAATCGAGCGCGTAAGCTACCATTTCGAACGCTTGTCTTCCTTGCGTCGGTCTTCCAACAGCATGTCTGTCATCGACGGGCCGCCCGCTGTAATCCCGCAAAGCTCGTCGATATAGTGCTTGTCTACAGGACGCAAGATAATTCGATTCCCCTCCTGAAGGACGGCAAAGCGCATTCCCGGCTTAATATGCAGCGCTTGGCGGATTTCAGCAGGAATAACGAGTTGTCCTTTGGTGCTTACAACTACTGTGTGCGTGTTCATGTAAGTCAGCCTACACCTATTCTATTGGCTTACTAAATCAAACTGGTCGAACATGCTTTCTGCAGCACCAAGCAGGAATTTGCCGCCCGGTACTTTATGGAAATTGGCCGGAATTCGAGCAAATCGCGGTATCGAAAATAAATCGGCGGCCCTGAATGCGTTTGAGCCGCTGGGTGGGAGTTAGCCCCTTCTCGTATTCGCCTCTTGTTCGCCTATTCCATTGATGCTAAAATCCCGCCAGTAACCAAAGTTACCTCTATGTGGTGCGCTACGGCGCTGCGTTAAGGGAAACTCAATTCCAACTCACCCCCGGAGATTCGAATGGCAGAGGATAAAGAGCGCGCGCGAGCGATTGAACTGGCGCTTTCGCAGATTGAAAAGCAGTTTGGCAAAGGTTCGATCATGCGCCTGGGCAGCAAAGAGGCCATCGTTCCTATCGCCGTCATTTCTACCGGATCGATCTCGTTCGATGCCGCGCTGGGCGTGGGCGGCGTTCCGCGTGGCCGTGTTATTGAGATTTTCGGGCCGGAATCCTCGGGCAAAACGACGATCACTTTGCAGATCATCGCAGAAGCGCAGAAGGCAGGCGGCATGGCCGCGTTTGTCGATGCCGAGCACGCGCTCGATCCGCAGTATGCGAAGAAGCTGGGCGTCGATGTGGATAATCTGCTGATCTCGCAGCCGGACTACGGCGAGCAGGCGCTCGAAATTACCGAGGCGCTGGTGCGCTCGGGCGCGATCGATGTGCTGGTCGTGGATTCCGTGGCGGCGCTGGTGCCGAAGGCGGAACTCGATGGCGAAATGGGTGACTCGCACATGGGCCTACAGGCGCGGTTGATGTCGCAGGCACTCCGCAAACTGACCGGCACAGTGTCGAAGTCGCGCACCTCGCTGATTTTCATCAATCAGATCCGAGAAAAAATCGGCGTCATGTTCGGCAATCCAGAGACGACGACCGGCGGACGCGCGCTCAAGTTCTATTCCTCCGTGCGCATCGATATTCGACGTATCGCAGCCGTGAAAGAGGGCGATGTTGTCGTAGGCTCCCGGACGAAGGTAAAAATCGTCAAGAACAAAGTGGCCGCGCCGTTCCGTGAAGCTGAATTCGACATTCTTTATGGCGAAGGCATTTCGCGTGAAGGCGACGTGCTCGACCAGGCGGTGCTGAACAACGTTGTGGAGAAGTCCGGCGCCTGGTACAGCTTTTCCGGGGAGCGCATCGGCCAGGGCAGAGAGAACGTCCGCCAGTACTTCAAAGACAACAAAGATACCTTCGCCCGAGTCGAATCCACGCTGCGCCAGAAACTGGGGATTGCAGGCAAGAGCGACACGCCGGAAGTTCCGCCGATTCCTTCCGTTCCCGTCAACGGGGCGGCAGCGGCGCAGGAAGCCGTGAAAGTGGGAGCGAGAAAATAGTCACCTAGAAATCTAAATAACAATGGGGCGGCCGCTCAAAAGAGGGGCCGCTTTTTATTTAGGCCTTCGGAAATCCATTTCATCGCGGGCCTGGATACAAACCTGCTATAGGACTCCCTTTAGTAACATGGCGAAATCCGCCTGGCTGCAAAATTCACTTGCTAACTATCCGCCCCGCATGTTAACTAACAAGTAAATAAGCTGCGCCCGAAAATTTGCCATCTACGCGGCGCGCGCGGCGCGGCCTGGAACACGCAGGCTATTACTTGGGAGACCTATGGAAGCACTCAAGATCGGCACTACGATTCGCGGGGTCCGTTTGCAAAAGGGGATGTCGCAAGGGGACATTGAAAAACGTACAGGGCTGCTCCGCTGCTATCTTTCGCGGGTGGAGAATGGCCACACGGTCCCATCGCTCGATACGCTTTACAAAATTGCCGGCGCGCTGGACGTCCCCATGGCGCACTTTTTCGCAGAAAACGCCTTGAGCTATGAAATGCCGGCGCAGCGGTTCAGCGATGATGAACTGCGCTTCCTGACGCAGATTCGGCGCTATTCCGCCAGCTTGAATGAAAGCGATCGCAGGCTGCTGCTGGCGATGGTGAAAAAGTTCGCCGGGGCTGAAAGCAACTAAAAACTTTTCATGCAGATGTGGAAGAACCGAGGTCTCAGAAGCGAGACCTGGGGCACCCGCTTCATTCTCGCCCGCCATATTATTTCCAGAACTGCACGATCCCATAGGCGAACAGGATAAGAATTCCCGCGACCACGGAAAATACTATGCGCTGCCGCTGAAAATATGGCTCTCGACCGGTTCCTAAAATCGGGGCCAGCGGCACGCCCATCGCCAACCCGGAAAGAAACCCTCCAAGGTGGGCCATGTTGTCGATCTTGATACCCCCGGCGTAGAGCAGAGTCGAAGCTCCGATCGCCAGATTGATAACGGCAAAGTAAATGACGCTGCGGCGGAGCCTGCGCAGTTCCTCACGAGGGAACGGCAGGTGGGGCGAATTCAGCAGCAGAATAAGAATGCCTGCTATCCCAAAGACCGCACCGGACGCGCCTGCACCCACAATGCCCGGATCAACGCCAGAGCTGAGCAGGTTGCCCGCGATGCCGGTCAGCACGTAAACCGCGAATATTCCAAAGCCCCCCAGCAGCGGTTCACCCAGCAACCCCAGGTTCCATAGGCACCACATATTGGTGCCGATATGGACGATGCCCACATGGACGAAAGTAGCCGTCAACAGCCTCCACCACTGGTGATGTAGGATTTCGTTGGCACCGCGGCTGGCGCCCCAATGCAGAATGTCCTGCGCCGTGGGCGCCCACCAGGAGACGCCTTTCAGTACCATCAGCAGGTACACGGCGCAGTTAATGCCGATCAAAATATAGGTCGCCGGTGCATAGGCCCAGCCGGTCAGAATGCGCGAGCGTGTCTGCTGCGGGGGCGGCTCGTGCGTGTAGTAGCCGGACCGGAGATCGTAGCCGTCCTGGTTCCCACCCGCGCCGTTATGCCCGCGCGCATTTGAACCGCGCATAACATCGGAGGGTGTCGGCGGCAGAATCTCCACCTCTCGACCGCCCCTGTCATTCCGCCTGTCATTCCAATTGCTCAGATCGAACTCTCCTGCACGGATGATGCTTCTGCCTGAAACAGGCTATCGAGCGCCAACGTAGAACACAATGGTAGCTTGCCGCGGGGCGTTCGAAAAATCTGAAGAGTGAATCTTTTAACATTCTTTGCCCGCGGTCGTCCAGCGATGTATCGCGCCATACGGGGCCACGCGCCGCATACATTAAAATCAGTTCTTACCCCACTAGAGAACGGAGCAGCATGAAGCCAATTCGGCGTGTACTGTTGAGCGTCACAGATAAATCCGGAGTCGTGGAGTTTGCGCGAGTCCTGCAGCAGCAGGGCGCGGAACTCGTTTCGACCGGAGGAACGGCGCGGGCATTGCGCGAAGCCGGACTCACTGTGATGGATATCTCCGACCTCACCGGCTTCCCGGAGATGCTGGACGGACGGGTGAAAACGCTGCACCCTAAGGTACATGGAGGCATCCTGCACGTGCGCTCGAATCCGGAGCATCAGGAGGCGGTGGCGGCGCATGACATCCAGCCCATCGATATGGTGGTGGTGAATCTCTACGCATTCGAGGCCACCCTGCGCAAATCTGGCGCCCGATTCTCCGACATGATTGAGAACATCGATATTGGCGGCCCGTCCATGGTGCGCTCGGCGGCCAAAAATTTTGAAGATGTGGCGATCGTCACTTCGCCCGCCGATTACTCGGCGCTGATTGAAGAACTGCGGGCTAACGAAGGCAAACTCAGCCGCGCCACTCGCTGGCGGCTTGCGCAGAAAGCGTTCGGAGTGACAGCAGCGTACGACCTTGCGATTGCGAATGCTCTGGAAGCTTTACCGGAGTTGCCCGATGAAGAAGCGGCGCTTGCATCAACAAAAACGGAGGATCTGCCCTTCCCTGCCACGTTGCGCTTGAATTACGCACAAGTGATGCCGCTGCGATATGGCGAGAACCCGCACCAGCACGCGGCGCTGTATGCCGACGGCAGCGGGACCGGCATTGCCGGGTTGCGGCAACTGCAAGGCAAAGAGTTGAGCTACAACAACCTGGTCGATTTGGACGCCTGTTGGGACCTGGCGCTCGAATTCAACGATCCTGCTGTCGCGATCATCAAACACACGAATCCGTGCGGCGCAGCCACGGCCGGTTCCCTCCTGGAGGCATATCGGAAGGCTCTGGCCGCTGATCCCGTTTCGGCCTATGGCGGCGTAATTGGCATCAATCGCGAGGTAGACGGTGAATCAGCAACGGAAATTGCCAAACTATTTGTCGAAGCGATCGTTGCACCGGGCTTCAGCAAGGAAGCGAAGGAAATTTTTTCCAAGAAGAAGAACCTTCGGCTGGTGGAGGTCCGCGCTGCCGAGCCGGGCCGCGTGCTGAAGCAAATCTCGGGCGGATTGCTCCTGCAAGATGCGGACCGCGGACGAGTCGAAGCCGAGTCGCTGAAGGTGGTCAGCAAACGCTGCCCTACGCCGGCTGAGATCGATGCACTGCTGTTTGCCTGGCGCGTTTGCAAACACGTCAAATCGAATGCAATCGTATATGCGCGCGACGGCCAGACGCTGAGTGTCGGCGCGGGGCAAACCAGCCGTGTGGACGCGGCGCGGTTTGGCGCCATGAAAGCAGTCTTGCCGCTCGCGGGCTGCGTGGCCGCCTCCGACGCATTTTTCCCGTTTCCAGACGGCCTGGAAACGGTCGTTGCAGCAGGGGCAACGGCGGTGATCCAGCCCGGCGGCTCCGTTCGGGATGCGGAAGTGATCGCTGCCGCAGACAAGCTGGATGCTGCGATGGTCTTTACCGGCATTAGACATTTCCGGCATTAGAAAGGCTTCTCTAATGCAAGGCTCGGCATTTACGATTCGCAAGGCCAGTGTTGCCGAAGCTCAGTACGCGTTCGATTTAATCGATGAGTACTACGCGGAAATTGACGTGACCGTTCGCGATAGTCGCGCAGAACTCGAAAAATATCTGTCGATGAATCGAAGCGGCATTTGGCTTGCCTGGTGTCAGGCTGATGATCGTGCTGGCATGCCGCACGACGAGGTCGCTATCGGCTGTATTCTGTTACGCCCGCTCACTCAATTTGAAAATGCGGGTGAGATCAAGCGGCTGTATGTACACCCGTCGTATCGCGGCTGTGGAGTCGCCCAAGCTATGCTGCTTGCCTTGGAAGATACTGCGGCGGCGCAAGGAATCGGCTGGCTTTATCTGGACACAAAGCGGGATTTGCAAGCTGCCATTCAATTCTATGAACGCTCCGGTTATCGCCGCTGTGAGCGCTATAACGATAATCCACAAGCAACGATTTTTATGCGGAAACAGCTACTTCCATAGCTTGCTTGGATGCATCCGGTTGAAGGCGATACAGTTCAGGCCGGCATGGTAAAGGGCGACTATAAGGTCGAGTTCGAGTCGCCAATTCGACCGGCTTGGTTTCGCGCTATGTTACCTTGCGCCAGCGTACAATCTAGGTAGCGGTGTGGTTCCGCCGTTTAGTATGTGTCGCGGTTGCAGAGGGGCGAGGTAGTGGTTCGAATGACGAAGGTTTGTGTCGCCGAGGGGAAGCACCTTTCTCTATGGAGATGGCGGAAAGCGATGGTGCTCGGCGCTGTACTTGCAGTCTCGGCCGTGGCTGTTGCACAAGACAGTTCGCCTGCGGATTCGCAGCCAGCAACCGGAATAAAAGTCCCCGGCAACGTTCCCTCAAGCTCCGAAAGTTCCGTTTCCTCGGACGCGAAGATCGCGCCGGAACAAGCTGGCGGGACCGGGAAGCGCGCCGAGTCCTATTACCACTTCGCGCTTGGCCATCTCTATGAGCAGTCCGCGGAACAGTACGGGCGGCCCGACCTTGCCACACAGGCAGTCGAGCAGTACAAGCTGGCGATTACCCGCGATCCGGATTCAGTCTTTTTGCAGAACAGCCTTGCCGAGACTTACTTCAAACTTGGACGCATTCGAGAAGCTGTCGAAACTGCTCAAAGAATCCTGAAAAACCATCCCGATGATTTGGCAGCCCATAAGTTGCTGGGACGCGTCTACCTGCGATCCCTGGGCGATCCGAGTGCAGGCCAGCAGCCCGGCCCAATGCTGGGTTTGGTGATTCAGGAATTCCAGAAGGTTGTAACGCTGGAGCCGAATAAGATCGACAATCACCTTCTGCTTGGCCAGCTATACACACTGAAGCACGACACAGCCGACGCAAAGGCCCAGTTTGAGGAAGCCCAGCGTATCGATCCCGGCTCAGAAGATGTAGTGCTGAACCTTGCGCGGCTGTATGGCGAGCAGGGGAACATTGCGCAAGCAGTCAGCGTGCTGAAGGATGTTCCCGCAGACGAGCGTACTCCGAAAATCGATCTGGCTCTGGGCTCGGTTTATGACCAGATGAAAGACACGAAATCCGCGATTGCGGCTTACCAGGACGCATTGAGCAATCAACCTGACAACCTGGACGCCCAGCGCGCGCTGGCTGAAGATTTACTCAGCGATAACCAGATCAATGCTGCGCTGAAAATTTTCGAAGGCGTCACTACCCAGGATCCGGAAGACACTCATTCCTTTCTTCGACTGGCTGAACTGGAGCGAACACAGGGGCACCTGAACAAAGCGGAGGCAGCGCTGCAGCGTGCAAAAGCTCTCGATCCCGATTCGGTCGAAGTGCACTATAACGAAGCGATGATCGATGAGGCTCAGGGTCATCTAAACCAGGCGGCGACCCTGCTGCAGCAGCTGGCCGATAGCACGAAACACTCGAATGAGCAGTACACGGCCGACGACAAAAACAACCGGGCGATTTTTCTCGACCGCCTGGCAACGGTTTACCGCGAGCAAAACAAGACCTCTCAGGCACTCGATGTTTATAAGGAAATGATTGCGCTGGGCGGCCACGATGCCGAGCGCGGGTATCAAGGTGAAGTGGATGCCTATCGCGAGGCAAAGATGCTTCCGCAGGCCACGGCAGCGGCCGAGCAGGCCGTACAGGCCCTACCGAAAAACACTGACTTGCAGTTGAGTCTCGCGGGGCAGCTGGTCGACACCGGCAAGGTAAAAGAAGGTGTTGCACTGGCGAAGGCCCAGTTGAACGGGTCCAAAAAGGACCGCGTCGTCTGGCTCACCCTGGCACAGATATTTACGCGGCTGCACAAGTGGAAAGACGCTTCCTCCGCCATCGATCAGGCAGAAAAGCTCGGGAATTCCAAGCAGGATATGGGCCTGATCTATTTCCTGCGCGGCGCGCTTCAGGAGAGGCAAAAGCATCTCGACGCTGCGGAAGAGCAATTCCGGCAATCGCTTGCTGTCGATCCGAACAATGCGCTGACATTGAACTACCTGGGATACATGCTGGCGGACCACGGCCTGAAGCTTACCGAGGCGCTTCAATTCGTTGAACACGCAGTCAAACTCGACCCGGAGAATGGAGCCTACCTCGACTCACTGGGATGGGTCCATTACAAGCTGGGCCAATATGCGCTTGCCGAGCAGACGCTCGAAAAAGCGATCACGTTGATTCCGACCGACCCGACGGTGCATGACCATCTTGGCGAGGTCTATGCCTCAGCTGGAAACTTGCAGCAGGCCGTCTTGCAGTGGCAAAGTTCGCTGAAGAATTATGCGAATTCAGCCCCCGCGGACGCCGAGCCTTCCGACGTGAATAAAGTGCGCAAGAGGCTGGACAAGGCCAAACTGAAGCTGGCGAAGGAAGAGGCCCACGCCACCGCACCCCGTCAACCGTAGCCCACATGCAGGCTGCTACCTCGCTCCGTTTCTGTGCTGTTGCCGGCGACGCCAACGATCCCCTGACTGCGCGGGAGCACTATGAAACGCCGCACGCTTACCGTTCGGCATTTCAGCGGGATCGGGATCGCGTTATCCATGCGCGGGCATTCCGCCGCCTCGCCGGCAAGACGCAGGTTTTCACCCATCGCTATTCCGATCACTTCCGAAGTCGCTTGACCCACACCATTGAGGTGACACAGATTGCGCGCACCGTGGCTGCTGCACTCGACTTGAACGAGGACCTGGCGGAAACGCTGGCTCTGGTGCATGACATCGGTCATCCGCCGTTTGGACATGCCGGGGAACAGGCTCTCGACCGCCAGCTGCAGGGCTATGGCTTACGCTTCGACCACAACCTGCACGCGCTGCGCATCGTAGAGCACTTCGAACAGCGCTATGTGAAGTTTCGCGGACTGAACCTGACGCTTGCAGTTCGCGAAGGCATCATCAAGCATTCTCACGACTACTCCGCTGCAGAACATCCTGAACTACAGGAATATTTTCTGGACCGGCTGCCGCCGCTCGAAGCCCAGATCATCGACCTTGCCGACGAAATTGCCTATCTCACCGCGGATATCGACGATGGCATCGAGGCTGAAATTCTCATCCTCGATGACCTGTGCCGCAACGTCTCTCTATTCGCAGAGTTCTATCGGCAACTTGAAATTCAGCATCCTGCTGCTGCGCCAAAACTACTGTTTCACGAATCGTTGAAGCAGATGCTCAACGCACTGGTGAACGATCTGATCGTTACAACGTATCAGCGCGTGAGAGATGGCGGAATCGAAAATCTCGAGGATGTGCGCTGTTCGAGTCGAAGACTGGTGGACTTATCACCGGAGATTGAACACCGCCGCCGCGAAGCCAAGGAATATCTTTACCGGCAGCTTTATCATGCCGAGGACCTGGACCTGAGCCACGCCCTTGCCGATGAAACCGTCGAAGGACTTTTTCAATATTGGATGAAGCATCCAGACCAGCTACCTGCAAATCACGGCATACAGATTTCGAGCGAAGGCGCGCCACGCGTGGTCGCCGATTATATAGCGGGCATGACGGACAATTTCATCACGGAACAATGGCGGCTGGTCCAAAGATAAGAGCCGTTTGCAGGGTTGATGATTCCAACCATGTCGGCAGAGTCCGCCAGCTGGCGCGATTCTCCTACGCCGGCGACAAGCAGAGGAAATCGCGAAAACCTGCGCCTCTGCCGACGAATTGACCGCGCCTTGAATACCAAGAAGCCTTCAATGCACGGCGGAAATACCATCGAACATGCGCAATGTTCGACGTCTTTCTCCTGGTGTAGATGCGGCTTCCGCCGGAAATGATGGTCGAGGCAAATCCGTCGCCGGGGGGACTTATTGTATTTTGCCGGTCTGGTGCTCGCTGGGTCCAGGCCGATCGCGCCAACCGTGCTCCGTCTGGGCACTTCGCACCCACGCGGTATCGATCATGTCTCGCAACATGGCTGCGCCCGCAGCCAGCCGTTCCGCCGTGAAACTCCGCGATTGCGCGGTTCCCCGGCCCTCGAAGCCGCGATGCTTTTCGAGGCGGTAGATCTCCGCAACCTGACTATGAGAGACACGCAAATAAGCGACGAAATCCGGGAACGGAGAATTGAGGATGCCAGGGATGACGGGAACCAGCGGCCGGACATCTGCGGCGCGCATATTGTCCTGCACAAATTCCGTTTCAAATCGGCTGTGGATGGAATGCCCTCGGGTAAAGTTCTCCGGATTTTCCTTCTCCGCCCAGCCGTTGTAATCGATTGTCGTATGCAAGGGCTGAGAGCCATCGGCAACGTAATGGCCCATGACTCCGGCATCGTATAGGATCGCCTGCTCCACACAGTAGACCGTTTTATGCGCGACGAGCCGTTTGCGATATTCGCGCATATCGACTTCCAGGCGCTCAAAATATTCATTCGCCTGCCACGGCAGCAACCCCACGCTTTGCGGAGTGAGTTTCAGTGCGAGGCTCGGATATTGCGCCTTCGCGTCGTAGAGATCGCGAATAAAGTCGAATCGCCTCGCAGGCAAGCCGTTGGGAGCGGCCACATCCGCAAGTTCCAGATCGATAAAATGTTCCGGAGCCTGTGCGGGGCGCAACTCCGGCTCGGCAGGCGAACGCCAACGATCCGGCTCCGGCCCAAGATATTCCATTTCATCCAAGGCCCGCGGGCTATGCATAAATGCCGGTACGTCAGCGGGCAACATTTCAATCGCGACGCGGTTGATCATCTTGTGTGCATCCTTGCCCCAGCCAAAGGAAAATTGGGCTGAGAGGAAAGCAAGGAAGATTGTCAGGACGAAACTCCAGCGAAAGCTTGGCAGTCTTTTCATGTGCCTGCAAAGTATACGAGTCGGATGGAAGAGAAAAGCAAATCCCCTTTTGGCCCGCCTACGGATTGCTCCGGGCAGGCCGTAAACCCATGTCTCAGAAGCGAGACATGGGGGCACCCGGTTTCTCTTGTTTTCAACTAGAAGATTTCCGGCTGACGAAATGAATTCACAGGATCACAAACCGAATAGCTGTGACGATTTTGGTATTCTCAAGTTTATGCCGGATAAAAAGACACTACTCAACCAGCCCATTGAACATATCGACATCAAGCAGCATGACGTGCGCGCTCTCGTGGATGCCATGCATCACATGGCATATTCTTCGCGCGATCTGGCGCGCGCCGCCGAAATCTTCGAGCGCATGTTGCACGATCAGGAGTGCGGCGTGATCCTGTGCCTGGCGGGGTCGCTGATCAGTGCGGGCCTGAAACAAATCTTCGTCGATCTGATCCGCAACAATATGGTGGACGCCATCGTTTCGACCGGCGCAAACATTGTCGATCAGGACTTTTTTGAAGCGCTTGGCTTTCGCCACTACATTGCCGGCGACGAATTCAAATCGGGCATGCAGGATGGCGTGCTTCGCGAGCTGATGATCGACCGCATCTACGATACGTTCATCGACGAAGAAGAACTGCGCATCTGCGACGAGACTACGCACGAAATCGCCGATTCCTTGCCGACCCGTCCGCACAGCTCGCGCGAGTTTATCCGTGCCATGGGTGCATATCTGGAGAAGCAGGGGAAGACGCCGGCCAAGGGCGGCACAGATTCCATCGTGCTTGCCGCCTATCAGAAAGACGTGCCAATTTTCTGCCCGGCCTTCAGCGACTGCTCCGCGGGATTTGGCCTGGTTGCCCATCAACACGCGCGTCAGGACAAAGCGAAAGTTTCCATCGACTCCGTCAAGGATTTCTACGAACTGACGCAGCTAAAGATCGCGAACCCAACTACCGGCCTGCTGATGATCGGCGGCGGAGTGCCGAAAAATTTTGCGCAGGACATCGTGGTTGCGGCAGACGTGCTGGGCACGGATGCCCCCATGCATAAATACGCAATACAGATCACCGTGGCGGATGTGCGGGATGGCGCGCTTTCTTCGAGCACTTTGAAAGAAGCCAGTTCCTGGGGGAAAGTCGACACCGCTTACGAGCAGATGGTGTACAGCGAAGCAACGCTGGCGCTGCCGTTGATCGCCGGCTATGCCTATCACAAGCGCGCCCACGCAGAGCGCAAAGAAAGGCGCTGGGCTCGCCTGCTCGAACCTGTCACAGCGTAGCGCGGCTGTCGCCATGCTTCTCTTTTTGGCCCCGGACCATGAGATGTTGATTTCCAGATAGCTGATCTATAGCGGTTCTCCCATCAGTTGTCGCTCTCGATCTTTAGAAAACCCGGTCTAAAACCGGTGTTCTTCATCGCTAACCGATTGGGCTGCAATAGTGCCGGCGGAATTGCTGGTGGACAACAGAGAAGCCTCGGTTTGGGACCGCAAACCAGCCACCACCGACCAATTGCTGCGTTTGCCCGCCTCCGGCGTAAACGGCGGCAAGGGCTGCAAAAGAAGGCGGCCCAGCAGAAAAGCCTCGGGCTCATACATTTTTCGTAATTCCCGTAAACGATCCAGCGACGAGGTTGCGGTGCACAGCGTAAATCCTGCGCTCGCCAATTGATGGCAGACCTCTTCCACCCTGCTAGCCGGCAGGCGATCTTCTGAGGAAGGCTTCCCGCTGAGAGAAAAAACGTGCGCCAGATCGATCACCGCATGTCGTGCGATCACAAAGGTTTGCAGCGCCTGGCGTGCCGCTTCTCCCTGGACGGTTGCAATCAGCACGGCGCACGTGTCCAGCATCGCCACCAGAGCACCCAGCCAGCTTTGATTGTCGTGCTGCGAACGAAAAAAGCAGAGCTGCGGATACGAAATGTGACTCTCCAGCAATTCAGCGCTCCACCGTTCCCATTCCACCAGCAGCAACTGTAATGCTGCTTCGCCAGGAGGGCCAGCATGGCGGCGCAGCAGCTCGAGCGCCGTGGGTGGCGAGCCGGCACGCGCGTCCAGCAGGATAATGCTGACCTCCCGCCGTGAAAACGCTCCGTACAACACCGGCAGGTAACCGATGACCCCAGCCACAAACGCAAGCCCTGTTCCCCCCTCCAGAGCCACCAGCAGCCGAGCAGCCACGGTTAGCGGAACTACATCCCCAAGGCCGAGCGTGAAAAGCGTGGTCCCGCTCACATACAGGTCGGTTTCCCAGGCGCCGAGAGAATGCGAGTCCGTGAAATTGGAACCCAGCGCGTGGTAGAGCAACGCGAAACCCAGGATCAGCCCCGCTGCCCAGACCACCACCAGCAGCAGCAGCGAGAGAGGGCCGAAGTAGCTCAGGAAGCTTTCGCGACGGCGGGTTTGTCGCATACGCCCCGCAATCGCTCGCCAGGGAGTCCAGATAGCCGTCATGAACACCCGGGAGATCCGCAGTCTCCCGCTGGCTCGCCGCGGCAGGATAATCGTTTGAAACGCGTCTACCAGCACTTCCGACAGGCAAGCCAAACCGGCAATCAGGGTAAGGATATTCATATTCAGTCTCAAGCAGATTGAATCATGAGTTCGGCTCGCCGGACTAGAAACTCGGCAAGTTGCCCTTTTCACCCCAATTTCAGGCAAAACGGGACGTTCAAAGTCACAAATGCATTGTGCCCGGCACACAGAGAAGAGGGAGTATCATGCTTCACACTTGCCAGTGCAATTCAAACTGTGTTCCAATCCGTTCACTTAATCGGATTGCAACTTCAGTTCGCTAGTCTGCATGTGGTCACCTGTCGAAACACTTCCCCGGTGTTGAAAGGCTGACGCGGAGAACTGCGGAGACACGTCATGAAAATCAAAATCCTGGTTGTCGATGATGAGCAGGTGGTAGCCGATACCCTCGGCATTATTTTCAAAAAGCGCGGATTTGACTGTCGAGTCTCATACACGGGCGAGGAAGCGCTTGCCTGCGCGGAGAATTTCTGCCCGGAATTACTGTTATGCGACATGTCCATGCCCGGCATGAGCGGATTAGAAGTGGTGTTCAACCTTACGCAGAAATTTCCGAAGTGCCGCGTGCTGCTGCTTACAGGCCACTACACAAATCTGGGGTCTGCCCGAAAATGGGCCCGGAAGCACACTGCCCCCAGCCGGATTATGACGAAGCCGGTTTTGCCCGCCGTGTTGCTGCAGGAAGCCGACGCTCTACTGCATAACTAGATTCTCAGACAAGCCACCCAGCCCTGTTCGGCAGCAGGTTCTACACTGAAAGAGATGCACGGATTCCGACGAATCCTGATCTCCCTTGGCGCTGTGATTGTGATCGCCGGCGTCTGCGTGCTGCTTGCGGAGAGATTGAATTTGCCGCTCGGACGCCTGCCGGGAGACTTTGTCTGGAAGGGAAAACATTCCGCCTTCTATTTTCCACTCGCAACCTGCATCCTGCTCAGCGCACTTCTCTCTCTGCTTCTTTATATCGTCAGCCGCTTTCATCGATAGATGCTCCCACGCGATGCTAGACTCATCGTTTGGAAGGCAACGTCTCGAAAATCGTTTATAGAAGACGCTGGGAAATTCGCCTGTGAACCCGCCAGTCAAAAAGCATCCCGGCCCGCAGCCTCCTTCAATCGATCCGGCATCTGCCCCGCAGATGGACCTTCTTTTCCCCGCAATTGCACGAGCTTCGCAATCCCGCCCATTGGTCCATGCTCCGTGGACGGTATGGGAGCTGGTTGCGGAAATTCGCAATCACGTTGAAAAGGAATATCGCGACGTGCGCGTGGAGGGGGAAATTTCGAATTTGCGCCAGGCATCTTCCGGACACATCTACTTCACGTTGAAGGACGATCAGGGCCAGATTCCGGTGGTTCTGTTTCGCGGTAAAGCACGCCTGCTGAAGTTCATCCCGAAAGACGGACTTGAAGTTGAGGTGCGCGGCGGGGTTTCTGTCTACGAGGATCGCGGACAATTGCAACTGGTCGCAGAGAGCCTGCAGCCGCGCGGCAAAGGCTCGCTGCAAGTTGCGTTCGAGCAGCTTTACGCGAAGCTTCAAGGTGAAGGGCTATTCGACGCGGAAAGAAAACGGCCGCTGCCGTCCTATCCGCGCGTTATCGGCGTCATCACGTCGCAGAAAGGCGCGGTAATCCACGACATTCTCAACATCCTCGCGCGGCGCCATGCCAAGGTCCAAGTGCTGCTGTATCCGGTCGCTGTGCAGGGCGAGGCCGCCGCCGCCGAAGTTACGGAGGCGCTCGTCTGGTTCCAGCAGAACCCATGTGCGGATGTGCTGATCGTGACGCGTGGTGGAGGATCGCTCGAAGACCTCGCCGCATTCAATAGCGAAGCAGTCGCGCGCGCGATCTCCGCGTCGGCGATTCCGGTCGTCTCCGCCGTTGGACATGAGACGGATTTTACAATCGCGGATTTCGTCGCGGATTTGCGCGCACCCACGCCTTCGGCGGCCGCCGAGCTGGTGACCGACGCGCAATATCGCGTTGAGGAATATTTAAACGCGCTGACCTCGCGGCTGGAACGGGCAGCGCGCTACCAGCGGATGCAGGCGCAGGAACACCTGGCGCGCCTGGATGCGGCCGCCGTGTTTGCGCGGATGCAAAGCGGATTGGCACGCCGCCAGCAGCGCGTGGACGAGCTGCGCTTTCGATTGGAATCGTTGTGGGATAAGCTATGCGCCACCGCCGCGCAACGAACGCAACTTTTGCACGCGCGGCTGATGCAGCAGGATATCCGCCGCCAATTGGCGCTTCATCAGGAGCATCTACGAACGCTGCGAACTGCTTTGTTGCAGGCAGGCAACGCGCCCATGGAAGCTCGCCGAACACGCTGGCACCGTGCCGGCGATCGGCTGCTGGCTCTTTCACCCCTGGCCGTTCTGGAGCGAGGCTATGCTCTGGTGTATGCGGGCCATGAAGGCACGAGTGCAGGCGATCTAGTAAAAGATGCGACGCGCCTAAATGCCGGCGACGATTTGCAGATACGCTTTGCCCACGGACACGCCCACGCCCGCGTGATAGAAACAGAGAAGGGCCTCCAAGAGAAACGATGAGAAAACTTTTTGGGACGGATGGAATTCGCGGCGTCGCAGGCCAATTCCCGCTCGACAAAAAAACTGTATACGCCATCGGCCTGGCGCTGGCCCACTCTTTGAGAAAGCAGGCGGCGAGCCCGCACGTGCTGCTCGGCATGGACACCCGCGAATCTGGCGCCTGGATAGCCGCCGCGTTGACCCAGGGCCTTCGCCAGGGTGGGGTAGAGGTCACCAGTGCCGGCGTGATTCCCACGCCGGGCGTAGCGTACCTCGCGCGCACCCGCGGATTTTCCGCTGGCATTGTGATTTCCGCTTCGCATAATCCCTGGGAAGACAACGGCATCAAAATCTTCGGCGGAGATGGATACAAGCTGGCGGACGCGGTAGAGCTTGCGATCGAGCATGAGATTTTTGAGAAGCTGTTGCAGATTCAGGAACCCGATCTCTCGGCAGCCGCTGCGCTACTCACCGATCCTTCCCTGCCCGCTGCGTATATCAATTTTTTGCGCAGCCAGGTTCCGGACCTTCGACTGAATGGAAAGACGATCGTCGTCGATTGCGCCAACGGCGCTGCCAGCGCAATTGCGCCGGAATTGCTTGCACACTTCGGCGGAAAACTGGTCTTGACGCATATCACTCCCGATGGCCGCAACATCAACGAACAATGCGGGGCGTTGCATCCGGAAACCATTGCCAAAGAGGTACTCGCGAACCATGCGGACCTGGGCATGACTTTCGATGGAGATGCCGACCGCGCGCTGTTTGCCGACGAGCATGGCCAGGTGGTCAACGGCGATGCGGTGCTGCTGATTGCAGCCCGCGATCTACAGGCGCGCAATCTGCTCGCAGCCGATACCGTGGTGGCCACGACCATGTCGAACATGGGCCTGGAAGCAGCGTTGCGGACAGATGGAATCCGAATGCTGCGCGCTGCGGTTGGCGATAAATATGTGCTGGAAGAGATGCAGCGCACCGGCGCAGTCCTCGGCGGCGAACAGTCAGGGCACATTTTATTTTTGGACCGGGCGACGACCGGAGACGGCCTGCTGACCGCTTTGCTGGTTCTCGATATTCTGCATCGTTCTGGCGAAACATTGGCTGGACTGAAAAACGATCTCAAGGTATTTCCGCAGGTGATCGTGAATGTTCGCGTGCGGGAAAAAATGCCCATGGAAAACCTGCCGGACGTCGTTGCTGCCATCCACGACGCGGATATGGAGTTGCAAGGCAATGGCCGCGTGGTCGTTCGCTATTCCGGCACCGAAGCGCTGGCGCGCGTGATGATCGAGGCCGAATCCGAACAGATGATGCAGCGGCACGCAAACCGCATCGCCGACGCCATCCGCGCGGAGTTGGGCGTCTAAGCGATTTCCCGTTTAATACAAACAGCAAATATTTATGACAGTTGTCGTCCTGAGTGAAGCGAAGGATCTCGCGGTTTGCCGAAGAGCCGCAAGGACGCTCTATTCCAGATCGCGCCAGTTCGGCCCGGCAGCAACTTCGGCGACAATCGGAACCTTCAGTTCAATCACCTGCTCCATCGCCTGCTTAACGAGCTTCCCAAGCTCACCCACCTCATTCTTCGGCACATCAAAAACAAGTTCGTCGTGCACCTGCAGCACCATCTGAGCGCGCAATTTTCGCTCTCGCAGTTCGCGCGCAATCCGGATCATCGCCAGCTTGATCAGGTCCGCTGCCGTGCCTTGCAATGGAGTGTTGACGGCGGTTCGTTCGGAAAATCCGCGCATGTTGGCGTTGCGGCTGACAATGTCGGGAATAGGTCGGACGCGTCCAAAGAGCGTGCGCACGCTTTGTGTTTGCCGTACTTCTTCCAACGTGCGATCGATAAAGGTCCGCACGCCCTGGTAACGTTCAAAATATCGATCGATGTAAATGCGCGCTTCCGCAGGCTGGATGCCTAGCTGCTGCGCAAGTCCAAAAGGTGAGATGCCGTACACGATGCCGAAATTCACGGCCTTGGCGCGATTGCGTGTGATCTTATCCATTGCTTCGATCGGAATGCCGAAGACCTCCGAAGCGGTCAGAGTATGGATGTCAATATTTTCGCGATAAGCCTTCATCAAGAGCGGATCTTCGGAGAAATGAGCCATCAACCGTAGTTCGATTTGCGAGTAGTCCGCCGACAAAAGTACGTTGCCTTCCGCCGGCACAAACGCGGCACGAATCTCGCGGCCCAGCTCAGTTCGAATCGGAATATTTTGCAGATTGGGATTCGTCGAGGACAGTCGCCCCGTGGACGTACCCACGGCGTTGAAGGTGGTATGCACGCGGTGTTGGGCATCTGCCAGCAGCGGAAGACTGTCTGAGTAGTTGGATTTCAATTTGGCCAGTTGGCGATATTCCAGCACCATGCGCGGAGCCTCGTGGTGTTCCGCGAGTTCCTCCAAAACATCCTGAGCAGTGGAAACGACTTTGCCGCGGCCATATTTGACTGGCTTCGGCAGCGCCATCTTGTTAAATAAAACATCCCCCAGCTGCTTGGGAGAATTGATATTGAAGCGGTGTCCGCAGTTGCCGTAAATGCATTCGGCCAACTCCTGCATCTGCTGCGCCAGGCGCTCGGAAAATTTTTCCAGGTTCGCCGAGTCGATGCGGACCCCGGCATCTTCCATCTCCAAAAGAATTGGAGTCAGGGGGAGATCGATGGTCTGATACACGTTCTGCGTCCCGGCCTGCTCCACAGCATCCCACAGCTTCGGAGCCAGTCGCGCAATCGTTGCGGCGGCCATGGGAAGCGCTTCTTCCCCTTCTCCGCGCAGCGACTGGTTATCGAATCGCGCGGCAACGTCCGCCAACCGATGCGTGGCATGCGTCGGATTCAGCAGATAGGAATAGAGCATCAAATCATCCCGCACTCCTGCGAGCTGGATGCCGTGCGCACGGGTGGCGCGCAACAGCGATTTCAGATCGTGAACCGATTTCGTCAGCGTCGCGTCCTCCAGTGCCGACCGAACCAGGTCCGCCATTTCCCCATCCCACCGCACGCGGAACGCTTTCGTGTCGTCAGAAGCCAGTCCGAAGATCAACGCCGGCGGAACTGTCGTTTTGTTAGACGTTTCAGCTTCCGCTTTTTCCATTACATCGAGCAGGGAAAGAGATTGCTGCGCCGGTTCTTCCTCCCCGATCTCTTCGGGAGAAAACGGCGGCGCCTGAATGGAGCCGTTTTCCATCTCGCCGGCAATAACGAGCGTTCCCGCTCGCGCGGCGGCAAGCAATTCTTCGATCTGCCGGACTGTCGGATTCAACACTAGCTCCGCGCTTTGTTGCGGCGTTTCCGCTATGCCCAATTCTTTGATGAGCGTCGTGAATTCAAGCTCGGTAAACAGCTCTCGACTGGCGACCAGGTCGGGGGATCGAGTCTGCATCTGCGCCAGATCCAGTTCCAGCGGCACGCTGCAATGAATCGTTACCAATTCTTTACTCAGCAAAACCGTATCGCGATTGTTCAGCAGGGACTCGCGATAGGTCTTGCGGCTCACTTCGCTGGCCCGGTCCAGCGCAACCTCCACGCTGCCATACTGCTGGATCAGCTCGACGGAGCCCTTGTCGCCGATCCCCGGCGCGCCAGGAATGTTGTCGATCGAGTCGCCGCGCAGCGCCATGACGTCGATCACCTGCTCCGGCGGAACACCCAGAGCCGCCAGCACACCCGCCCGGTCCAGCACCAGATTGTCCTTCGCCGGGTTCAGCATGAAGACATTGTCGCCAACCAGCTGCATCATGTCTTTGTCGCTTGACACGACATAAACCGGATGCCCCAGCTGTGACGCCTGCCTTGAGAGGGTGCCAATCACATCGTCGGCTTCGAACCCTTCCAGTTGCAGAATCGGGATTCGCAGCGCTTCGAGTGCGCGACGAATATAGGGCACTTGCTGCACTAGGTCCAACGGCATTTCCGAGCGGTTGGCCTTGTACCCGGCATAATCCACCTGGTCGAAGGCTTGCGTCTTGCTGTTAAATTTTCGGATCTTCAAATCTTTGGCGCGTGCGTCGCGGAAGACGGGAGCACTGACGTCGAAAACCGCGGCGAGATATTGCGGATTAAAATCGCGCCGCAGCTTGTTCAGCATATTCACGAACACGTACACAGCTGCCGTGGGAACTCCAGTGCGTGTGGACATCGGGCGCTGACGCTGCATCGCGTGGTATGCGCGAAAAATGAACCCCATGCTGTCGAGGAGAAATATAGCGGGCTTTTCGGACTGGGTCGGCATCATCCTAGAGTTTATAGAATCCGGGAGTCGATAGAATCCGGAGTCTACCGAATTCGGGCCGCAACCTGTTACGCGAGAAACATGCAGTCTCCATAGGAGAAAAAACGGTACTGCTCCGCCACCGCATAGCGGTAGGCTGCCAATACATTTTCCGCGCCGCCAAAGGCGCACACCAGCATTAGAAGCGTCGATTGCGGTAAGTGGAAATTGGTGAGCAGCCCGCGCACAACGCGAAACTCATAGCCGGGAGAGATGAACATCTGCGTTTCGCCGGAGTGGGCGCGCAATTTCCCGTCATCAGAAAGGCGCGCGCAATGCTCGAGACTCCGGACGGTCGTCGTGCCCACGGCAATTACGCGGCGGTCTTCGCGCAGCGCCCGATTCACCGCCTGCGCGGTTTCCTCCGGCAACGTATACCGCTCGGTGTGCAGATGGATTTCTTCCAGGCGCTCCACTCGGACGGGCTGGAATGTACCCAGACCAACGTGCAGGGTCAGGCTGGCAATCTCCACGCCACGCGCCCGAATTGCGGCCAGCACTTCGGGCGTAAAGTGCAGGCCCGCTGTCGGTGCCGCTACGGAGCCGCGCTCGGCCGCAAAAATGGTTTGATAACGCTCGCGATCGGAAATCTCGTCTTTGCGATGAATGTAGGGCGGCAATGGCATATGGCCGAGTTGGTCCAACACGGCATAAAAATCGGACACGGGCGCGAAGCGTAGACGGCGCTCGCCAAACTCCCCACGTCCGACAATTTCCGCAGTCAGGAGCGGTGCGGCGTTCGCGTCCTCCGCAGCGGAGAAAAAATGCAATTGCTCGCCCACGGGCAATTTGCGACCCGGACGCACCAGCGCGCTCCACTCCCATGGAGAGTGCTGCTCCGTCAGCATGACTTCCACGCGCCCCTGCAGATATTCTCGTGCGGCTGGATTTCGTGGGCTCACGGGTTGAGTATGGATTCCGGCGCGGCGTGCGAACAGCCTTGCGGGCAACACACGAGTATCGTTGATGACGAGCAAATCGCCCGCCCGCAGCAAATCTGGAAATCGGCGGAAGAGGCTGTCTTCGATCGTCCCCGTGGCACGGTCGAAGACGAGCATCCGCGAAGCTGCGCGATCTTCCAGCGGCTGCTGCGCAATCCGCTCCGGCGGCAAAACATAATCGAAATCGCGGACCAGCACGAGACTTATTGTAGCGGCCCGCTCCTTTAGGCTAGTGTCGAGCTTTATGATCGACGGTCTTATACTGGATGTGCTCTTCGACGGCGGTGCGGGCGCGTTCAAGCGCATTTTCAATTTCCTGCCGCGTTGCTTCCAGAGACTCACTGTCGATCGCAGGTGATACCGGAACCGGCATCTGCCAGCCCACCACCACAGTCGAAAATGGCTTTGGGATCAGGAATCGGTCCCAGGAATGCAGTTCCCAAGCCCGCATGGGAGCTGCGTAAAAGATGCCAACGCCGCCTCCAACCTGCTGCGCCAGCTTCACCCCTCCCGGCTTTGCCCGATATATCGGGCCACGCGGACCATCGCAGGTAAGGGCAGCGTAGTTGCAGCGGGTTCCATCTTCTGCGTCCAGCGCGCGCTGCATCCCCAACAGGGCAGCAGCCCCCCCGCGAGAGCTGGATCCGCGGACGGTCGCGTAGCCGACGCGCTGAATGGTCCTGGCAATCAGCTCACCGTCGAAACTCGGGCTGATCAGAATCGCGATCTTGCGCTTGCGAAAATAGTGCGCCACGCAAAGCAATGAACGATGCCACATGCAATAGACACGAGTCTCCGGATTCTCATCGGCGTGAGTGCCAGGCTCGCCGATCTCTTTATACTTCAGCGTCGCACCCAGCAGACGAATCAGCATCGCGCCTACAGGCGGCAGGAATGCCAGAGCGAGGCGCTGTTTCCAACTCGAATGCGCCGTCACAGTCCTAAGAATCCGATCAATGCACGGCTGATGGACTGCATGGTGGCTGCATCCGCACGGCCTATGCGGGAACCGATCTTGGCGCGGGGGATGGTGGTAATCTTGTCGATCATCACCTGCGAAATTTTGCGCAAACCTGTGTCCTTGCCCGGCAGAACTGTGACTCGAAACAACGGCGCCGAGTGAATTTCCGTCGTCAGCGGCAACACCGTCACCGATGGATGCACATCGAAAGCATCAGCCTGTACGATGAGCGCCGGTCGAGGCTTGCCATAGTCTCCCGAAACGGCAACGGTCACTAGGTCTCCGCGCCTCAATTCCATCCCTCCCCGTCGGCCACATCCTTGATCCAATCCATGACCTGCTTCTCCTCCGGTGAATTGGCAACCAGGGACGATTGCCGATGGGCCTCGGCTTCAAACTCTTTCCTCTCCTTTCGCTCGATATAGGAGGCCATGAAATCGCGAAGGACGCGGGCGACCGGCCTGTTCTCTGTTTTTGTGGCCGCCATAAATTCTTTCTTCAAACTTGCATCGATGCGAAATGTAAATGTGCTTTGGCCGGATTGGCTGCTCTTCGGCATCATGTAAACCTCATTTGTAATTACATTATATACGTACAAAATGCGCTTCCAGCAATCCATTCCGGTTTCCGCGATAAAGTGACGACATGACCGGACGCCCGCAAAAAGGAGAGGCAGCGCTTCCCTATTTCAATTACATCGACCAGGTAGTCGGCGACAACGCGATCGATGTTTTAGAAAAGCAGGTGGAGAGCTCGCAGGACTTTTTCTCAAAAATCTCCGAAGAAACTTCACTCCACCGATATGCGCCGGGAAAATGGAGCATCCGGCAGACGCTGAATCATCTCACCGACACCGAAAGAGTTTTCTCGTTTCGGGTCCTCTGGTTTGCCCGAGGTTTTCAGACTCCGCTGCCTGGTTACGATCAAAACACCGGTGTGGCCCATGGCGGAGCGGATGATATTCCCTGGGCGGCTCATATAGAAGAATTCCGGCGGGTGCGGCTGGCGACACTTTCGCTCTTCAGCAATCTGCCGCCAGAGGCGTGGATGCGCAGCGGAACCGCAGATGGAAACCCATTCACCGTGCGCGCCCTGGCGTTCATCATCGCCGGACACCTGGCGCATCATGTTGAAATCCTGCGCGAACGATATTTATAAAATTATCGATCGCAAAACTCCAGGCCGTCTGAACCAACCACTGCCTCACCCGATATCATCCAGAATGTGATTGCCCTCGACACTCCCATTCAGTTCGTCAAAGGAGTCGGCCCGCGTGTGGCCGAGAAACTGAAAGAGAAAAACATCCTCGTTGTCGAGGATCTGCTGTACCACCTTCCCTTCCGTTACGAAGACCGCCTGAATCCTCGCGCGTTGAACGAACTGGTGGCGGGAGAAATGGCGAGCGTTATCGGCGAGGTCCGCGGAACCGTGCTGCTGCGCACCAAACGCATGCCCATCTTTGAAATGACGGTTGGACAGGGGACGGCCTCACTGAAATGCATGTGGTTCCATGGAGGCTATCTAAAGGATAAATTCCAGCCGGGCCAGATGCTGGCGCTCTACGGGAAGGTCGAGCCTTCGCGCAGCCGCGCTGGAAGCTTCAAAATGATCCAGCCGCAGATTGAGATTCTTCCCGGAGAAAACGACCCGGAAGAAACATTGCTGGAGGTCGGCCGCATCGTCCCTGTGTATGAATCGTTGGGCGGCGCGCAGCTCAGCTCTCGATGGCTGCGCCGCGTCATCTATCGTTTGTTGGAGGACCTGGGGCCGACGCTGCCGGAGACTCTTCCGAAAGAGCTCTGCGAGCGGATGCAGTTGCCGTCCTGTGCCGAAGCATTGCGCCACGCACATTTCCCGCCAGCGGGAACGGGGTTGCGCCTTCTACAGTCTTCAGCCACGCCCGCCCACCAGCGGCTGATTTTTGAAGAGCTTTTTTTTCTGGAACTCGGCCTGGAGTTAAAGCGCCGCCGCATGCGGCAGCGGCTTGGTCCTGCTTTCACAGCCGACCTTAAAGTGCGCGAAGCCTTAAAGTGTGTGCTGCCTTTCCATCCCACTACCGCGCAAAAAAAGGTTCTTGCGGAAATCGTACAGGACGTGCGACAGCCCACGCCCATGCGCCGCCTGCTGCAGGGCGATGTCGGCTCTGGCAAAACCATCGTCGCGCTGCAAGCTGC
>JBEPVW010000027.1:0-27539 GCA_041690775.1 Acidobacteriota bacterium | reverse complement strand
GGGCGTCCGTATTGCGCATCGCCGCTGGTGGTGATGACCTTGACTTCCTGAAATGTCGGGAGAGGCTGCGGATTGGCCTGTAGCTCGTTGGTGAACCTGTTGGTCATTGTCTGACCGTCCACCAGGTAGTCGAGCGAGCCTCCGGGGATGCCATTGACGCGGGTGTAGTTGCTGTTATTTCCGCCTATGTCCCCGGCAACCACGCCCGGGCTGAAGGCCAGAACATCCAGGATGCTGCGGTTCTGCACCGGCAGGGTTTCAATGGTGGTGGCATTCTTTACGTCCGAAAGGGTCGGATTCACCCGATCAATGACCGGGGTAACGTCTCTCACCGTGACCTGCGTCGACACGCTGGCAGCGGTCAGTTGGACGGGCACTTCCGCCGCCTGCGAAACCCGCAGCGTCAGCACGCCGACCCATTCGGCAAACCCCGGTACGGTGACAGACACCTTGTAGTTCGTTGGAGCCAGGTTAGTGAAGCTATAGAAACCGTCGCCCTTCGAGGTGGTGGTGACCTGTTGGCCGGTGCCGACGTTGGTCAGAATGACAGTTGCGCTCGGCACCACAGCGCCGCTGACATCCTGCACGGTTCCTGAAATGGTGGAGTTGGAGTTTTGGGCGAAGGTTGCTAAGGCGAAGACGCTGCATAGCAGCAGGACAAATACCTTCATGAATCTAGACATCATTGGCGGCTCCTATTGAACAAGTAAAGCGATAAATACCTGGTTCAAGCCGGCTCTTCGGGGGTTGTGAGCCTAGCCTGAGAATCGCGACCCTACGCTGAATGCGAAATGCGATTCCGTTGCATGGACTTTAACCACGGAATTAAACGGTGTCAATAGAAACTTTCTCAGGTTTCGTTCGTTGGTTTATTCAATCGATTCAATTTTTGCCGATACGTTTAACCGGCGAGAAATGCAGGATGAACTGCCAGAACGACAGCAACCGTGAGATCCTTCACTCCGTTCCGGACGACAGCTTTGGGATGGGTGCGTTCGGCGCCGTCGGGTGAAGCTGTTGATGGTGCGAGCGAAGACCCAGGTCTTAGAAACGAGACCCTTCGACAGGCTCAGGGCAGGCTCTGGGCACCCGGTTTCTGAGATATTCAGGCAATCAGCTTGAGCAGGCCGAAGTGTTGCGGCGCGTGAAAGCTTGCCTGGAGGGGTGGTTGCCAGGCCAGCTCCACGGGAGTGGGGCCCTGGCTGCGGAAGAAGTTGATGCGAAGGGTATTGCCTGCTGCCGCTTTGCGTTCTTCAATGGAGGCGTATGGAATCCGCATGAAGCCGTACCAGATTTTTTCTTCAGGCGCTACGCGAGCTGCTACTTCGAACTTTGAACTCCACGATTCGTCATTCACCTTTCCCGGTTTCTCGAGATTGATGTCGAGATCCAGCCATTCCTGCTGCGGGGATAGCTCAAACTCCTTATATCTGTGGATGGGATCGTGGGTGGAGCCGATGAATGCTTCGGCCACGTCCCAGTTCCAAAGGCCATTCGTCTTAGCCGTTACGGATGGATCGGGTCTGAGATGGAGTTGTTCGTACGGGCAAAGGAACAGGAAGTACAGGTTTTTGTCCGTCCATCTGGAGCGGACTTCCGTTCGATATCCTGGTACCTCGATCCCGTAGCCATTGCCGGTCATTATTACGCGGGGTGCATCTTGCCAGAACACTGAATCGGGATCGGTGTCGGGCGCTGGATCATGCTCGGACCGGCTCGACATTATCTGTGCTGGATTGCTGCTCATATCGGTTGCGCCTGAAGACATCTAGATTGTCGTGCTTTGACTCGTCTGAGTAAGTCGCGCCGGCGAGGGGAATCTCCATTGCCGCAGTTGCGCGTTCTTACGGTTCCGTCTGTTTAGAATAAATGGTTCGTCAATGTATGGCTCGGCGAATGGCTCGGCGCTGGGTAAAGAGCGCGCCGGACCCCGAAACGGTTGCAGTGAGTTGCGAAACAGGATGGCGTGAGTTTCGTTTTCCATCTTCACGTATATAATTGCTTCGAAGTTCACAGGCTAGCTGAGATGATCCGTGGGAGTTCCGGCAGATACCTGGAAGCTTTTAATTCCGCGCCAATCGGCGTAAATCAGACACGAACAGGTTCCCGATCGAAAGAGAGATTTTTCATGAAGCCGTTGCTCATTTTGTTTGCCATGGTACTGACACTGTCGGCGCCCCGATGCACCGCGGCCGATGTTCCTGGAGAAGTATCGAAGTCCGCTTCGGTGACAGTGTCGGAAGGGTCATTGACCATCCCGACCTATGAGCACGTCGGCAGATATATGCAGCCGCCGCTTTTCGCTGACTCGACGCTGGCGGGACTTTATCCCTTTACTACTTATAAGAGGGCCTTCAAGAAAGGAAGTCCGACTCCGCAGAACTATCCCGCGATTTTTGTCGAGAACGAATATTTGAAGCTGACTTATATTCCGGAGCTCGGCGGGAGGTTTTTCGCGCTGTACGACAAGCTGCATCACCGGGAAGTTTTTTATCGCAACGATGTCATCAAGCCCACGCAGTTCAATCCGCGCTTCAGCTGGCCGCAGTCCGGAATTGAACTGACCGGACCTTACGACGCCCACACTCTTACACTGCATAACGAACCTTATTGGTCGCATACCATCATCCGGCATAAGGATGGCAGCGTTTCGGTGATGCTGGGCGAGATGGATCCGATTTATCACATGAATGTGACTTACACGGCGACCATCCATCCAGGCGTGGATGCGCTTGAGATCAGCACGTTCTGCTATAACCCGAACGATGGGCAGAAGCCGCAGATGTTCTGGTCGAATGCGGCGTTTCGTGTGACTTCGAAATTGCGCTTTATTTATCCGATGACACAGACTGTCGGGCACACTACGGGCGTGGTCTCTCCGTGGCCGATCTATAACGGGGTCGACCTAAGCTGGGCGCATAACAACATGCACATGCTCGGCGTGTTCGGCATCGACAGCTATGGCAACTACGGCGGGTCTTATGAGTTCGACCATAACTATGGAGTCTTCCGCTATGCGGACCGCCGTGACGTTCAGGGCATGAAGATGTGGACCTTCGGTTTCGGGCCGGGTTCGTCGGACGTTGAACACAGCTATACCGATAAGGCTGGGCCGTACTTTGAAGCGCAAAGCGGACGCATGGTGTGGGACGGCCACTATGAATGGGTCGATCCGCATAAGGTGGAGCAGTGGCATGAATGGTGGGTTCCGGTGGCTGGCATTGGCGGCTTGACCACGCTTGCGCAGGATGTTGCGTTGAATCTCGAAGTCAAACCTGACCCTGCGGGGACCAACTCATCCATTCACGTGGCGCTCTCTGCGGTGCGCACGATCCATGATGCAAAGCTGATTGTGAAGGCAAAAAGCGGTGTGCTGCTGAATACCACCGTGAATCTGGTTCCGGGTACGCCGGTAGAGAAGTCGGTTGACGGTATTCACGCCGACAAAGCGGGCCTCGAAGAGATGGAGGTGACGATCACGGCTCCAAATGGGAACGTGTTGATGGACTATCGGCGTCCAGATACGATCCCTGGTGGGCACGTGACGCCGTTTGCCAAGGGCCTCCTAGACGCGCCCATCCCTCCGGAGAAGATGACGGCGGAACAATTGGTGCTCGCCGCTCGGTTCAAGCAAAAAGATTTGAATGCGGCCGATGCGGCGAAGCTTGCAAACATGGCGTTGAAGCTCGATCCGGGGTATTCCGCGGCGCATCAGTTGCTGGGAATGCTGGAGTTCGATGCGGGTCATTTTCAGCAGGCTGCAGCGGAGTTTCAGAAGGCGGTCGATCGCGATCCGTACGATTCACAATCCTGGTACTATCTTTCGATTTGCCAGCTTCGAGTCGGCGACCAGCAGCAAGCTGAGCGCAATCTTTATTACATCTGGCCGGGGAGCTCGTATTATGGCCCGCGCGAATATCAACTTGGACGACTGGCGTTTCTGCGTCATGACACCCAGACGGCGATCCAGCATCTGACGGGAGCGATCAACTCGAATGGCGAAGATCTCGATGCGCATCTGCTGCTGGCGATGAAGTACCGCGACCAGGGAAAGAGAGATGCCGCGCTGGAGCAACTGGCGAAAGTGACTGCGATCGATCCGACGGATCGTGTCGCGCAGGCGGAGCGGTTTTTCCTGACCGACGATAACGCGGCGAAAAGCGAACTTCGCAATGAGATGGGAGAACAAAGCGAGGACGCCATTGAGGTCTCAATTTTTTATAGCTCGCTCTCACGCTGGAAGGAGGCCATAGCCATTCTCAAGATGGTCGAGCCGCCGCATAACAAAGATCCGTGGGGAACTCCGCCGGTCTATTACTACGCGCTGGCGTACGCCCAGAAACAGGCAGGCGATCTGACTGCCGCGGCAGAGAATCGGAAGAAGGCGCAAGCTGCCGCCGGAATTGTGGAGCGCTTTCCGTATCGCCGCCAGACTGTAGCGCCGCTGGAAGACGCAATAAAGGAAAACCCGAATGACGCGGTCGCGCGATTCAATCTTGCCTGTCTGCTCTATTTCCGCGACCACAAGGCGGAAGCAATTCAGCAATGGGAGGCTGTCAATCGCATCGATCCATCGAACTTTGGTTCGCGGCGTGCGCTTGGACTGGCGTACGAAGCGGATGGCCAGCTGGATCAATCCATTACGCAACTACAGAAGGCAGTCGTGCTGAACCCCGACCACATGGATACGCTGGACGATCTGGCGGATGTCTACGCGCGAACCGGTAAGTTTGACCAGCAACTGGCTCTATTGCAGAAAGCTGTTGCGCGTACGCCCAACAACGATCACCTGGTGGATGGCGTGCTGAACGCTGACCTGATCCAGGGCAAGTTTCAGGCTGCGCAGGACATCGTCGATCATCACACGTTCCTTCCGGTGCACCGAACCTATGAATTGCGCGACTTATATCGCGAGTTGGAGTACGGCATGGGTGCACAGGCCTTTAACAAGGGGAATTATGAGCAGGCGTTGAAGCTGTTCCAGACCGCGCTCAAACCACCGGCATCGCTTGGCATGGATGACTTCGAGTCGCAGTCCACGCCTCGGATTCACTATTACATTGGCCGCACGCTGGATGCCCTGGGTCGCAAGCAGGAGGCCAAGCAGGCCTATGAGGAGAGCATCCGCGGCGCCGACCAGCTTACTGGCGGCGGCAGCGACAGTTGGACCCCCGATAACTTCTTCATGGTGTTTTCGCTCGAACGCCTGGGCCGCCACCAGCAAGCAGCGGAAATGGTGAAAGAGTTTCAGACCGTGGCTGGATCCAGGCTCGAATCGGAAGATCCTCAACGCAGCTCGCGGGCCTATTACCTGCGGGGCTTGATGGATCTGTATGAAAAAAATCCTGCGGAGGCGAAGAAGCAGATGGCCGAAGCGGTGCAGATCGAACCGGACTATATTGCGCCCCGATATGAACTGCAGGGCTATGCCATCGATCCGGTTGGGAAATAGAGCGCGGGGCAGACAAATACTGAGCGCTGTCGTCCGGAGCGGAACGAGTGAAGCGATGTATCTCGCGATTGCCGAGGAACCGCGAGGTCCTTCGCCTTCGGCTCAGGATGACAATTTTCTGCCTTCGCTAGCATCATCGGAGAACCGCTCTAGAGTGGGACACCCGAGTTCGATCATGGAGAGGAAGTAGCGGGATGCCGAAATCAAGTTGGAAAATTGCGCTGTTGCTGTTTGCGTTGGTCTCTTGCTGCCGGGCATCCGATCTTCTGGTTCTTTCCCCATACCACCGTCCCGATCCATTTGGCGGTTTTGTTGCGAGCGATCTTCCCGGCGCAGCCTGGAAGCATGAGATAAAGCTTTCCGCAGCTCGCGGCGGCTACGTTTCTTTCCAGCTTGTAGTCAAATCCGATCAAGCCTGCAATCACTGCAAACTATCCATCGAATCGTCGCAGCCGGCAGATGTTTATCGAGAGTGGTTTCACTTGAACACGCCCGACAAGCACTATTACCCGGACGCGCTTATTCCAGTGCATCTCCCTTACACGTTCCAGATGCCGGATACGGATAACCCGATCGAGGGCCAGAAGGTCCGCGCTTTTTGGGTCGATGTCTGGATTCCTCGCGATGCAAAACCCGGCATCTATCATGGCCGCGCGCGGCTTGAGGATGGCGCGGTGCGGAAGACGGTGCCGTTCACAATCTCCGTGCTGCCCGCGCAGATACCCGTGCAGGATGTTGTCGCGGTGGATTCAAACTCCTATGCGACGAGTTGGATACGCCAACAATATCCCAAGACGCTGGCGGGTTCTGGCCGTGCCAATGAAGATGCGCTGTTCCGATTGATCCAGCAGTATTACCGAATTTTTTATGAGAACCGCGGCACCTACCATATTCTTGGCTACGGACATACGGGATATGTGGACCCTGGATTCGCTCCTGAACTGGCCGGCACGGGAGAGCAGAAACATGTTGCCAGTTGGGATCGTTTCGACCGGCTTTATGGCCCGCTGTTTGACGGTTCGGCCTTTGCCGGTACCCGCCGCGGAGCAGCGCCGATCCCGTTTGTCTACTTGCCCATCAACCCGGATTGGCCCGCTTCCTTTTTATGGTGGGGAGAACCTGGGTACCAGGCGGAATTTACGAATGTCGTGGGAGAGATGGAGCGCCACTTCCGCGAGAAGAATTGGACAACGACCCACTTTGAAGTTTTCTTCAACCAGAAGAAACGCTACAAAGGATTTCCCTGGGACGGCGATGAGGTGCGGTTTCCGAAAGACGATCGTTATTTCCTCGTTTACCACGATCTTCTCGGAAAGGCGCTGCCTGCAAAGACTCCTGTCCATTTCGTAATGCGGGCGGACAGCAGCTGGACGATGGGTCAGCAGATGCACATGCTGAGGAACGTTATCGATTTGTGGTGCGCAGGCGGTGGAGAGTTTGTCTGGTATGCGGACCAACTGCCGGCGCTGAAACAACGCGGCGACACAGTCTGGATTTACGGAGGAACGCCGCCGGTTCAGGATGTTTCCTCCTCCATTACGTTCGATCCGTTGCGTGCATGGATTCTTGGAGTCGATGGCTTCGTGCGCTGGCTGGCCGTCAATCCAGGCCCTGATCCCTGGCACGCACTTTCCAATGGAGGTAGCGAGACATTGGTCTATCCCGGCGACAGGTTTGGTCTGGCTGAACCGATTCCCAGTATCCGTTTGAAATTGCAGCGGAACACGGTGCAGGACCTTGACCTTCTCGAATTGGAATCGAAGCATGGCTCACGGGAAGCCATCCAGAGCCAGGTGGTGCGACTGTTCGACAACACGAAGGTTGCGCAATGGAAGCATTCGCCCTTGCCGCCTCCCGCTGGCTCACCCCTGGACTGGGACAATGCGGACTTTGACGACGCGTTGAAGCCCTATATGGCGCAGTTTCCAACGCCGCAGCCGGACGCGTGGCAGCGTGTTCACGACTTCGCGTTGGCGCAATCCAGCAATGAGCGCGGCAACGGCCAGTCAGAAAAAAAGCAGCCCAGGAGCGCACAATGAAAACCGTCGCAGCGTTCCTTCTCTGTTTCTCTCTTGCTGTAGCGCCAGCCTACGCAGGCGACTCCGCGAGCCGTAGCCACGACCTTGGCGAGATTGCGCGTGTCGCGACCATCATGATCGACGGTGACACATGCCAGCGCATCCTGACGCCGCGAGCGCTGGCGCATATGCTGCATCCCGATCCGCGGGATGTGTGGCAGGCCGGTGACAACTATGATGTGGATGAAAGCGCCTTCATCAGCACGAAAAAAACGCTGATGCGCCTTGCGATGATGGAGCCTTATCCGGTTGACGTGAACCTGTGGATGCCTCTGCCCACAACGCCTGCGAGTATCTATGTTGTGATTCGGAATAAATACAATTTGAGCCAGTTCTGGGACGGCGAGCTGCAACAAAAAATGCCTCCGGAAATGAGCGAGGTTTTGAAGACAGGTAAGTCTTTGACGATCACAAAGAATCCGGGGATGATCTCGGTTCTGGCGCCGGTGCACAACAGCCTGGGACAAATCGTCGGTTTGGTAGAAGTGGTTAGCAGTACGGCTCCGCCGGAACACGACGAAAGATAAGGACACAAAGAGATGACAAAGAACTGGATGAAAACATGGTTCGCGCTTGCTGGAGCTCTTCTTGCGTTGACTGCTATTCCCGCTCCTGCGGCGTCTGGCGATGCCCGCATGCCTTCTGAACTGCTTCTGCCTTCTTCCACGCTGGCGCGTACCGGAGAGATTCCCGTGGTGTATCACCTGAGCCAGGGGTTTACCGGCCACGCAGTTTTGCATGTTCGCTGGACCGACAGCCTGGGCCGCGTGGTCGAGGATAAGACAATTCCGGCAGATTTGCTGGATGAAACAGATATCACCTTTCACATCGATCTGTCCCACGCCATCGCAATGAAGAACCATATCCAGGCTGATCTTTCTTTGGACGGGAAGGACATCAAAGGCGCGTCCTTCAATAAACAGGAAAGCGCGCAAGCCGACTTTGTCGCCCGGCCGCCGTACACCGGGTGGAAAGATTACGTGATTATGATGTGGCAGGATTACCCCGCAAACCTTGTACTCGACCTGAAGAAGATTGGGATTAACGGGGCGACGTATTCAGCGCGCAGCAAGGGGATGCCGGACTTTCTGATTGACAACAACATGCGCTGGTACTCGGAAAGCCTGGCCACGGATTATTACTCCGAATATCATCGCTGGCGTGCGGACCGCGAGGTGGGCTGGTCCTTTATTCAGGCCAAGAAGCTCTACAAGGAATATCCCGACAGCCTTGTGGCTTTCAAGCGGCACCCAAGTTTCTGGGACCCGTACTGGCGCAAGGAGATTCATGATCGCGGCGTGGCTTCGGGGGAACGCTACGCGCCGTACAGACCTTACTTCTACAGTCTTGCGGACGAGTCCGGTATTGGGGAACTGGAAGCGCAGTGGGATTTCGACTTTTCCGACGAGTCGCTGGTGCCGATGCGGCAATGGCTGCGGGCGCAATACGGCAACCTGGGCGCGTTGAATGAGGAGTGGGGCACTCACTTTACGGACTGGAATCTCGTCATGCCGCTGACGACCAATCAAGCGATGAAGCAGCCGGGCGACAATTTTTCGCAATGGGCGGACTTCAAGGAGTGGATGGACATCTCCTATGCCGATGCTTTGAAGATGGGCGCGGACGCGATTCGCGAGGGGGACCCACATGCCTATGTTTCAATCGGCGGCGGGCAGATGCCGGGTTGGGGCGGCTATGACTACTCGCGCATCACGAAAGCGCTGACCGCAATCGAACCGTACGACATTGGACGGAGCGTGGATATTGTCCACTCACTGAACCCCGCCATGCCGATTCTGAGTACCGGGTTCGGTTCCGGACCCTGGCAGAAGCACAGCGTCTGGTATAACCTGCTGCACGGCGAGCGCGGGCTGATCATCTGGGACGAGGGTGAAAAATATATCCAGAAGGACGGAGAGCCGAGCGCGATTGGAAAACAAGCCGGCGAATATTACAACGAAATTCGCAATGGAGAAGGGGCGCTCATCATCAACAGCCGGCCGGTGAATAACCGGATCGCAGTCCACTACTCGCAACCGAGCCTACGTACGCAGTGGATGCTGGAACGCCGCCCGGATGGCGATGCGTGGATGAGCCGCAGCCCGAGCTATGAGCGGTCCAACAATAACTTCATGCGTCTGCGCGAGTCGTGGTCCAACCTGATTGAGGACGAAGGAATGCAGGCCAACTTTGTTTCCTATGATCAGGTGGAGAATGGCGAGTTGCTCAAGGGCGGATATCCTGTGCTGATTCTGCCGGAGTCGAGCTCGCTGTCGCCAGCCGAGGCCGAGGCGATCCGCGAGTTTGTTGCGGCGGGCGGCGTCGCTATCGCGGATGGAGTCCCAGGCATCTACGACGAACACAGCAAGAAACTGCCGCAGTCTTCCCTCGCCGATCTTTTTGACGGACCGCAAACCGAGCAGGTCCACGTTCACCCGTTGGGAAAAGGAAAAGCGATTCTGTTGAACACAGACATCGTGAGCTACCTCTCGGATAGGCTGGAGGGGAAGGAAGGTCCGACCCACCGGATGATCGAGACTCTGTTGCGTTCCAACGGAGTTCATCCGCAATTCGCCGTTGAAGATGCCGCCGGGCACGCGGTCGTCGGAATCGATGCGCATGTTTATGCGAATGGCGGGATTCGTATCGTCGCGCTGGAATCGAATCCGCAAACACGGGTCAATGAGCTAGGGCCGTCGGATTTTCGATCCAACCAACGGTTTGCCAAGCCGGTCACGGTACACCTCCACTTGCCGAACGCCATGTATGTCTACGACACACGTGCGCGTAAGGCGTTGGGTGAGAAGCAGGAATTGACGCTTACCGTCGACCCGTACGAGCCTACAATTCTGGTGGCGAGCGATACGGCGTTGCCGGAGATGCAGATCTCTGTTCCGGACCATGCGCAGCGTGGATCGATTGTCAACATTGCGGTTCATGCCGCGCCTGCCCAGGCGGACGTCAGCATCTTCCACATCGACGTTCGCGACCCGCAGGGAAACCGCGTGCTCTATTACTCGGGCAATCTTATCGCCAAGCAAGGCGGCGGAGTCAAATCCATTCCGCTCGCGTCCAACGATGTGGCCGGTAAGTGGACCGTCACTGTTCAAAACATGCTCAGCGGCGAAACTGTAACTCGCAACCTTGATGTGGAATGATTGCCCTTTTCAATTTAGTGAGGTTTCATCGATGTCCAAGAAAATTGTTTTGACGCTGTGTGCCGCGGTTCTTTTCAGTGCCTCGGCGAGTTTGTTTGCGCAGGTCTATTCGCCGGATATCAGCAAGGCCGGCCAGGTAGACACGACCAATCTGAAAAGCGTTGCAGAGGGCATTTACAAACAGTACAACGCGCACACCGACCGTGAAAAGGCGGAGGCGATCTGGCGCTTCTACCTGACGGACGGGCGGTTCGTAAAGCCGGGGATGTTTTATCATCTCGCAGGCTGGGCCTACGAGGAACCGGTTGGGCAGGTGCTCGATCCAATCAAGCTGCTGAATAGCTATGGCTTCGGGCTCTGTTATCAGGATGGACCGTTGATGGCGGCCACTTACAGGGCTGGGGGGTTCAAGGATGCGCGCGTCTGGTTTCTGACGGGCCACACGGTCGCGGAAGTTTTTTACGACGGGGCTTATCACTACTTTGACTCCGACATGATGGGCTACAACCCCATCGGAACTGGCCCGCTCAAGCAGCGGGAGGTCGCCTCGGTCTATCAGTTGGAGCACGACCCGAATATCATCCTGAAAAATGTCACCAGTCCAAAGACGTCCGATCCCAAGTCGGTCGACTATCCCTGGTATCCAGCGGATGTACACGAGAACGCGATGGGCGGTATGGCCGATCTGTTCACGACAACGAAGGACAACTATCTTTACGCTTACAATCGCTCTCCGCATGGGCACACGATGGACTTCGTGCTCCGGCCCGGAGAAAAGATGGTCCGCTACTTTCAACCGACGCCCGTTGGACTTTTTTATCTTCCTTATCTCTCTGACGGCAAGCAGTCGCAGGTGCTTCCGGACCTTGCGCAATTTCATATCAGCATACCGAATGGTCCTCGCAGCGAGAAAGATAAGCGCATGTGGGCGACTGGAAAAATTGAGTATCGCCCCGTTGGAACTGGGAACGCCACCGTGGCCGAGCACGGCAACAATACTGCGTTCACTTTTTCCATGCCCTCGCCATACGTGATCATCGATGCAGACTTTAGCGTGCAAGTCTCTCTGCCGGATGCAAAAAGCAAGCTGCTGGCTGAGACATCAGTGGATGGCGGCCGCACCTGGACGGAAAGCGCCTCGCTCACCGGACCGTTCAATGGGCCTTGGGTGACACATCCTGCCCGCCTCACCAGCGCGAATGGGCACCTTAATGCAGTCTCCGGAACTTACGGGTATCAAGTCCGCTTCTCGGTTCAGGGCGCAGCGAAGCAGCCTGCTGCTCTGCATGATTTCTTTCTCACAACGCTGTTCCAGCTAAATCCGCGGACGCTGCCTGCGTTGACGCCGGGGGGAAACCAGATTGACTATAGCGCTGGAACGGATGTGCGGACCGAGCTGCCGGTGAGGACGTCCAGCCTGGATCAATTCGCTTCGAAGGTCCAGAACGCGAACTACGAATCGCAGGGTGGGCAGGGTTTTCTCATCAACAAAGGTTCAAAGCCGGCACAGGTTATTTTCACAGTTACAGCCGATAAAAACGGTGACCTGAGCGGCTTCGATGCAGGCGGCAGATTCCTCGATCTTCGCGACGGAATCGCTCCCAGCAAGTTCACAGCGGAAACTCGAAAAGTGACTCCGTGGCCGGCAAATGCCAAAGGGCCGGGTACGGCTTCGATCGCATGGTCCGCCAGCAGTAAAGGTCCGTGGGCGACGATCTGGACCTACAATCCGAAACTGACATGGCTGGATGGCCAGCGGATCAACCAGGTTCTTCGCTGGCCCGAAGTTGATCGCAGCGTGAGAGATCTGCAGTCAGGAACGCGCCGGGTTTATGTGCGTTACGAGTTTCAGGGATTGGCGATCGATCACTTCCGCCTCGCCAGCATTCGCCCCGCGGATCCTGCTGCGTCGCAGCATCTGAAGGTCACACACATCTGGGAAGAGAATGGCGAGCAGCACGAGTTCCATCGAAACATTCTGCACGCCAACGATGCGCAGCAGTATGAGATTTCGATTCCCAAACAGGCTAAGGTCGATAATGTTGCGTTGATTCTGGAGTGTCCTCCGGAAGCAGTGGGCGCGCATTAGCCGCTGCTTCGGCGCAGAAAACCCAGGTCTCAAAAGCGAGACCTGGGCACCCAGGTTTGGCTCTCTCTATATCTCGCGGTCTGGCGGCCAACCGCGAGGTTCTTCGCCTTCCCACCCCAGCGACGAAGACCTGTCGCCGGGGACCCCGGCTGCGGCTCAGGATGACAATTTATTCTTCTCGAAGCATGTCTCCAGCGCCAGCCTATGTCTCGGCGGCGAGACATGGGGAACCCAGGTTGGCGAAACCATTATCATTGAAGCAGGATGAAGCGTTCCGGATTTGCTGAATTGCCGTTGCACGGCGGGCGCGTTCCCAGCTGGCTTGCGGAGCGCATGATGAAGTTGGGCTCGGCAATTTCCGAGAGCATCGTGCAGCAATACGGTGCTTCCGAACTTCTTACCCGGCTTAGCGATCCGTTCTGGTTCCAGGCGCTGGGATGCGTGATGGGAATGGATTGGCATTCCTCCGGTATAACCACCTCAGTCCTTGGGGCACTCAAGCGCGGACTCAATCCGCAATCGCACGAACTCGGAATTACCATCTGCGGCGGCAGAGGGAAGCAATCCCGCAAAACGCCGGACGAGCTTCGGCGGTTTGCGGACACCTGCAATGTTGAAGCCGAAGTGCTGGTGCGCACCAGCCGCCTTACTGCGAGGGTCGATAACAACGCGGTCGCCGACGGCTTCCAGCTCTATCTGCACAGCTTTATTGTGACCCCATATGGGGAGTGGGTTGTCGTGCAACAGGGAATGAACGCGCAGAGCAAGCTGGCTCGGCGCTATCACTGGCACTCGGCCACGGTTCGCAGCTTCACTGCCGATCCTCATGCAGCAATTGTTGGGCAGCATCAGGGAACGATCTTGAACATGGTCGACGCTCGCGCTACAGCCGCGCAGAACGCTATGCTCACCGTCGTAAAGCAACGGCGCGAGGTTACTTTGTCTGAAGCTCGCAAGTTGTGCCTTCCCATGCATCACGACGTGCGGGCGAACGATATTGATCTACGAAGATTGGGCGCCGTGCTGGCGTTGGCGCATGAACGGGAATTCAGCGACTTCGCATCGTTGCTGCTGCTTGAAACGCTCGGCCCGCGCACACTGCAGTCTCTGGCGTTGATCGCGGAGGTGGTGCATGGCGCTCCAAGCCGCTTCTCCGACCCTGCGCGTTTTTCTTTTGCGCTGGGGGGAAAAGACGGCCATCCTTTCCCCGTTCCGTTACAGACGTATGATGAATCAATCGCCGTGCTGCGCCGTTCGCTCGATGCGGCCAGTCTTGGACATTCAGAAAAGGTCGATGGCTTCCGCCGGCTCGATCAATTTACCCGCATGATCGAACAAGGCAGGTCACCTCAGGCAAATTTTAAGGATGCCATCGCACACGAACATGCGATCTCATCTTCCATCCGGGGACGAACTGTTTTCGACGGTGATGAGCGGTCGATACGCCCGGCTGAAAAATCCACGCAGAACCAGCAATTATCCCTGTTCGCAAGTTGAACCAGACCGCCTGCCCTCGTCCATTTCACAGATGGAGCGGCCCGGACCCTTACTCCGCAGGAGAGGGAAGCGTGAGCCTGGAAGCGACGGGCAGTCGAATTTCAGCGCAACATCCCTGCGTGTCGCTGCGGTTGGTCAATGCCAGCGTCCCACCATGCGCCTCGACAATTTGTAGAGCGAGGACCAATCCGATACCGGTGCCGCCCGGCTTGGTTGTGTAAAAAGGAATAAAAAGATTTGCCGGGTTGGCCAGCCCGGGGCCGTTGTCTTCGATCCCGATGCATATTTGCTCCGACTTATAATTGCACGAGACGATAACCTGTGCGGCGTCCTGGCTATGGGCGAGATGTGCCTGTAATGCCGCATCCACCGCGTTACGTACCAGGTTGATCAGCGCCTGCTCCAGTTGGGCGGCATCCGCGAAAATCTCTATTTCACCAACGATGTCAAGCCTCACCTGCAAGCGTGTTTCCAAGTGGCAAACGCGTTCCAGAACCGGCGCAATTGCAAACGTGGACTTCACCGGCAGTGGCAACTTCGCCAGCTGGCTATATGTCTGAAGAAAGCGATTCAAGGATTCCGCGCGTTCCTCAATAATGGCGAGCCCGTGTTCCATATCGACGGGATTCAGGTTGATCTGCAGTGGCGAAATAGGCCCCGAACTTTCACAGGCTTGAATGTGTTGCATCCGGGATCGCAGGCTGCCCGCTATGGACTTGATGGGGGTAAGCGAATTATTTACTTCGTGCGCGAGCACGCGAATCAAACGCTGCCACGCCTGTCGCTCCTGCTCCCGCAAGACGCCGCTGACATCTGAGAGCAGCAGCAGCGTGTGAGGCATGGCATTTTGATAAAACTTACTGCGGCGCACCATCCATCGGCCTTCCCGGCCATGCAGTGTCAGCGCGACGACGGAATTTTCATCGCACGCGAGAAGGTCGGCCAATCCCAGCGCGTCCGCGCTTTTGTATAACAGGGATTCCGCGGAGACTTGCAGCATTTTCAACGCCGCTGGATTTGTGAGTTGCAAAGTCGAAGCGGCGTCGAATGCGAATACCGGCAAGTCCATCGTTTCGACGACACGCTCCAGAAGAGCGAATGTTTCCGATTCGCGATGGCGGCGCGTGCGAAGTGCGCCGGCGAGTTCATTGATCTGGGCCGCGAGATCGCCGAGAGCGTCGCCCTCTCCGACATCTCGCGCGCGGAAGGAGTATTCATTTTCTCGCAGCGCGGCGACGACGTTGGATAGCGTCTGTAGCGGGTGCACAATATGCCGGAAGATAGCTGACGCGACGGATGTGAGGAACAGAAGGAGAAGAGCGAGCGCGCCCAGCCGAATCAGGATGGAAACATGCCACATGGACAACGCCATCCAGCCCAGCAACACCGCAGGAGCGGCAAGCAACAATAGCAGCCAGATGAGTCGAGATTCAAAACGGAGCCGGGGAATCTTGAAGCCGATCCCGGGCCGCTGCGAATACGGAACTGAAGCGCGCTCGTTTTTTCCAGCGCTAGATGCCATATTTTTCCATACGGCGATAGAGGGCGCCGCGGCTTAATCCGAGCGCTTCGGCCGCGTGACTTACATTCCGGTTGTACTGCCTAAGAGCCTTGCGAATCAGGATACTTTCTACCGCTTCAAGACTCATTCCATCGACAGAGTCGGCGCCGTCTTCCTTGTACAGGTTCAGGTCGGCGGGCACAATCCATCTGTCGCGGGCCATCAGCACCGCACGCTCCATCGTGTGTTCCAACTCGCGCACATTGCCGCGCCATGGGTGTTCAAGCAGCGCCTGCATCGCCGCAGCGTCCACCCCTTCAAGATTCTTGCGATAGCGGGCGGCATAGCGAGCGAGAAAATAGCCGGCCAGCGCGGGAATGTCCTCGCGCCTGTCTCGCAACGGTGGCACATGAATCTCCACGGTGTTCAGGCGAAAAAGCAGATCATCGCGAAACAGGCCCTTCGCGCTTTCTATCTGCAAATTTGCATTCGTCGCGGACAGCACACGCACATCGACCCGCCGCGTGCGCGAGGAGCCTACCCGTTCCAGATCGCCCGACTCCAGTACGCGCAATAGTTTCGCTTGTTGGCGGATGGGCACATTGGCGATTTCATCGAGAAAAATTGTTCCGCGGTCAGCCAGTTCAAAACGCCCGATGCGATCCGTGCGCGCATCTGTGAATGCGCCTTTGACATGGCCGAAAAGCTCGCTCTCAAATACGCCCTCGGAGAGCGCGCCGGTATTCACCGCAATCCACGGCTGCTCGGCGCGCGCAGACAGTGCGTGTAAAGTGCGCGCCACAATCTCCTTGCCAGTTCCGTGTTCGCCTGTGATCAAAACGTTGGCATCTGAGGGGCCGACCCGAGACATGATATCGAGAACTGGCTGCATCGCGGCTGAGCCAGCGATCATATCGGGCCTGCCCGCGGCGCGCAGCAATTGATTTTCTGCTTCCAGAAACTGCGCGCGGCGCAATGCGCCATAGAGCGCCACCTGGGTTTGCACGACTGTCAGCAGACGCGCATTTTCCCATGGCTTGGGAATAAAATCACGCGCGCCGCGACGCATCGCCTCCACCGCCAGGTCCACGCTGGCCCAGGCCGTCATCACGATGATGGGCAGTTGCGCATCCAGCTCGAGCACCTGTCGCAGCAACTCCAGCCCTTCATGGCCAGAGGTGGTATCGCGAGAGTAGTTCAAATCCATCAGCAGAGCGTCGTAGGACTTTTCTTTGAGGGCCTGCAATACAGCTTCCGGGGATTTGGCCACATCGACGTCGAAGCCTGCCGGGCGCAGCAGCAGTTCTAAAGCCTCCAAAATTTGAGGCTGATCGTCCGCAGCAAGCACGCACGGAGTCTTTAGTTCGCTCCGTTGTTTTGAATCGAGAAGCACGGGTTGTTGTGCCATGGCACCCTCGCTTAGAGTATCGCGACTCTGTTCAAGTTCTTTATGGTCGCCGAATCTGTCCGGATTTCGCAGCCGCAATGGAAATATGATTTCGCGTCAACGTGTCGCCTACCGCCCGGTCCAGCTCCACCTGGGATTTTTCATAGGCTGTCATCGCTGCTACAAAATCGGACTCTGCAATAGCAAGATCGTGCTGCGCGGAAAGCGTCTGGTAAGGGGAACCGGCACCCAGCTTCTGCTCCTGCCGCATGATACCGAATGTCTTTTGCGCCAGATCACGCGCTTTTCGCGCGGAACTGACGCGGGCTCGGCTTTGCTCGAAGGCGTACTGCGCGTTCTCCACTTCGATCAGTATTTGCTTGCGCTGTTCCTGCTGCAGCAGCTGGGCCTGGCGGTATTCCAACTCCGCGCGGTATTGGTCCGCTTTCGCAACGCGATTCCGAATTGGAATTGAAATCTGGCCGCCGACGTAATACTCCGGAGAGCTGTTATTGAAAGTGTTCAGCAATGCACCGCCGAACGATGACGGCAATATGGTGGTGTTTGGAGGGAGCGACCCGGCGGCAAAACCGGACCCATAATTAGGATTGAGCGGGCCGCCCAGTCCGCTCCCCGCAATATATGCAACCAGATCCACAGTTGGCAGCAGCGCATTACGAGCGGTTTTTCGCGTGATCTCGCGGTTCGTAAGGTCCAGCTGCGACTCCGCCAGGTCGGGGCGGTCCTTCATCGCATTCGCAACCAGATCGGTCATCTGCGTGGCCGCCGATTGATCGTCCATATGCATTTGCGCAGTGGGAATGACCGGCATCGAGACCAGAAATGCGTCGTCGAGGTTTTTCGTGATTGCATTCTTTATTAGTAACTCCTGCAGTTGCAGATTGGTTTTTGCGACAGTCACATCCTGGTCGCGCTTGGCAACCTCGCCTTCATCCCGCAAAACTTCCATCTCCGGAATCGCCTGCAACGCAAATTGCTTTTTCCCGTTATTGTAGGTCTGCTGGGCGAACTGCAGGGAGCGTTCCTGTACCTGCTCCTCCTGATAGGCATTGAAAAGGTCCCAATAGATATTTTCAATCTGCGTCACGGTGGCGACTAATTGCGCGGTAAACGCGAGATCTGAAATCTTCCGATTGTTTTTCGCGATGTAGATATAACGCTTGTTGGGAAGGAGTCCAAAACCCGCCAGCAGCGGCTGTACGATCTGAAATTTATATGTGGAAGACAGCGATGGCGATAAGTTGAAGAACGGACTGTTGACCGTCTGGCGTTGATTGAAGAAATCGAATTGCACTCGGGTGCCTGGCGTGAAAGCCTGCGTGTAGGTAAGTTCGCCGACTGTGCTGTTGGTTTGCAGGGATGGAACGCCGTAAATCTGCTGGTTGATGACCGGCAATGTTTGGTGATCCACATCGATGTTGCCCTGGATCAGAGGGTCAAAGGAAGAAATTTGCGTTCCGGTTCCCAGCGTGTTCTGGACCAGTCCGGAAGCGCCTGCTCCCGCGCCTCCCGCGCCGCCCGTTGTGCCGCCGGCACCGGCGCCGCCGACGGTCCCGATTCCGCCGACTCCGGCACCGGGCGTGTTCTGCACCACACCAGTATTGACGCCTCGGGTTGAGCCGCCGGCGTCGGCGCGCTGAAGATCGGTGGCCGCGATAGGGAGATTATAGCGGGCGATGGCGATGTCGAGATTGTTTTCGAGGCCGAGCGCGATGGCATCTTCGAGGGACAGATATAACTTGCCGTCGCGAATCAGCGAGTCAAGCCATGCGGAGTTGGCGAGCGTTGGCGATGGCACTAGAGCCGCTCTATAGGGAGCCCACGGGGCGTTGGAATGAGGAATATCAAGGCGCAGTTGCGTGGAAGTCTGCGATGTTGACGCGGTTAAAGCGGTCTGCTGAGCCAATGCAACTGCGGCTGTTACAAATATGGCGGTAGTTGCCACCTTCGCTATTAAAGCTCTTTGCACCGACACGCCCATTACGCTCTCCCATCTGGGGTTTGCCGGAGTTTTGGGCGTGCAGAGTCCGCAACCATCCATCCATCACCCAGCTCAATCGTGCGTGTCCCATAGGTGGCGTTCAATTCGGAATGCGTGACCTGAATGATCGTCGTTCCCTGGCGGTTCAGCTCACGGAACAATTCCATGATCTCTTTGGCCTGCGTGGAATGCAGGTTGCCGGTTGGCTCATCGGCCAGCAACAGCGCAGGCTTGTGGATCACCGCGCGCGCGATACCGACCAGTTGCTGCTGGCCGCCGGAAAGCTGGGAAGGGAACAGGTCCTTCTTCGCTACCATGCAAAAACGGTCGAGCACATCGGCCACCATCGCCTGGCGCTCTGAAGAACGAATATCCTTGTATGAAAGCGGTAGGTCGATGTTTTCGGCAACTGTCAAATCATCCAGCAGATGGTAGCTCTGGAAAACCATGCCCATGCTGCGGCGTGAAAGATCGGCGCGCTGTTTGCGGTTGAGCTTGTGGACCGGTTGGTCAGAAAACCAGTACTCTCCCTGCCAGTCATCGTCGAGAAGTCCAACGATATTCAAAAGCGAAGATTTTCCCGAACCCGATGGCCCCATGATGGTGAGGAACTCGCCTTCGCGTATGTCCATGTCAATTCGGCGCAGCACCCATGTTTGACTGGGGCCAGCTTTGTAGCTGCGTTCGACATTCTTGAGTTGAATCATTTATTTCTCTCTTTCGAAGGCTTGCTATTCCATGCGCAGTGCTTCCGTAGGCTCAATACGCGAAGCGCGGCGTGCCGGGATGTACGCTGCAAGCAATCCAACGCATCCGAGAAGCAGCGCAACTACAATCAGCGTTGCTCCGTCGTGCTGGTCCACGCCGTAGAGGAAACTGCGCACGAAACGTCCAAGAAAAAATGCGCAGAGCAGGCCAATGGCAATACCGGCCAGCAATAGCCTGGAGGCTTGCCGTAGAACTACTCGCAAAATATTTTCCCGTTGCGCTCCCAGCGCGATTCGCACTCCAATCTCCCGCGTGCGCTGGCTGACGCTGTAACTCAGCAGTCCATACAGCCCCGCCGCGGAAATCAGCACAGCTACAATCGCAAACATCCACAGCAATCGCGCTGCCAGGGTTTGACTGCCGAGTTCGCCGTCGATCTTTTCTTGATAGGTCTGGATGGAATTGACGCTCACCCCTGGCGCAACTTCGGAGAAGATCCGTCGAACCGAAGGAATCAGTGTCTGCGGCTGCTGGCGAGTGCGAATCACCAGTTCCATCGCCAGCGAAGATATCGCGGTGAAGGAATCATCCGGGGGCACCTGGTTGAGATTGATATACACTTCGGGCATCGTAGCTTGCCCGACATTTCCTTCCGGAACATTGCCGACCACGCCGACAATCCGAACGTCGTTATAGATCGTCTTGTCCTTCGGATCGTCATCTAAACTCAGCCGCTGGTCCAGCGGGTTCTTACCCGGGAAAACTGCATGTACAAAGGCCTGGTTCACCACGCCGACCGATGGCGATCCTTTTATGTCCTGGTCATTGAAAAATCTACCCTGCACCAGCCGAATCCGCAGCGTGCGAAATATGCCTGGAGTGACGGCTGTGAATGCGGTGTGACCTTTGATCAATGGCGAGCCAATAACATTGAAATCGTCGTCCATGTGGACATTGGCGGAAAGGGGCGCTCCTACCGTCAGATCGGCAGACTCTACCCCGGCCAGTTGCCGCGCCCGTACCAGCAGCGGAACGTATAGTGTCTCCATTGTCGGTCGAGCCTTTTTCGGTAACGTGAATCCGTTTAACGGGAAGAACTGCGCATCGATCAGATTGTGCTGGTTGAATCCAAGATCCACGGTACGCAGCGCATACAAGGTGCGCAGCAGCAGCCCCGCACTAAACAGCAGCACAAGAGACAATGCCAGTTCTCCGACGATCAGCATATTGCGCAGCCGGATTTGTCCCAGCCCACTACCCGCCGCCAGCGTGCCTTGATGCAGTGCCTCCTGTGGATTGGCGGAGGCAGCCTGGAATGCTGGCGCGGCGCCAAAAATGATTGCCGACAAAATCGAAAGCCCAACCAGCAGCAATACGACATGCCAGTTCAGTGCGACACCACGGGATCGGGTCAGGTTTGCGAGAATGGCATGGTGCAACAGCGCTAGACATCCCTCCGCAATTCCCAGCCCAATCGCGCCACTGGCGGCGCTAAGCAGCAGGCTTTCCGTCAAAAACTGCCGCACAATCCGCTGCCTGCCAGCGCCCAACGCCGCCCGCACCGCAATTTCTCTGCGCCGTCCAGAGAGCCTGGTCAACAGCAAACCGGCAACATTCGCGCAGGCAATCAGCCAGACCAGCAGCACGGCTCCCTGTAGCGTCAGCAGCGCCGATCGAACGGAGCCAATCTGCGTCTCACGGTAGTCCTGCACCCCCACCTGTTTCGCCAAGTTCATGCTTGCGTATTGGCGAGAAATATTTGCCTGCAATCCGCTCAGTTCCGATTTCGCCGCCGCAACGTTGATTCCGGGCCGCAGGCGTCCAATCACGCGCAGAAATGAATAATCCCGCGTCATTGCGGGGGAGTGAACCAGCAGCGTCCAGACCACCGGCCCATCATCGTTGATGGGAATGTAAAAATGAGGGGGCATTACTCCAATCACGGTGTATGTGGCATCGCCCAATTGCACATTTTTTCCCAGGATTGCTGTATCGCTTCCAAAGTAGTTGCTCCACACAAAGTAACTGAGCACCACGACATTTCCATGATCGCCATGCGCATCGTCCGGGAGAAATGTACGTCCCAGCCTGGGCGTGATCTGTAGCATGGAGAAGAAATTTCTGCTGGTCTGCTCGTTAATGGAGAAGTCCACGCTGCCATCCGGCTTCTTCATATTGAAAAATGCCTGGGTGTACCAAGCGATATCCTTGAAGCTTTTGCTTTGCGCACGCCAGTCCTGCACGTTGGGCAGCGACGAACTGCCGATCTGATTGCCATCGTCCGATTGTCCAAGAGAGACGATTTCCGATGGATGCGGCACCGGCAAGGGTCGCAGCAGGACGCCATCGACCACGGTGAACATGGCTCCGCTGATGCCGATGCCGAGCGCCAGCGTCAGGACCGCCGTGATGGTGAAGCCCGGCGCCTTTCGCAATTGTCGTAGCGCGTATCGAAGATCACTCAGAAAGCTAGTCAAAATTTATCTCCTTACTCGGAACGCAATGCCTGCATTGGATCGACCGAAGCAGCACGCCGCGCGGGCAGTAATGCGGAGATCAATCCAATCAATCCCAGACTAGCGGCAATGGCTACGATGACCCATGCGTCGCGATGGAATTGAATTACCAGCACCGCGCTCAAAATGCGGCGAACCAGCAGCACTCCCGCCAGTCCTGCTCCCAGACCTACGCCCAGCAGAATGCCGACGCGGCCCATCACCAGTTGGGCAACGCCGCCGCGTGTCGCGCCGAGCGCCATGCGAACGCCAATATCGCGGGTGCGGCTGGCCACCTCCTGACTGAGCAGGCCATGGATGCCGATCGCCGTCAGCAGCACGGCAATGGCAGCGAACAGGCCGAAGATCCAACTCAACATGCGGTTGGTGACCAAGGCGTCGGAGAGTACCTGCTCCATTGTTTCCGGCGTGCGGAAGGCGACCTCGGGAGCGACATCATGCAGCGCTTTCCTCAGTTGCGGAATGATGCTGGCTGGCGGAACGGTGGTGCGAACGAAGAGATAGATGCCAGGGATAAATGCTTTCCAGGATTCCGGTATCTGGGTCATGGGGAAGTCAGCCTCGGCCAACGCTGTTTGGAAAATATTCTGGCTGCCACTGCGCGCTACGCCCACGATGGCCGTGGACGGCGTTCCGAGACTGGCGAAGGCTTGCGCGAGCGGATCTTCTTTCTTGCCGAGAAACTCCTTGGCCCAGGCGTCGCTGACGATGGCAACAGGCTGCGTCTTCGCAGCGTCCTGCGCGGTAAAATTGCGGCCTCGCAGAATGGGCAACTGCATCGCGGCAAAGTATCCTGGCGTGACGAAACGCATTTCCGTCAGCCGCTCCTGGTCTGCGGGATCTTTGGGGTGGCCGACAAGTTGCAGCGTGCTATTGGAGCCATTCTCCAGAATCGGCAGCAAATCGTTGCTGCCGGCAGCGGTGACCCCAGGGATGGTTAGAACGCGCGTTTCCAGCGGTTCGACCAGGGCCTGCACAAAATCTCTGCCGGTGTAATTTCCGGTTGGGATATCCACTTCCAGTGTGAGAAGGTTTTTCGGATTGAAGCCAAGATGGCTTTCGAGCATAGACCGCAGACCCAAAAGCAATAGGCCAGAGCAGACCAGCAGCATCAACGACAAAGCTACCTGCACGACGACAAAGCTTGCACGCAGGCGATGTTGATGCCGCGTCGTCCCAGCGCTGCCGCCGGACTTGAGTGCATGGTTGGGGTCAATGCGCGCTGTCCGCCATGCGGGAACCAATCCAGCCGCCACGCTTGCCAGCAACGCCAGAACAAACGTTGCAGCCAGCACCGGCAGGTTGAGATGCACATTGCCTCCGCGCGCAAAGGCTTTCTCCAGAAATTGCTTCATCGCCGTCAGCAGCGCCTGGGCGATGACAACGCCGCACACCCCGCCGCCGAGGCCGAGTAAAACGCTTTCACATAGGAGTTGGCCGATAAGACGCTTGCGGCCGGCCCCGAGCGCGGCCCGTACCGCCATCTCGCGCCCTCGCAAGACGCCGCGCGCGAGCAACAGGCCAGCGACATTTGTGCAGGCAATCAACAGCACGGCGAAGACCGCGGCCAGCATCAGCCACAACTCCGGTCGGTCATTGTTGCCGGAGGAATTCGTGTGCACGGAATCCACCAGAGGAAATATCTGTGCTGTGCGGCCCTTGTCACTGTCGGGAAATTGCTGGCCGAGTTCATTCATGACATGTGCCATGTCGGCGTTGGCCTGAGTCAGCGTGACACCGGGTTTCAAACGGCCGAAGGTTTGCAGCCAATGACTGCCGCGAGACTCGATCTGATCGGCGGATAAATGCAGCGGTGTGTAGATCGGTTGGCCACGCCGACGGGATAGCGGAAGCCGGCGGGCATGACTCCGACGACCACATACGGCGCGCCATCGAGGTGGACCGTTTTGCCGAGGACCGAGCGCTTTCCACCAAAGTTCTGCTGCCAGACCTCGTAGCTGAGGACGACGACATTATTTTTTCCGTTCTGATCTTCGCCCGGCAAAAAAGTTCTTCCGAGCATGGGTGTGACGCCGAATAAATCGAAGAAGTTGGCAGTGCCTTTTGTGGTGTGGAGATAAGTCGACTGATTCCCCCGGGTCAACGTCATTCCCGCGTGAGCATCCAGCCCTACAAACGCGCTGAAGCTTTTATTCAGCCGCCGCATGTCCAGGTATTCCGGCCAGGACGCAGGCTGGTCATAATCTGTTGCAGCCTTCATCTTCGTGTTTACGCGAACAATGCGGTTAACACCGTTGTAAGGCAGTGGATGCAGCAGCACGGCGTCGAGCACGCTGAACATGGCAGCGGTCGCGCCAATTCCGAGGGCGAGCGTGAGGATTGCGGCCGCGGCGAATCCTGGAGACTTGCGCAACTGCCGCAGTGCGTAGCGTAGATCGTGCCAAAGGATGTTCATGGTCTGCCTTCCTGAAATCCGTGCCGCACATTCAGACTGAAAACCTGGGTGGCCCCGTTTCGATTCTCTTCACGGCCAAAATAAAAACGATCGGACATGGCAGAGAACTGGAGGCGTGTTAGCGCAGTATCTCCGATTCGTCGGCCAGTTTCTTCCGCAGGTCGGCTTCAGAAACTACCTGGCCGTCGAACAGATGCACTTCGCGGTCCGCCAGCTTGGCGAAGCGTGGATCGTGCGTGACCATGCAGATGGTGGCGCCGTCTTTGTGCAGTTCCTTCAGCAGCTCCATCACCGCTTCGCCATTGCGCGAGTCGAGATTTCCTGTGGGCTCGTCCGCTAGAAGAATCGAAGGTGAACCGGCCAGCGCGCGGGCCACGGCGACACGTTGCTGCTGACCACCGGACAGCTGCGAGGGATAATGGCGCAAGCGATGCGCCATGCCTACGCGAGTCAGCGATTCGTCGACGCGCCGCTTGCGCTCGGTTGAAGGCATGCCGGAGCGGTACGTCAGCGGCAGCTCGACATTTTCATACACAGTCAAATCGCCGATCAGGTTGAAGCTCTGGAAGATGAACCCGATCTCCTGGTTGCGAATGCGCGAGCGCTCGGCGAAGCTGAGGTTTTCTACTGGCCGCGAGTTCAGCAGGTAGCTGCCGCCGCTGGGCGTGTCCAGCAGGCCGAGGATCGAAAGCAGCGTAGATTTGCCGCAGCCGGAGGGCCCTGAGATGGCAACATATTCCCCGCGATCCACAGTCAGGTGGATCCCGGAAAGTGCGTGCGTTTCAATCTCGTCGGTGTAGAAGATCTTGGTGAGCGCCTCAATGTGGATGAGCGATTGATCTGAAATCTGCCCCTTCGTTTGTCCTTGAATCAATTCCGTAGCCGCCATTGGTTGAAGTCCTCTCGATCCAAATTTGTTTTGCTACAGCGTGCTCCTCGGGCTTCTTAATCCAGCCGAACCCGGTCCACATTATCCCAGCGCGACATGTCGGAGAGGATGACCGTGTCTCCTGCTTGCAGCCCGTTCAAAATCTGAATCTCATTCACGGAAGCGCGGCCCACCTTTACCGGCACTCGCGCGGCATATTTGCCGCTTGGGTCCAGCTTGAACAGGCTGATGGTGGAATTCTCATTCCCAAACGCTGGCCGTCCTACATACAGCACATTGTTCAACCGTTCGAGATCGATGGTTCCATCCACGCTCAGATCGGGACGCGCTCCCTTCGGCAGAGTCCCCTCCAGCTGTACGTCAACGGCGACGGTTCCGTTCTGTACGGCCGGATCGATCCGGGTGACGTTGCCCGGAATCGTTCCGTTGTGCGTGTCGATTTCGGCGGGCTGGCCGATTTGAATATCGCGTGCCTGCGTTTCAGCAATCTTCAACTGCGCTTTCAACTGGTCGGGCTGGATGATTTCCGCCAGGGTGGTGCCGACCGGTACATGCTCGCCCACCTGGTGTGGCAGATTCACCAGAACGCCATTGATCCCGGCGCGAACATCAAGGTTTTCCACCTGGCGCTGCTTCAATTGGGCCAACGCACGCGCCTGTTCGACCTTGGCCTTTTGCACGGCCAGTTGGGTCTGGAGAGCTTTCTGGTTGATGGCAATTTCCTGTTTCTGCAGCTGGTCGCGGGTAGTCAGCGCATCGGCCTTGCCCTGAGAATCCTTGTATGCCAGGCCGCTGATGACGCCCAGTTTATAGAGAGCTTTGTCGGTGCTGGCCTGTAGTTGCGATTGCTGATACTGGGCGTTGATGTCCGCCGCCGTGGCGCGTCGATCCATCAAACTGCTTTCGAGCGAAACCTGGGTGTTGTGAAGATCGGCCTGTGCTTCGTTCAACTGGAGCGCGGCATCCTGGGCCTCCTGTAGCAGCTGCGGATTGGCAAGCTGCATGACGACGGTGTCGGTTTCAACCATCGCGCCGGGAAGCTTGAAAATCCGGACCACCGTGCCTTCTGTATCGGCAGGAATCAGGCGGATGCGGTCCTCACGAGGAACCAGCGTGCCCAGCCCGCGCACCTGGCGGATCATGTTGCCGCGCTTCACGGTGTCCGCCCAGACGGTGTTGCGATCCACCGTAGGAGCTGCCGGTTTCAGCCGCAGGACGAAGATGGTAACGCCCGCGAGAACGACCAACCCCACAGCCAGCCAGCCGATCTGGCGGCGCAATTTTCGTTTTTTCAGATCAGGTCGCGCAATATCCATCACGTAGCAAGAATGCACGCAACCAGCCAAAGGGATAAAACGAAAAAGATCTTTGAAGTCCTTATGAGATGCTTAATTTCAGAGTTTCAATCAGACTATCAATGTCCATTTTGAAACAGAATGTCCGAAAATGGACACCCAAATCGGTAACTGGTCTTGGCTCACAAGAATGAACCCCGTTAGGGAAGTTCAACTTGACGCCAGTTCTTTCGCTCGTTGCGTTGCGCGCATTACGGCTTTAATTAGCGTGACTCGCAGGCCGCCTTCTTCCAGTTCCAAAATGCCGTCCATGGTGCATCCTGCGGGCGTGGTTACTGCGTCTTTCAGAAGCGCGGGGTGGCTGCCGGTTTCGAGCACCATGGTGGCCGCGCCGAGCGTGGTCTGCGCTGCCAGCAGTGTCGCGATGTCACGGGGCAGGCCGACTTTTACTCCGGCTTCCGCTAGCGCCTCCAGAATAATGTAGATGTAGGCAGGGCCGCTGCCGGAGAGTCCCGTTACCGCGTCCATATGTTTTTCATCCACCAGGACGG
>JBEPVW010000026.1:0-27679 GCA_041690775.1 Acidobacteriota bacterium | reverse complement strand
CGGCGTGCATTCATCAACTGCGCCAGCGCGTACATGCGCTCGAATTCCGGCACAAGCGGCGCGAACTTCTCACGCATTTCCGCATCGCCTTCAAGGATGGCGTGGACCTGCGTGTACGTCATGCGGCGGGCAGAGCGAATCACACCTTCGCAAACTTCGGACTCGAGAACTTCTCCCTGCGGTCCCAGCCGCATGATGCAGGAAAGCACCAGCCGGTCTTCATCCGGACGCAGGCTGCATACATCTGTCGACAGCTCCATCGGCAGCATGGGAATGGCGCGGTCCGGAAAATACACGGAGTTGCCGCGCAGACGCCCTTCAAGATCGAGCGCCGTGCCCGGCTGTACGTAGTGGGCCACGTCGGCGATATGCACCTGCAGTTCGAAGCCGCCGTCATCGAGCGGTCGCACCAGCACCGCATCGTCGAAGTCGCGCGCAGTTTCGCCGTCGATGGTGACAATCGGCAGTCCGCGAAAATCTCGCCTTTCCGATTCTGCCCCTCGCTCGTTCGCGGGCGGCACGGCAATCGTCCGCGCTTCTTCCAGCACGCGGTCGGGAAAAATGTGTGGCAGGTAATGCTTGCGAATGAGGATTTCAACATCCACACCGAAGGCATCGCGGTCGCCGAGGACTTCAATCACACGTCCGCGCGCAGGCCGTGTGGCCGTCGGCCAGTCGGTGATGGCGACATCGACGACCAGGCCTTCGAGATCCTCATGTTCGCCCGCTTGAGTCTGGGCTTGAATCTGGGCCTCCGCGCCCAGCACTCGATCCGGCGTTTCGGGCTTGGCCGGAATCTCCGCGCCGAAAGGGATCAGCACCGCCTCATTGATTCGCGCATTCAACGGCGTGACAAAGTTGCCCGCCATGCGCTCGCCAGTGCGCGAACGCACGCCGCGCGAGTAATGAAAGATCCCGACAACCGTGGGATTATGCCGCTCCAGCACGCGAAGAATGCGCCCGGAACGACGGCCATCTCCGCGCGAGGGCAGCAGCTCCACCAGCACCAGATCGCCCTGCATGGCGCTTTCCAGGCTATCCGGCGGAATGAAAATATCTTCCTCGCCATTTTTATCGCGCGGTTCCGGCCGCACAAATCCGTAGCCGTCGCGATGCAGATCGAGCCGCCCGCTGACCCAATTGTCCCGTTTGCGCGCGGAAGAAGCCAGCGCCCAGAATTCCCGGTCGACTTTCACCAGTCGTCCGCCTGCCGTCAAACGGTCGAGATGCTCCAACAGTAGCCTGCGCTCGCGACCGCCGCCCAGGCCCAGTTCGCGCACCAGCTGCTTGTACCCGGCACGCTGGCCGGCGGAGCGTTCGATGCGTTCCAGAAGGTCGTTATCTGTCATTCGGTCGGTTTCATCGGGCGCTTTTTCGGCTTGTACTGGATTTCTGCATCGGATTTGCACCCTTCAAATGTGGGAAGAGGCAGTAATCATAATGTTACCTGCGGATGCCGAATGCAAATTCTGTTTGGAATGGCTCCCTATTTGGCGTTATAGTCGGTAAAATTTGAGTAACTCGACAGGACTGTGCGGCTCGCGTGGACGATTTTGCCATGCGAGAAATCAAAATTCAAAACCCGAAGCGCCGCTCGTAGCGAACAACCTGGACCCCGATGATCTGTTCGCAAGCGGCGGAAAAGCAGCAATTTAGAAAGGATTTATGAGCGCAATGTGGAAACCGAACCAACCTGGCACCAATCCCACGTCCCCTTCGGATCCGATCCGTCCGCAACCGCCTGTCCCGCTCAACACGGAACCGGTCGCGCAGCGTCCCGCCCCGACTCCCTCCGCCGCCACCAGCGAGCAGGCGACAATCGGCAAATCGCTCACCATTAAAGGTGAGATTACCGGCAGCGAAATGCTCTATATCGATGGCCACGTGGAAGGCTCCGTCAGCCTTGCCGGAAACCGTGTCGTTGTGGGCCGCAACGGTCACGTAGCCGCCAACATTTCGGCGCGTGAAGTCGTCGTACTCGGCAAGGTCAATGGCAACATCAATGCCAGCGACCGGGTCGATATCCGCAACGAAGGGTCTTTGACAGGGGATGTGGTCGCGCAGCGCATCAGCATCGAAGACGGCGCGTACTTCAAGGGCGGCATCGACATTCGCAAGCCAACCGCAGGGGCAAAGGAAAACGATGCGGTGAAACCCGTCGTCTCGACGCCGGCCCACGTCTAGGCTTTCCGAGCGCAGCATTTCAATTGGTTCCAGGACGCACCGGAGACGGCTTCGCACAGTTGAGTGAAGCCGTTGCACTTCCAGGTGCGCCGAAGTCGCATTCCCAATGGCCTAGCGCGCATTGGTTCCGTTAAAAATCTGAAACTCACGGATTCCTGCGTCGCCGGAGACCGCCAGCAGGTTCAGCCGCACACGCCGCGCAGTTATGGGTGCGAAGATGTCGATCTTTTTATGCCCAATTGCATACGCGTGGGCTACCTGTTTCCACGCGCCGCTTTCAAACACCTCGACGGAATATTCCTCCACATGCTGGCCATCGTTCAGCCGCTCCATCGTCATCACTCGGTCAAAGGTCTGCGGCGTGGGAAACGTCACGGTCAATGTGGGAACGTTTCCGTACGCCTCCACAGACCAATAGGTATTTACATCGCCGTCGAGTGCGAGCTCCTGATTGCAACTTGCTGAGACATGATGCAGCGCAAGATTGTCGCCGTACACTGCGCGAACCCTCGCTCCAAACTCCGCCAGTCGCGCCACGTCTGCAGCGGGAATTCTTCCCGTCCGATCCGGCGCCAGCCCCAGCATCAGCTGCGCGCCGCGGCCAACCGTGTTGTTGTATTCGTCCATCAGCTCGTCCACGCTCTTCAATGTCGAGTCCGAGTTCGGATGCCAGAACCACTGGTCCCGGTGCAGAGGCGTGTCCGCCTCAACCGGCCGCCAGCGAAGGTATCCTGCGCGATCGACAACGTTCCAGTTTTCAAAGGGAACTTTGCCGCTCTCCGTGCCTACCCATCGCAGATCGGCATATTTGTAGAGCGCCACATCGGCGAACACCATTGTGTTCGGTTGATAGGTGCGCAATTGCTGGAGGATGGAGTCGAAATCATACTTGCGGTTGCCGCTGCCCGCACCATCCAGCCAGAACTCCACCAGCGGCCCGTAGTCGGTTGCAAGTTCTTCCAGTTGTGAGAGATAGTATTTGTCGTACTCGACTGGATTTGCATAACGCGGATCGTGCCGGTCCCACGGCGACAGGTATACGCCAAAGCCAAGGCCATGCGCACGGGCGGAATCCGCGACCATCCGCACCAGGTCACCTTTGCCGTTCAGCCAGGGGCTGCTTTTGACGCTGTAGTTTGTTTCACTGCTCGGCCACAAGGCGAATCCGTCATGGTGTTTCGCGACCAGCACCACATAGCGGATGCCAGCCGACTTCGCCGCGTTCATCCACTGGTCGGTATCCACGTGCGTTGGATTGAAGACACTGGGTTGCGCCGTGCCATCTCCCCACTCGCGGTCAAGAAAGGTATTCGGGCCGAAGTGGAGGATGGCGCCGATCTCGAGGTCCTGCCACGCAATCTGCTGCGGGCTCGGCTTCATGTCTGTAACGTTCTGGCCTGCGCTCTTCAAGGTCAGGGTGCAGGCCAATGCGACGGCAAAAACAGCCAGCTTATTTCGCAATGTGAACTCCTGAAGCACGTTCTATCCTTCGAAAAAAAGAGAGGAGCAAATTCGCTCCTCTCAAATTATCTGCTGCAGTTGAATTAGAAGGTGTAATGGAGTGAGAGTTGAATGATGCGGGCCGGCGAACGCACGCTGTTGATCTGGCCGTAGGTGCCATCCAGTACGTTGCTATCGGGATTGCCATAACTGGAAATGTTGAATACGTTGAAGCCATCCGCGCGGAAGCCGAGTGCCTGATTTCCGATCGTATGGAAATCCTTGAACGCGGAAGCGTCAACCTGTAGATAGCCGGGAGCGCGTTCACTGCCGACGCTGGCAGTGCCGAACGTGTTGGGAGCCGGCGCGCCATATGCGCAGACACCATCATTGACTCCTGCGGGGCACGGGGTGGCGGAGGGATCGGTGCCAAACCAGTGCGCCAGGTCGCGATGCACGATCTTCAGTTTGCGGTACTGGTTGGCCCGCTGTTGACCATAAGTGTTCGTGTTGCTCACGCCGTTGCTGGTGATGGTGACCGGAAAGCCCGAATAGGCAATCAGCGAGCCTGAGATCGACCAACCGCCAATCGCCGCATCCTCAAAGCGGTTCACCGTGGAACCGTACTGCCTCCCGTGGCCAAACGGTAAAGCGTAGGCTCCCAGGGCCGACACGTTATGCCGCACATCCGTTCCTGCGGGACCGACATCGGCAGCGCCGTTGTAACCATTCTGAAAAGCCCCGCTGAATCCGCTTACATTCAGCCCATAGTTGCCCAGGCTGTTGGTCATGGTCTTCGAGTAGGTATAGTTCACCGTGTACTCCAGGCCATGGCTGGCACGATGGCGCAGGACAGCCTGCAGAGCGTTGTAATTCATCTTTGCTTCCGGCTCCGTCAACAGCAGCGCGCCAGTTCCTAGGGTCTGGCCGCCCACGACTGGCATGTTGGCATAGGGGGCCGTCGTTGGATCCCCTGGCACGGTCAACTGATTGGCGTTGCGGTAGTCGATCAGGTGCTGGCCCGTTTCGCCGATATACCCGACCTGAAGGGAAGTAGTATTGGACAACTCATATTCCAGAGTCAGACTGAACTCCTGGATATAGGCGGGCTGCATATTCTGCGGCCACGCGCCGTAGCCTCCGCCGGAAAAGTTGATGTCGCTTGGATTGGAGCTGAAACCTTCCTCCACCGTGTACGGCGTACCGCCGGCCGGGACTCCAGGAGGAAGCGGCGGAGCCGCTGGGGCCAGGGCGGTTTTAGCACTGGATTGAATGAAGGGCGGCAGGGAGGTCAGGCGCTGGTTGGCGGCGTTGCCCTCGAAAAAGCTGGTGGTGCCGTAGCCGCCGCGAATCACAAATCGGTCTCTTGGTTGATATGCGAATCCAATGCGCGGCATGATCTGGTTGTAGGTCGGCTGATAGCAGGCGCGGTTGCTGCAAAGCTGCGCGCCCGGCAATGCGCCGACGGGGATTCGCCCGCCATAAATGATGGTGCCGCTTTTCGGCCCCGATAAGATCACATTCGCGGTCTTGTTGTTCACCTCATACCATGGCTGATCGTATTCATAACGGAGGCCGAGATTGATGGTCAGATTTGGAAGTATCTTCCAGTCATCCTGCACAAATCCGGCGGTCCGCCACTGGCGTTGTCCGACCAGCACGCCTGCCTCCTCGACGTTGGCACTGCTTACCCGGTCCAGCACAAAGTCCGCGCCTGCATAGCCGGTGCCATCGATTGCGCCCGGATTGGGATTTCCCGTGAAGTTTCCGTTGTAATTGAAGGCGCCAAGAAATCCCTGGTTGTTGCTGGTGATGTAATTGTTCTGATAGCGGACCGCCTGCACGCCGAGGCTGATCAGGTGCAGCCCATGCTGCCATGTCAGGTCGTCGCCGTAGCTGTAGGTGTTGTCGATGATCGACCCAATGTTCGCGGGGGTCCCCACTCCGCTGAGAGGGCTGATCCCCTGGAAAGAAAAGCCGACATATTGCTGCGCCGGGAAGGTGATGCCCACCTTCGAGTTGCCATTCAGGCCAAACTGGCCGCTCGGGTCGGTCGGTACACTCTGCACCCACACCACGCGGGTGAAGCCCACGCGCGCCGAGTTGACAACAGCGGGAGAGAAGACATGCACCCACATCCCGCCGCCCAGCTTGGTCGGAAACACGTTCTGCGCCGGGAATGAGAGTTGCAACACGGGGATGTTTCCATCATGGGCATTGGACTGCGAATAGAAGCCCGTGATTTTGTCCGCGGTTTTCGGATCCCATTCGATCTTGATATCGCCTTGGTTGTTCACGGTAAAGGTGCGGTTCGGACCCTGGAAATTGTTTTGTATGACCCCATCCTGCGGTGTCGCATTGGGCAGCGGATACAGTTCAGGATGCGCGAAGATGAATTTGGCCACCGGATTTACGATCGGGATCTGGTTGTTGGAGTAAGCCACGAAGTTGTTTTGCGTATCGTAGAGCTGGATCGGTGCGTTCGTCGCGCCATTGGTGCCCGGCGGCGGGTTCAGCAGCACGGAGAAATCGCCCGCGCGCATGGCCGGCGTAAACACACTGGCGGTGCTGATACCGCCGGTGTGTTCGCGCGCGCCTTCATAGTCGGCAAAGAAAAACAGCTTGTTATGTTTGATCGGGCCGCCGATCGTGCCGCCGAATTGCGTCTGGGTGTAGGGGTTGATCGGAATAATCGGAACTGCGTGATTGTTCGTCCACGAATTGGCGTTCAGTTGTTGATTCTGCAAAAAGGCGTACGCCGATCCGTGCAAGCGATTGGTCCCGCTCTTCAGAACGCTGATCACGTCGCCGCCGTTCACGTTGCCGTACTGAGCCGGAGCATTGGCGGTGATCACTTTGATCTGCTGGAGCGCGTCCGGCGCAGGGTTGTAAGCGATCAGGTTGTTCTGATTCTCATTCATGTCGATGCCGTCGAGCGTGTAGTTGTTCGCCTGGGCACGATTCCCGTTGATGTTCGCGGTGCCGCTGTAGAAGGTGTTGCGCTCGATGGCATTGTTGCCGGTCATTCCTTGCGGACCGTTTGTGCTGACTGAACCCGGGATAAACAATGTCACACTTGCAAAATTTCGCCCATTCAACGGAATCGTCTGCAGTTGGTTGCTGGTCAGCGTGAGACCCAGAGAAGCGTCGTTAGTATTCAGAATTGGCGCCAGCGCTCCCTGGACCAGGGTCGTCGTGCTGACCGCGCCCGCTTTCAGCCTGGCGTCCACCTTCGCGGTCTGGTTCACTTCCAGCTCAAACGGCGGGTATGCCGAATTTTCAAAGCCGGGGGCGCTGACGGTCACCTGGTATTGGCCAATGGGGAGGAAGCGAATGCTGTAAACGCCGGACCCGTTGCTTGTCGTCGGGGTCTCGACGCTCGTCAATACATTCTTCGCCGTCACCGCCGCTCCGACCACTACGGCCCCGGTTGTATCCGTGACGGTTCCAGTAATACTGCCGGTGACGGTCTGGCCTACCGCTGCAGACGCGATCATGACAGACAACAATAGAGTGATGCTGCGGGTGAGCCGGAGAAATTTCATTTGGTTTACGCGCCTCCATAAATACAGGGTCTTCACAAATCTGTTGAATCCTGACCACGTCCTGGGAACTGCATCTTCAACTGGGACCCGATCCAGCCGACCATCCCACGCCCGAAACCCTTACGGCTGCAAGAGGGAATACTGGAGCAAATGGAACGCGAATCGAAGTCGGGGCCAATTATTCCACGGGAAAACCCGTTTGTGAAGATAAATCTACAGAAAATAATCATATTGTTGATCATTTAGTCTAGACTAGGTCAGATTGACGAACAGATCGATTGGACATGAGGCTTATGATTCTTACAGAAGTGGCAAATAATCAGGAAATTTGGCAGTTTTTAATGTCTCGTACTTTTTAATATGGCTCGGAGTTTTATGGATTCTGACTGCAATAATGATTGAAATTGCTTGATATGATCTGATTTCGCTCTAAGGTGGGATGGCTGACATATTCCTGCGCGTAGAGAGAAAGGCGAAAAGGTTAGGGACGATGGCGGTGCCAATCATTGAAATCTGCGTCGACACATTGGAAGGCGCGCAGGCGGCAGCTCGTGGAGGAGCGGACCGGATTGAATTCTGCAGCGCTCTTTCCGAGAGCGGCCTGACACCAAGTTCAGGGCTGGTGGATCTGGCCCTCGAACTTGTGCCTATCCCGGTGCACGTGATGGTTCGTCCGCGATCGGGAGATTTTGTGTATTCGCGAGCCGAGTTTGTCTCGATGGAGCGTGATATCGAGCGTTTTAAAGCTGTGGGAGTTCACGGAATCGTTCTCGGAGTGCTGACACGGGACAATGAAGTCGATGTGGAGCGGACCCGCCAACTGGTCAAGTGCGCTTCGCCGATGCCGGTCACCTTCCATCGCGCTTTCGATGAATGCCGCGATCTTGAGCAGGCGTTGGAAGACGTCATCGCCAGCGGAGCGAAGATGCTGTTGACCTCCGGCGGTGCGTCGAGCCTGGCGCATGGCGCGTCCACTGTGGCCCGGTTGGTGCAACTCGCCGGCGACAGAATCGAGATCATCGCGAGTGCCGGGGTGACGATTGAAACTGCGCCCGGGCTCTGGCGATCGACCCAGAGCGCCGCGATTCATGCCTCTCTGCGGCGCCCCGTTTCGGGCAGTCAACTCGATGACCGGCGGAGCGCAGTTACGGTAATTTCCGGGATCTTCGCGGGTGCACGGTTCGGGCCGTTGGAAGAAGATGTTCGCGCGCTGGTTGGCAGCTTCCGCACGCCGAGCGCCGAAAGCTCGATCAAGCAGTAGATCGCGCCTGCGTAGCCAAGCTTCAAGACTGCGCAGGAGGTCCATCGCATACTATAGAAGCTCCGGCTCATTCAGCTTGACGTTGGATTGACGATCGTGAATGCGATCTCTGTGAAATAAGAATTCCCAGAAGCAATATGACGATGGAGATTTGGCTGCATGGCTGCAAAGGGCGAAGAGCGCGCTGAGAAGATTGTGAAACTCCTTCTTCGAGAGGGAGAGGCGTCCCTGGAACAGATCGTCGCCGCTGTGGGTTCTTCCGCACCCAGCATCCGCAGAGACCTGACCAAGCTGGAGCACCGCGGATTGATTCGCCGCACACACGGCGGAGCGACGCTGGTCGAGCCGCTGCTGTACGAACCGTTCCGCTACGACCAGTCTTTCCAGGCGCGCAACCAGCGCTATGCGAAAGAGAAGCGCCGGATTGGCCTGGCCGCTGCCGAACTGATTGCGGAGAACGATACCGTCGGCCTGACCGCGGGGACGACGACCACCCAGGTTGGCAGAAGCATCCGTCACCGGTCCAATATCACGGTGATCACCAACGCCATCAACATCGGGATGGAACTCTGCAACCAGCCGCGCATTCGCACCCACCTTACCGGAGGCTCCGTCCCATGGGCCTGGTCTTTCTCACTGACGGGTCCGGCGGCGGTGAATTCTCTGAGCGGCGTTTACATGGACAAGGTATTTCTCGGCGTAATCGGTCTCGATGTTAAGCGCGGTGCGACCACGGGGGAAGCAGACGAAGCACTGACGTTCCGCACCATGTTGAAACAAGGCAAGCAGGTGATTGCCGTTGCCGACTCCAGCAAACTGGGGCATGTAAGCCCGGCCCTTATCTGCCCGATTACAGACATTCATATCCTGATTACCGATACGGGTGCTTCCGATGAGAGCGTGGCCGAGTTCACGCAGCGCGGCATTCAGGTGATACGCGCTTAGCTGGCGGAAGAAATGGATCTGCATTTGAAAGTTGTCGCGCCACGGGCTGCGCAGCTTGACTCGATAGGAGGAAGTCATTGGCGATCAAAATGAGTTTTCGTTGGTATGGAACATCGGATCCAGTTACGTTGGATAGGATTCGTCAAATACCGGGAATGCACGGAATTGTTTCCGCTCTCTATGACGTCGGCGTAGGAAATGTCTGGCCAATGGATAAGATATTGGCCCTGAAGAGTGCAATCGAATCCCATGGATTCGCCTTCGAGGTTGTGGAAAGTGTGCCGGTTCCCGAAGACGTAAAACTAGGCAAGGCAAATCGCGATGCTCTGATCTCCAACTATTGCCAGTCACTTCAAAATCTCGCTTCCGCGGGGATCAAAGTAGTCTGCTACAACTTCATGCCGGTATTCGACTGGACGCGCACCGTGCTCGACCGGAAACTTCCGGACGGCTCTACCTGCCTGGCCTTCGATGTCGATGCCGCGTCTAAGATCGATTTTTCTAAAGGGGTCGGCTTACCGGGATGGGATAAGCACTACTCGCCGGAGGAATTGCGCAGCCTGCTCAGTGAATATAGCTCCGTGGGAGAGGAACAGCTCCGGAATAATCTCGAATACTTTCTCAAGCATGTAATTCCCGTAGCCGCGAAGGCCGGCATCAATATGGCCATCCATCCGGATGATCCTCCGCGTCCGATCTTCGGGCTGCCGCGCGTTGTAAAAAACAGGAACGATCTCAGGCGCATCCTGGATATGGTGGACTCGCCGGCACATGGCTTGACGTTATGTTCCGGGTCGCTGGGGTCCGATGTGAAGAACGATGTCGCTGCCATGGTTCGAGAATTTGGAGCCGAGAAGCGCATCCACTTTGCCCACATGCGGAACGTAAAAGCAGATGAGCGCGGAAATTTTCAGGAGACGGCGCACTATTCCTCCGATGGCTCTCTCGACATGGCAGCTATAGTCCGCGCTTATGACGAGACAGGGTTTGAAGGCTATGTGCGTCCCGACCACGGACGCATGATCTGGGGAGAAACGGGAAATCCCGGTTACGGACTTTATGATCGCGCCCTGGGAGCCGTTTACCTGAACGGATTGTGGGAAGCGACAGGAAAATCCAGGGAATCCAGTAGAGCCTAACCTTTTTCCAAAGTGTGGAAGTTGCGCCCAAGCCGTTCCGGACCGAAGCCAAAGATGAAGAGCAGCGCGACAATGACGCACAATTCAAAACTCATCAGCGCCATTGGATAGCCGAGGTGATCGCGCAGCACGTATTCGAAGGAGACCGCCGGAGATGAGATCAGTACGCCGAGCTGGTAGACGAAGCCGGGGAAAAGGCTGCGTATCGCGTCCGGCGAAAGTTCATTCAGGTGCGCGGGAATCACGCCGAATGCTCCTTGAACTCCCGTCTGCATAAAGTACGAGCCCAATACCAGCACTAGCATACACGAGCCGAAGGCCCACGCTGGAATGGACAATAATGACACCACCAGCGCCAGCATGATGGATCGCCTGCGCCCGATTTTTTCCGAGATGTGGCCGAAGAAGAGCGCGCCCACGATGGCGCCAATGTTGTAGATCACCGGAATGCCGAAGAGCATCTTCATGCCTAAAATCTTTTGCCCCGGCATTCCCGGAACGGATTTCAGGAAGTCCGGATAAAGATCCTGGGTGCCATGTGAGAGACATGTCATCGCTGCCATCGCCAGCAGCAGGTAAAAGAAGACACCGGCATGCTCGAAGAGTGCGTGGAAGATTTTGCCGAGCGATGGTTTGTGGTGCAACTTCCATGACTCGGACTCCGGCGCGAGCAGCGTGAAAATTACGATGAACACCGTCACGCCGGATCCAATGAGAAACATCGAACGCCACCCGAACACCGGCACCACCAGTTGCATGGCAACAGCGGCCAGCAGATAGCCAAACGGGTAACCGCTTTGCATCAACCCCGAAAGCACGCCGCGCCAGCGACGAGGCGAGCTTTCCATTGCGTACGAGGCTCCCACGCCCCAGTAGCCGCCCATGCCGATGCCGTAAAGCCCCCGCATCACCAGGAAGAAAAGATAACTGGGGGAGAAACCGCTAAGAACGGTGACGGTGGAAAAGAAAATGACGCACAGGATCAACGGACGCTTGCGTCCAAAACGGTCGGCCAGCGATCCAAAAATAAGCGCGCCCACGGGACGCATGGCCAGCGTGAGTGTAAGCGTATAAACGATAGCCGCCTTTCCAACGTGGAAATTGGCGGCCAACGTGTCGAACAGAAAAATTACTACAAAAAAATCGAATGCATCGAGCACCCAGCCCAGAATGCCGGAGCCCACCGCAAACTGCCAGCCCGGCGTATCTTTGTCGATTGTCGGTGCGGCTGCGGTTGAGAATTCCATCCGGTTGCTGGAGTCCGATCGGGTCTGCCCTGTTTTAGAAACGCGAAAGATATTGGGGTGGAAATTTGATTCCCGGTAAGCCACGCCCAGATTCGTGAATTTTACTTCGAGTGGACCTGGGAACGGATTCGCGAAGAGTTTCGGTCTTGAAAATGCTGACATCAAATCAAGCTGATCATTGCTGCCGCTTCGTAGCTTTTATGGACTTTCTATTTCCATCGGCACGGCTCGACGTCTGCTTGGAATCCTGTGTTGACGCCTCTGCAAACGCGGCGACGGACTCCCTGATCTTAAGCTCTGTTTGCAGGACACTATGCTTCGCCGGTCCGGTGTCCCCCGACACTCGATCCAGCAACATGCGGGCTGCCGTGGTTCCCAGTTGATAGCCGGGCTGATGCACGGAGGACAACGAGGGACTGGTCATCTCTCCGAAATCCAGATTGTCGAATCCCACCACAGAAACATCCTCGGGGCATTTCAATCCCAACTCCCGGATTGCAAGCAGCACGCCCAGCGCAATCAAATCGTTGCTCGCGAAAATCGCCGTGGGGCGGGGCAGCATCCGCAGCAGCACCAGGGCCTTTGAATAGCCGCCTTGTTTATCGAAAGAGGTTTCCTGAACGTAGTCCGGAGTTATCGTGATTTTTGACTCGCGCAACGCTCGCCTGAATCCATTCAGGCGATCTTCAACGTTGGTCAAGTGAAGGGGGCCGGTAATCGTGGCAATCTGCCGGTGCCGCATCTCGATCAGCAACCGAGTGGCGCGATGTGCTCCCTTTTCGTTGGCGGCAGTGACGCTGTCACCGGTCCAATTGCGCGGCAGTCGATCCACGCACACCACGGCTGCCCCGGCTTTCCGGTAAGACTCTGCCTGCACAGTCAGATCGCTGAAGTCCGACGGGATCACGATCAGCCCGGCTGGCAAATAGGTGCGAAGCGCCTTCAAGTGGGCCAGTTCCTTGGCGTGATCGTTGTCGGTGTTGCAGAGGATGAGACGGTAGCCGCTCGAAAAGGCAACATCTTCCGCTCCTCGAACCACTGCCGGAAAAAATGGATTGGTCACGTCAGGAATAATCATGCCGATCATGTCGGTCTTGTCGCGGCGCAGGCCCCGCGCTAACTGGCTTGGCTGGTAGCCAAGGGCTTCAACGGCTTCCATTACGCGCTTACGCAGGGGCTCGCGGACCCCGGCGGAGTCATTCAGAACATGCGAAACAGTACCCAGCGACACATTTGCCATCCGGGCGATCTGCTTCATGTTCGGCATGTGGTTGAATCCTCCTCGCGCCAGATCATTCGCCTGAGGTTTCGGGAATGGCAATCCGGATTATAACAATGAGATCGTTTCAAACAACGCGTCTTAATTTGTGTCCGTTGCGATTGTGCGATTCGACGATGGAAGCCTGAACAAGCGCTGAAATTCAGCGAATTCCGGCACGGACGCGGACCGTTAAGAATAAAGAAAATTTTGGGTTGACAGTCCTCCACTTTGGAATATATACATCGCCCATTCATAGTTTGAAAGCTTTCAATTGGCTGGATATCCTGACTCATGGGGGAGCCATTCGGGCAAGTTGCCAGTGCGCGTGAACCGCGCCTCCCTCAAGGCTCAGTATAGGTTTCATTCTAGCGGGTATGATCGGATTTTGAATGTGCGGCGAATGCGCAGGGCCAGCAGTCTTTTTAAACTGGCCTTCGCCCGGCAGCCGATCGTACAATCCATGCGCTGTGGGGGCCGATTGCTTGTATCAACCTGAGACTTACTCCATAGTTCTTCTATTTATGGTTCTCAGCATGCTTTGCTGGGGATCGTGGGCGAACACAGTCAAACTCGCCCCGAGCTACCGGTTCCAGTTGTTTTACTGGGACTATGTAATTGGCCTCATCCTTGGCGCGCTGGTGCTGGGCGTGACGCTCGGCAGCTTCGGGACAACGGGCCAACCGTTTTTCGCGGACATTTCCCGTACAGATTCCACTCACATTCTCTGGGCGCTGGCTGGCGGAGCCATCTTCAACGTCGCGAATCTCCTGCTGGTGGCTGCAATTGATATTGCCGGCCTCGCTGTTGCTTTTCCAGTGGGAATCGGCATCGCGCTGGTGGTTGGCGCGGTCAGCAGCTACGTGATATCTCCGAACGGAAACCCGCGAATGCTGTTCGGAGGCATTGCGCTGGTGGTCGCTGCCATTATCTGCGATGCCATCGCCTACCGCGAACGCGAGCGGGAAAAGCGCGCGATGAGCACCCGCGGAGTCACCATCAGTGTGATCTCCGGACTGCTGATGGGCAGCTTCTATCCATTTGTCGACAAGGCGATGACGGGCAGCCATGCGCCCGGCCCGTACGCGACCTCAATGTTCTTCGTAATTGGCGTTGCGTTGTGTTGCCTTCCAGTCAATACCCTGTTCATGCGTAAACCGCTGGATGGCGCAGCGCCGGTTTCGATGCGCGGCTATTTGCAGGCTCCGGCCCGTTGGCACGCGTGGGGAATTCTCGGGGGAGCAATCTGGTGCGCCGGCGCGGTATTGAACTTCGTCGCATCGCAAGCTCACATTGTCGGTCCGGCGGTGTCTTACTCCATCGGACAAGGGGCGACAATGATTTCAGCGGCATGGGGAGTATTTGTGTGGCGGGAATTCTCTTCAGCTCCCAGGCGATCGAAAATGTTCCTCGTATGGATGTTTGTCTTATTTCTGCTTGGGCTTACGTCGATTGCGTTAGCCCCAATTTTTCGTGGTTGATAGAGCCCGGTTTATCCGGATGAAAAGGTAGACGCATGGTAACCAGCCAAAAACCCATTGTCGTTGTGGGGAGTATAAATCTTGATCTCGTAGCCAAAGCGGAGCGCATTCCCGTCGTCGGCGAGACAGTTCTTGGGGACGAATTCCAAATGCATCCCGGTGGCAAGGGCGCAAACCAGGCCGTTGCGATCGCGCGGCTTGGCTATCCGGTACGTATGATCGGCAAGCTGGGCTCGGATATTTTTGGCGAGCGGTTGCGGGCGGAGATGCAGAGTGCGGGCGTGGATCTCGCCGGTGTTGAAACCGTTGACGGCGTCACCGGAGTGGCCGTTATCGTAGTCGGTCCGCATGGCGAAAATTGCATCGTTGTGACTCCCGGGGCGAATAAACATGTTTCCCCCAGCTACGTTGAATCGCATCTGGATTTAATCCGGGGTGCGGGCATGGTCCTCACCCAATTGGAAATTCCGATTGAGACAGTCCAATATGTTGCCGAAGTATGTCATCGGTACAGCGTTCCGTTGATGCTGGATCCGGCTCCTGCACAAGCGCTTCCACCAAATCTGCTGGCGCAGGTTCACTGGTTCACTCCGAACGAAACAGAAGCAGCGTTTTATGTGCCCGATAACATCCCCTCGACGGTGAAAGGCCAGAGCGCCAGCGATACTGCACATTCGCTTCTCGCCCAGGGTCCACGAGGCATCCTTCTCAAGATGGGTTTACGCGGTGTGTATGTGGCTGCCGATGGAGTCGAGCGACAGTTGAACGCGATCGCGGTCGAGGCCGTCGATACTACGGCTGCGGGCGATGCTTTTAATGGCGCCTTTGCGGTTGGTCTTCAGCTTGGCAAATCCGCGATTGAAAGCGCGCAGTTTGCTGTGGCCGCGGCGGCCCACTCCGTTACGCGCCCGGGCGCACAGCCTTCGATGCCGGGTATCCGGGAAGTAGAGATGATGCTGGACCGCGCAGGCGATCGGAATTTGCGAAGTGAGGTCCTATGAATCGTACTCGTACCCAAACGATTGCCCTTATGAGCGCCCTGCTTGTGATTACGACGTGCGCTGGATCTGCCGTCGCCCAGGACTCCGGCTACCGGCCTGTCGGCGAGCAGCTTCCATCGCCCGAATGTCTTACGTTCAACACAGCTTATGTGTCCGTGTTAAATAGCGGATATCAGCCCTGTACCGCCGATGTTCATGATGCATGGTTGAAGGACCTGACACATTGGCGAACGGAACGCAGAATCCGTATCGGCTACGATGGCTCCCGCTATGACACACCGGCTTTGAAGTGGGCCCAGTCCAGCTTCATTCAGCCGCAGATGATGGTGCAGGACCGTTATTTATACGATCCGGTCGCGGGCAAATATACCGTCGATCGTTACCTGGACGATCTGGAAAAAAGATACGGCGGAATTGATGCTGTTCTGGTCTGGTCGACCTATCCGAATATGGGAATCGACGATCGCAATCAGCAGGATATGGTTCGCTCCATGCCCGGTGGTGTGGCGGGCGTTCAGCAGATGGTCGCCGACTTCCATCGCCGCGGCGTGCGCGTGCTTTTCCCGATGATGATGTGGGACCAGGGAACACGCGATCCAGGAGTTTCCTGGCCGCAGGCGATCGCGGAGTTCATGAAGCAGCTCAACGCCGACGGCATCAATGGCGATACGCAGGATGGTGTGCCCCTGGCGTTCTCGCTGGCTGCGGAGAAGATTGGGCATCCACTGGCGTTTGAGCCGGAAGGCGCGCCCGCGGACGAAGCAGTTGCCTGGGATGTGATGACGTGGGGCCAATACTCATTTCCTTTCGCTCCCGAGGTGGATCGTTATAAGTGGCTGGAGAGCCGCCACATGGTCAACATCTCCCACCGTTGGAACAGGGATAAGAACGACGATCTGCAGTTTGCATTCTTCAACGGAGTGGGCTGGGAGAGCTGGGAAAATATCTGGGGTATCTGGAATGGAATTACTCCGCGTGATGGCGAGGCGACTCGGCGCATGGCGACCATTGAGCGCGGTGTCGCTCCGTTCCTGGTTAGCAAGGAGTGGGAGCCGCTCTACCCAACCGCGTTCTACGGAATCTTTGCCAGTCGGTGGCCGCTGGGTGACCAAACGGTTTGGACCATCGTGAACCGGAACGAGTATGACGTGGCTGGACGTCAGATGTCGGTCCCGGCAAAAGATGGGATGCGCTACTTCGACCTGTATCACGGTGTAGAGCTGAAACCGGCCCGCGAGGGCGTCAACGATGTTCTGTCCTTTCCGATTGAGGCGCACGGTTTCGGAGCCGTCATGGCTACAGCCGGCGAACCAGACGCCACAACCCGGCAGTTGATGGCACGCATGAAGTCTATGACTGCGAAGCCGCTTTCCAGTTATTCCCACGAATGGAAGACACTCCCTCAGCATCTGGTAGAAATCTCCCTGACAAAGCCCGCTGCCAGCGCGCCTCAGGGGATGATCAAGATTCCTTCGAGCGACTTTGTCTTTAAAGTACGGGGCGTTGAGATTGAAGGATCGAACGATATCGGAGTGGATGTGCAATATCCCTGGGAGGATATGCCGCGGCGCTTTCATGAGCACAAGATGCACATCAACGCTTTTTATATCGATAAATACCCAGTAACGAACGCGGAGTTCAAAACATTTCTCGACGCTTCGCACTACCATCCCAGCAATGATCTGAATTTTCTCCGCGACTGGAAGAACGGGACATTTCCGGACGGGTCGACCAACAAGCCCGTCACCTGGGTTTCGATCGAAGATGCGCGCGCCTACGCCAAGTGGGCTGGCAAACGGCTTCCCCACGAATGGGAATGGCAGTACGCGGCGCAGGGCACGGATGAAAGAACCTATCCCTGGGGGAACACCTGGCAGGCAAGCGCCGTACCTGTTGCAGACACGGGCCGCACTCTCGACAGTCCCTCGGACGTGGATGCACACCCTTCCGGCGCAAGTCCTTTCGGAGTCATGGATCTGGTGGGAAATGTCTGGCAATGGACGGACGAATATATCGACGACCACACACGCGCAGGTATCTTACGCGGAGGCAGCCACTATCAGCCGCAAGGCTCGATGTGGTACTTTCCGCAGGCATACTCAAACGGAGAGCACGGCAAGCTTCTGCTGATGGCTCCCAGTTATGATCGATCCGGAACTCTCGGTTTCCGCTGCGTTGAAGATGGCCAATAGCAGAGGATGTAAACATCCCGAATGGGAACTTATAACTGGCAAATCCGCTAAGAGCTTTTGTAACGGCTCTCAGCGGATTCGCTGATACAAAAATATTCTGGCTGCACTCCTCGGGCTCAAGCCTACCCAACTATGCGCGGAGTGGTTCTCCTTTGCATTCCGGGTGGTTGCATTGGCACATGAGCTCAGTGACGTTCTTCGCGTTCTTGCACACATCGCCGCAAAACGGTTTTCCGTCCGCGGGAACGCAGTTACACGCCGCATGTTTACACTTTTTCACTTTGTCCATGACAATTCTCCTTATCCGCAAAGCTCCCTGCAGGTACGCTTGGCGCAAGTAACGCTCAAGCCTTCGCATTACCTACCATAGGATGCCTCCTTGAGAATTTAGGCAAGTGGCGAGTCGTCGCATTGCGGTGAAAACGAAACGCATTTGCAGCGGATATTTCAATTTGGCGAGCAACATAACTTCCTCTTTTCTCAACTAATTGCATCAGGATGGCTGGAAAACGACAGGCCGCCCTTCCCAGGCAGCCGGCTTTGGAGCCGGTCAACTGCCCTTGAGAACCTTGCAACCGGTTCGAAATTCACTTTCGAATCTTAAAGAAAATATAGGAGCAATTTATGACGAAGAAGCAAATTGGAAACAAAGCATGGAGTGCCATCGCAGCGGCGAGCCTGGCGGGCGTATTGATGATCGTCGGTTGCAACAATAATCCGAAATTCTCTGACTCAAAAGATGCGGTCAATAATTCTCTGACGCAGAATAACCTGGGCAGCATCCATGTGTCGCAGGACCGTGATAAAGGCGTTATCACCTTGACCGGCACCGTCCCGACCGATGACCAGAAGACGCAGGCCGAAAGCATTGCCAAGACCGCCGCACCCACCTATACCATTGCCGACGAAATCGGCGTAGTTCCGCCGGAAAACGCCGGAGCGACCAAGGCCGCCAATTCGGACACCGACGACGCCATAGAAGACAGCTTCAAGGCGGAGTTGAAAAAGCACCACAATCTGGATGACCAGAGCATCTCCGTGAAATCGAAGAACGGCGCGGTGGTATTGTCGGGCAGTGTCAAGACGCGGGCCCAGAAGCGCGAAGCGGATAAGCTGGCGAAAGGGATTCCCAATGTCCAGCAGGTGGTGAATGAGCTGGAAGTGAAGCCAGGCAAGCATTCCACCAGCATGTAACGTGTGTAGAAAAGAGATCCCCACATTTCGACTTTCAGATGTGGGGATCTCTGTGCATCAACGCCGATACCGCTTCACGCGGGAAGTTTATCTTTCCAGGCAATCGCGCCCAGCCGGAACAGAAACCCTCGCCGCAATTCGAAATTGCAGTGGGTCTCCCGCAGCAAGTCATTCAACTCCGCAAAAGTGTACGCCTGACGCACGGAAGTAGGTCCATCATGCCGAGACAATTCGCTGGGGTCGATCAGGGTCTGCAGGCATGACAATGTGTAGTTCGTCCGCGTTCGTTCGACATCGTTCACCAGCACGGCGACGCGCGACACCCGCAGCGCCTCTTTCAAAAACGCGCGTGCCTCGTTGGTGCTCAGATGATGAAGAAACAGGCAGCAGGAAACCACGTCCACGCTCCTGTCCGGCAGCGGTATCTGCAGCGCATCGCCCACCAGCAACGCAGGCGGCGGCAGTTCCTTGTGCCAGTCGCCGGCCTTCGGCAGGTGCAGGTTGCTGCGATCCAGCAACGATATTCGCAAGGAAATATTTTCCTTCATCAACATGCGGGCCACGGCCTGCACTACTTCGCCGCGCGCGGAGGCGACCTCCAGGACATCCAGACTTTCCAGCCGCGCGCGCAGGGCCACGTCCCGAAACAGGCGCTTGTGCATCCGGTCCCCGCCGTAAAACAGGTTCACCCGTCGGATCGCTCGCAGCGCACACGTAACTTGTTCCGTCGACCAATGGTCGGAGTCCAGCATTTCCTGCGCTTCGACACGTTTCATTCCGGGTACCCCGCGTTATTCTATGCGCCGTCGTCGTTTATCGCGGAATTTATCCTGCCTCTAATCATCCGCAGGTTGCCGAACAAATTCCCTTTCGCGTGCCGGCGGTCCAGGGAGGGTGAAGGATTCCCCACAATTCCATAGAATGGGAGATATGAGATGGCACCCCCGGTCCGCTTGTGGATTTTTTGTCCTTCTAGTCCTCTTTGCTGTTGCGCCAATGTTTGCGGCAACCGCACCCTTCGATCTGCCTGGACCTCGCATTGAAATTAAAATCACCCGGGCAGGCCGGACGCTGCCCATTTCGCAGGTACCTAACCTGCAGGCCGGCGACCAGATGTGGCTTCATCCGGACATGCCGGAGAATGAGTCCGTCCACTATCTTCTGATCCCGGTTTTTCTGCGCGGCTCCCTGAACCCGCCGCCCAGCGACTGGTTTACAAAGGTGGAAACCTGGAGGCCGCAAGTCCGCAAATCGGGCGTCAACATTCAAGTCCCGGAGGGCGCATTGGAAGCGCTCATCTTCTGGGCTCCTGACACCGGCGGCGGATTCACAACTGTACGTACTGCCGTGCGTGCCCGGCCCGGAGTATTTGTGCGCGCCGCCCAGGACCTTTACGCCGCGGACCTGACCCGCTCGCGGCTCGATGCTTACATCGGCGCCGTCAAAAAGATTGCGTCAACCGATCCCGCCGATCTGCAGAAGCGCGCCACCTTGCTTTCGCGGACGCTCTATCTCAAAATCAACAACGCGTGTTTTGAACTGCCCACGGATCAGCAGGAAACCTGCCTGATTGAGAACCCCAGCAACGTTGTATTGAATGACGCGCAAAGCCAGTCGATGGTTACGGCGCTTACCTCCGGCTCCGCCAGCGATATGATCAGCCAGATCAGCGCTTCCTCTGCGATGGGCGGTGGCGCTTACAGCCCGTACGTCGGCGCTGTTGTCGACATGGTGCGCATCGTTGGAAGCATGCACACCGCGCAGTATGCCTACATTCCGGCGCTGGCGGTCATGCGCAGCGACAGGCTCAACTTGAAACTCAGCAGTCCGCCATCGTTCAGCAATCCAAAATCGGTGATGGTTTCGACTTTGCCGCCGGTAGCTCCTGTACAGTTTCCAATGCTGCGCGCCGTTCGTCCGGAGGAGATGCTGTGCCTGCCGCGGCCATCGCTGGTGCTGGCGGTAGAAGGCGCGCCGCTGGTTTTCTCCACCGGATACGCTCATGATCTTGTTCTCCGCGTTCAGGACACCTCCGGCCGTTCCGTCGATCTGCCCGCCGAGGCCGACGCAGAACGAGGCGGTTTCATCGTGGACGCCAAAGCTCTCCAAAGCACGCCGCTCACCGGCGGTGTGACCGGGGAACTGCGCGGAGACTGGGGTTTCGATTCCTACAACGGCCCCAATTTTGTATTTACGAGTTCGCGCCCGGAGAACTGGACATTTCTGCCCGGAGAATCGAACGCCGTTACCGCGAGTGACAAAGTTACGCTGCACCTCAAGGCCGACAGCGTCGTCTGCGTGCAGAAAGTAAGCGTCACTACGCCGGAAGGTAGTGTCGTGAAGGCGGACTGGAAGCGAACTCCGCCGCACCTGCTGGACGTCGATCTTCCGGTGAAAAAAACTTCTCAGGGTTTGTACACGCTTGCGGTCGCGCAATACGGGCAAAGCAAAGCCGATAAGGTTCCGGTGCATGTTTATCCGCCATCGGCAATCATCACCGGAGTCATCGTGCATGCGGGCGATACCGAGGGAGACCTGACAGGAACCCGCCTGGACGAAGTCACTTCCATCGAAATGGCCGGGGTCGTCTTCCGTCCCGGCAAGGTCCGGCACAACGCTGCTGAGGAATCATTGCGCCTGACCACGACAACCAATACCGCCGGGTCTACGGCCCTGACTGCCGGCGCTTTTGTGACCGCCCATATCCATTTGAAAGATGGCCGCGTGCTCGATATTCCGGTCACGATCGCGCCTTCGCGTCCCCGGGTTCAGCTTCTCAGCAAAAGCATCGCGCTCAACGCCACCGGCAGCGCGGCGCTCATCCATCTGGGCAATGACGACGATCTGCCCCAGTACGGGCGTCTGACATTCTTCCTGAAGTCGGTCGCTCCGGCGGAGTTTCCTCGTGACGAAAAAATTGAGGTGGCCGCCACCAACGGCGGCTTCGACACCACGCTTAGCCTGGCCGATGCCACATTGACATTGCAGGACGCGCAAACTGTTCTTGCGGTGCTCGACCCGGCCAAAGCCTTTGGCCCATCCGCCTTCGGGCAATTGCGCTTCCGCCCCGTAACTGGGGAAGGAATCGACGGCGACTGGCAGCCGCTCACAAGCCTGGTACGCTTGCCGTCATTGAAAGAAGTCCGCTGCCCCTCCAGCCCAATCAAGCCATGTACTGTGACGGGAGACAATCTGTTCCTCATTGATTCCGTGGCGAACACGCAGCAGTTTACGCATCCCGTAACGGTCCCGATGGGTTTCGCAGGAATGTCCATGCAAGTCCCCCGCCCCAACGGAACAACGCTATATCTGAAGTTGCGAGACGATCCAGCCACGGTAGACCAGGTGTCTCTGCCGGTATTGCCGGAGGCGGATTCGTATTAAGGTTCGGTCAGGAGAGAATACATAGCGGGTGCCCCAGAGCTTGCCCAGAGCCTGTCGAAGGGTCTCGCTTCTGAGACATAGGTTTTCGTGTCGCCGAAAACACGGCAGAAACTCTAGAGCTTGCTAATCTCCCCAGCCATCGAAACATCCCGCCCGGTCACTCCGCCGGCATCGTGCGATACCAGACCCACGCGAACTTTGTTGTATCGGATATCAATATCAGGATGATGGTTTGCTTTTTCCGCCAGCAGCGCGAGCTGCACAACAAACGCGAAGGCCAGCGTGAAATCCTTGAACGTGTACTCGTGTACCAGCGAGCCCGCTTCATACTTCCAGCCGGGAAGTGTCTGTAGCTTTTCCTGAATTTCTTTGTCTGAGAGCTTTGCCATGAATTTTTCCTGTTCTTTAACAACTGCTTGTTGGGATGCTAGACAACCTCTCCAAACGTATATCCAAACGGAGAAAATTCAGCCCCATCGCGCATGATGCCTTCCCGCAGATTTTGCCAGATCGACTCGGGTGTCGCCACAAAGACATCGACGATGGCGGGGTCGAACTGTGTTCCCGCGCAGCGCAGCACTTCCTTACGCGCCTCTGCAATCGTATTCGCTTTGCGGTATGGCCGGTTGGAAGTGATGGCATCCAGCGTGTCCGCCAGCGCAAAAATGCGCGCGCCGATGTGGATTTGCTCCCCGCGCAATCCGCGCGGATATCCGGAGCCGTCGTAGCACTCCTGATGAGCGTAGACAATCTCGGCGGCTTCCCGCAGATACGGTATCTTGCGAATCATCCGGTATCCCAGCTCGCTGTGGGTGCTCATAATCTCGCGCTCTTCGGCGGTCAGCTTCCCCGGCTTGCGCAGGATGGCGTCCGGGATCGCCATCTTGCCGATATCGTGCAGGAAAGCTCCGCGGCCCACCATGCGCAACTGCGGTTCGTTCAATCCCATGGCACGGCCCAGGGCCAGCGTATACGCCGTGACTCGTTTGGAATGGCCTTCCGTCTCGGCATCTTTCAAATCCAGCGCATTGCCCAGCGCCTCCAGCGTAATGTCGTAGGACTGTTCCAGCTGCTGCATGGTGTTCTGCAGCATTTTTGTTCGCGCCGTGATGAGCTGTTCCAGATGGTGCCGAAACAAATCGTTCTGCGTGCGAAGCCGCCGATACTCGACCACTCTCTGGACGGCTGCGAGCAGCTGTTCTTCAGAAAACGGCTTGACGAGATAGTCGTACGCGCCCAGTTGCAGGCCCTGGATCGCTTCCGGAATATAGTCGGGGTGCGTCAGCAGCAGGATCGCGGCCTGCGACAAACCGGCATTGGAATGACTCGCAAGCCGGTCCAGCCAGGACGAAAGATCCTTCGAATCGTGCCCCGTGTCGAGCAGGATCAAATCCACGGACTGCTCGGAATTTAGAAGTTCGATCGCCATATCCGGCGATCCCGCCTCAAAAACAGTGAAATCCCGAGCCTTCAACACAGTGCAGGTTTCGCTCCCGGATTTGCCATCGCCGCTCAGCAGAATGATCCGCCCCGCAACCGAAGGCTGCGCGGACGGGCGTTGTTCGATCAAGCGGGATGGGGAAGCCGCGGGCATCGATTGTTAAAAATTTTATTGTGCTGCTGACCGACCAAGTCCTTATCCGTTAAAATATCGCGGAAACCAGATAAAAAAACAAAAATCGCAGCCACTCGTCAAACAGTTGTTGGAAGAATTCTGCTGTCGGCCTCAAATATTGAAACGGACATGATGTGGAATCCGGATACCACATAGTGGTACTTCAGTACCACATTGGATTCAGCCTGCTTTAGATGCCGGCAGAGCTGCTGAAGCTGCTTTCGTATATAGGAGTGGGGTTTAGGTGGTGGAAAAATGCACAATGTAGGATTGGTTACTTACGTGCATCTATACGTTGTTTCAGCATAACTGTGTCTCTTCCCAGATCGAGGAATTTCATCGCATGACTTTCGCGTGCATGGCCGCACCTGTATTCTCTACTATCGTCAAGTCCGCACATCACTATAGTGAAACGGATGAGCAACGAGATGTCTTTGAGAGCCACCGGCACCATATCTTCTCTGTCGCCTATTACATGACGGGCGACGAACGGGAGGCGGAAAATATTCTTGGATCCACCTTTATTGAGGCATTCAAGCAGCAGCCAAAACCTTCGATCGAGAACCTGGACCAGGCCCTGATGGGTGAACTGCACAGCCGGCTGTCCCTTGATCCGGTCCCGGCCATGCAGGCTGGCAGTGTAAATCTGGATGGTAAAAATGTCCGCCGGACCGATCTTGAAGAGGCGCTGTGGCAGTTGCCCGCGCGGGAGCGTCTCTGCTTTCTGCTGCGCGATGTCGAAGGATATGCCGCCAATCGGATCGCGAGCCTGCTCGAATGCCCCGAGAACGAAGTGCAGCGCACCGTTCTATCCGCTCGCCTGCGCATTCGCAGTCTGCTGATTGAGCAGCGGGCCGCCAACGCGACTTCCAGCGAAGCGTAACCGCCTTTTCCAGTTCATCCGCGTTCATCCGCAGCTTCCCCTTGTGGGAAGCTGCACTGTCTCGCCCCTTCAGAATCAGCCCTGCTAAATCCACTTTTCTTCCGCCGGCGTACTACCGATGCAGATCAACTGCCAGTCATCCGATTCGAAAGGAATATTGAAATGAAAAAAAGCATACTCGCCATTCTTTTGGCCCTGACATTCGGTTTCGCCTCGGTCAGCGCCTTCGCGCAGAAGGATCCAATGGTCGGCGGAGCCGCCATGTATCCAACCAAGAATATTGTTGAGAACGCCGTCAACTCCAAAGACCACACCACTCTGGTCGCGGCCGTAAAGGCTGCTGGCCTGGTGGAAACGCTGGAGGGTCCAGGGCCATTCACAGTTTTCGCGCCAACCAACGAAGCCTTCGACAAGCTGCCTGCGGGAACCGTAGACAACCTGGTGAAGCCGGAAAACAAGGACACCCTGGTCAAGATTCTGACCTACCATGTGGTTCCCGGAAAAATCACGACGAAGGACCTGAAGAAAAAGATCAAGCAGGGCGGCGGCAAAGCGGAACTGAAGACAGTTCAGGGCGGCACGCTGACAGTGACGATGCAGGACGGCAAATACATGCTGACGGATGAAAAAGGCGGCATGTCGACGATAACGATTCCGAACGTCTACCAGTCTAACGGTGTGATCCAGGTGGTCGACACTGTTCTTATGCCTAACTAACTGCCTCACTCTTGCTGAATGAAAAGGCGTCCGCAAAGCGGACGCCTTTCTTGCATGGGAGTGAACTAGGTCAATATCAGCGCGCCTTGATCTGGCCTGCGATTCGGTTGTACTCAGCCTTTGTGATCAGGTGCCGCCTGGCTAGCTCCGCCGAGTCCTTGTAGGGTCGGTTGGAGATGATTCTGTCAGCGGCTTCGCTGTCGATTCCGGGCAGCGCCTCCAGTTCCTGTTTGCTGGCGCGGTTAATGTTCACCGGGCCTTTCGTCTTTAATCCGTCGAAAATACCCTGCGCCACCGCCTTGGTGTCGCGAGCGGCAGCGGCGGTTGCGTTGGCGGTGTCCTGGCGTATCGCATCCGGACTTCGGCTTGCGGGAGAGCAGCCGCTGAGTCCAAGCAGACCTATGGTTGCTATGACTATCCATTTCATTCCGGCTTAGATGCAGAACCGGCGGCACTGGATTGTCGCGAAAATCCCCATGTTCGGTTCGCGAACATGGGGGACCTCCCGGTTTTTGTTGTGCGATCAGGTTCAGGCTTTCAGTGGGTAAAGCACGGGCGGCATGTGCTTGCGGCGGCGGAAGTGAAAGTAGACGATCACGCTGATGACGGCGGCATAGGCGCACCATATCGATGTAAAGGCATACGACATGACGATGGCGACGATCATCAGCCCGATCAGGTTGGCGAATCCGAAAATGATCAGATAGCGGAAGCCGGAGAAGAAGAGTGCTCCGCAGGTGGCGATCACATAGAGCACAGCGACCGCATCGGTGGTGGTTGCAGGGTTTGTGTAGACGATGCTGTGATGCCTTGCGTAGACGGTGAGCGGAAATGCGGTGAGTCCCCACAATATGTAAAGAGTGAGGCCGCCTCCCAACAGCACGAAAGGGAGCATGCGTTTTCGGCGGTGCGGCGTCGGCTCGATGAGGTAGACGCTGAGCGGCAGCAGGAACGGCAGCAAACCTTGCGCGTACAACACAAATGCCGCGCCCATGTTGTGCGCGGTCGCGGCGGACATCTTGCCATCCAGGCCGAGCCACACGAAGCCCTCGATGAACTGATGGATCGCGAACAGGAGTGGAATCGAGCCGAACAGAAATGCGCGCCGGTGACGAACCTCTTTGAGCGTCGCAACGCCTACGGCACCGATTACCGCGCTACCGGCGAAGTTCGCAGTTGCCGAAAAACACATTGGGCCTCCGAAGCAGGATGATGGATCGATGGCGCGCTGGATGCAGCGCGCCATGGGCGAATTGTATCGTCCGGATCGGGTTGGCTTGCCAACTAAATACACCGATGAGGGCGACCGAATTGGACCGGCCGCATGGATAAAATCTTTCGCAGACGTTCGTCTTGAGTACACTCCCAGCTAGGACACAATGATCGAATGAATGCTTCGACGACGTCGCGTGATCGGCCCGACCCTGGGCCAGGATTGGGGCCCGATTGGCTGCTGGCGCGGCCAGTACTGTGGCTGGGCACGTTGCTGGCGCTGCTGTCTGTGGCGGATGCCGTTCGCAACAGCATTTTGCATTCGCTCGATTTTCAGTGGAGCCCGGCCCGGTTGCTGGCGGCGCATGTCGATCCGTGGGCTGTGTATCTGTCGGGCGATCCGGGCCATCGCATTCTGCTGAACCAGGTTCCCAATTATCTGCATGAGTTGTATTTGTGGATGCTGCCGTTTGGTTATTTGCCGAACCTGCCGGCGAAGTTGATCTGGGCGGCGATCAATCTTGTATTGGTTCTGGTGAGCTGCTGGTGCGTGGCGCGGCTGTATGAACTGGACCTCCGCAGGGCCTGGCTGCTGACTGTTCTGGTGCTAATGAGCACGCCCTTTCGGGTGACCATCGGCAACGGACAAGTGACGGCTCTGGTGCTGGCTTCCCTCGCGCTGTGGGCGATTGTGTCGTCCTCCGGCGGCCGCGGACTGCTGCTGGGCATGGCCTGGGCAAAGTACAGCGTACCGCCGGTGCTGGCGGTGTTCCTGTTGTTGCGGCGGCGCTGGCGGCTGCTGTTCTGCTCTCTGATTCCGCCGGCGGTGGGATTTCTTTTCTTCTACGCATGGCTGCGCCGGCCGTTCTGGACGCTGCTTATAGAGCCTTTCCGCTGCTCGACTAGCAACGTGTCGCCGGGGCTGTCGAACATTATGGCCGTCAGCCAGATTGCGCTTCGGCGGCCGCCGATGTTCCGCAC
>JBEPVW010000025.1:0-28025 GCA_041690775.1 Acidobacteriota bacterium | reverse complement strand
AGTCATAGGGCAGGCCCTGCTTGTAGGGTGTCAGCACGGTTAGATATTCCGGCACCTTTCCGTTCGGCTTGCCGGAGTCCGGGTCATCGACGGTGCGCAGGACATAGGCGCCGATCATTTTTTCATTTTCCGCGTACTGCGCCACATCCTGCGGTACATCCACTTCCAGATCGCGAGATAACATCCATCCCGTCCGCCCAGTGTTGTCACGCACCAGCCACCAATCTTCCATTGGGACCGCGGAGGTGAACTGCGACTCGAAGCTTTGCCTGTGGGCCTTGCCCGAACGTGCGTGTGCAGGAGCTTTTGCTGTAGCAGCAGGTTTTGCCGGGGCCGCGGCCAAGCCCAACACGCCGCCGGTGGCGACCTTTGAAACGGAGGCCCGCTCCAGCAGTGAAACTTTTGTGTTTGTGGGAAGAAGATAAAAACGCTGCGTCTTCCGTCCCGGCGTCAGGTGTATGTACAGCTCGTTGTATAGCACCGCGGTCGAGACGGGAGGCTCGCTGGCATGTTGCGTCGCCAGAGCTTGAAACTGGTCGAACTCGCTTTGGCCGATGACAGCATGGTCCTCGATCCAGCCCACAGCTCCCTGCGGAGTTTTTACATGCAGAAATCTTCGACCATGTTCCAGCACCGTCAGGCGTTCGCCGTTGGTGACTTCCGCGACGCGATTGGCCACCACCGCCACGCGGTCGCGCAGATAAATGCTCTTGACGGTCACATGAACATACTCAGGAGGCGCTAGCGGATGGAAATGACTGCAACCCGCCAGCCCGACAATCAGGGAAAAGAGAAAAATTGCCGCAATCCTGCGGCGCATGCGCACCAACGAGATTTGCAGGGGGGAATTGGACATAGCGACGTGGCCGACGGAGTTTCAGTCTACGCGCAACGATGTCAAAAATGCGGCTTTCGTTACGCAGGTCACCGTTACGTCACGGGTACGCTACGGCACTACCGCGAGGGCGATCGCGCCGGCAGCGCTGGTTCCGGTTGCGGCCGTGGCAACCGAGTCCAGCTTGCCCGCGGTGGTCGCGTCGAAGCTGAAGACCTGCAGGTCGGGACTGCCGCCGTTTGAAATAACCAGCAGATACTTTCCCGTGGAATCGAGCGACATGGCGGTTGGTCCGCCGCCGGTGGTAAACGGCGAACTGGAGAGCGGAGTCAAGGCTCCGCTGGCTGCGAGGGTGTAGCCGGTGATGACGTTCGCCGTCTGGTTGGCAACGTACACGTACGCGTTGGTCGCGTCGACCACGATGGATTTCGGTCCGAGCTGCGACGTAAATGGCGAGCCAGACACTTCCTGCAGTGCGCCGCCGGTACCGATTGTCAGGACTCGAATCCCTGTGCCAGCCTCCCCGATGAAAAGAAAAGCTGACTTGGTGTCGGCGGTAATTGCATTGTCGGAACCAGAAGGCTTCGGATTGAGGTGTGACTGATTTGAAAGAGCGCCGGTGGTGGAGTTGAATGCGAAAGCATCCAAGCCCCCCGTTCCCAGCCCGACATACACATTCTGGCCGTTGGGAGTGACGTATACCTGCGTGGGCGCGCCAGCGCTAAGTGGGGTTCCCTGACCCATCTGAGTCAGCACTCCGGTCGTCGGATTGATTTGATATTCCAGCAGCGTTGCGATACTCGAAGAAATTAAGAACAGCCAGTTGCCGGTGGGGTCTATCGCCATCCAGACGGGAGTCAGCGTCGAGACGACCGCACTGCCGCCGTTTCCGAGCGTCAGCGTGCCATCGCTGGCGATGGTATACACGACCACCTGTCCCAACGTCGTCGCCACATACAGGAGTGTCCCTTTCGGCGTTCCGGCGAGCGCGATGGGTTGCGCGCCCAGGTCAGTGGTTGTGCCGGTGAGGGTAGTGAATGCCGCTTTGGGAAGCCCGAATCCCGCTATGGTTCCCAACGTTGAATTGGCTACGTAGGCATAGGAGCTGTTTGAGCCGGAACCGCCGCAACTGGTGCCTGTGCAGGGCGGGACGAAAAACTTTCCCTGGAAACAACCGACCGCAGGCAGGCAGGCGGCCAGAACGATTGTCATTCCTCGCAACAGGGGCCGGACTCCAGGCATCGCTCTCATCAAAGTGTTGGGTTATCCAAGAGAAAGTTTACTCTACTCCGGCTGACCGTGAAGCTCTGTCAATGCGAAGGTCCGGGAAACGACCGGGATGGAAGAGTGCTCATCATCAATGATGCGCACAACGGACGCGAAGGACTTCGCGATTTTCGGCAAACCGCGAGGTCCTTCGCCTACGGCTCAGGATGACAGATTGTTTGTATGCGAGTTAGTTGGGCTTCTGTTTGTGCGGACGGCGGAAGCGCTCATCGACAGACTGGCGGCTGCTGAAGCCGGAGTCCATCGTGTGCCAATGCTGGATTTCCGTTTCGCCCATCTTCCAGCACAGCAAAACTACATCGTCGCCGAGCCGGCAGGGAAAATCGAGCAGCCCGGTCTCGAGGTCTTTCACCTGCACGCCGATGGAGTCGATCTCGGCGAGCGTATCTTTCACCTGCTGCACAGCTTTATCCTGCTGCGCGCGCCGCTTCGCCACTTCCGCAATGCGGACCAGTGTTCCGCCATTCATAAAAATGCGCTGACTCAGCGACTGCAGTTCCTGCGCAATAGATTCCGCCCGTTCCTTGGCTTCCATCGCATTTTTCATCAGCGATTCCAGCACCGGAACCAGCGTCTGCGCTTCCTCCAGCGAAAAGGTTTTCATCGGCTACCCTCGAATCTCCAGCATACGATCCAATGCTACTCGCGCCCAATGCTTGACGTCATCAGCAACGCGGATGCGGTTGACCACGCGGCCTTCCACCAGATTTTCCAGCGCCCACGCCAGATGGTTCGGGGAGATGCGGAACATGGTCGTACAGAGGCAGCCGGTATCATCGAGCGTAATCACCTTTTTGCCGAGCGGCGCGAAACGTTTGCCGAGCCGGTTGACGAGATGAATCTCCGTACCGACCGCAAACATGGAACCGGTTGGCGCGTCTTCAATAATTTTAATCAGCCGCTCTGTCGATCCAATTGCGTCCGCTTTCTGGCAAACTTCCAGCCGACATTCCGGATGCACAATCACCTGGATGCCCGGATAGGCAGCGCGCACCTTATCGGCATGTTCGGGCAAAAACCGCTGGTGTACGGAGCAGTGCCCTTTCCACAAAATGATCCGCGCGGCGCGCAGCCGTTCCGGCGTCAGGCCGCCGTTGATCTGGTACGGGTCCCACACCACTGTTTCCGCCAGCGGAATTCCCATGGCAAAGGCGGTGTTGCGGCCCAGGTGCTGATCGGGAAGAAACAGCACACGCCTGGCTCGCGCAAACGCCCAGTCAAACGCGGCTTTGGCGTTCGAGGAGGTGCAGACCAGGCCGCCGCGTTCGCCGCAAAATGCCTTGATCGCCGCAGTGGAATTCATGTACGTCAACGGAATGAGTCCGCCGGACTCCGGAGTGTCGAGCCCCGGAGCGTTGAGGCCTGCGGCCACCAGTTTCGACCAGCATTCTTCCACCTGCGAAATGTCGGCCATGTCCGCCATCGAACATCCGGCGTTCAGATCGGGCAGCACCACCTGCTGGTATGGCTGCGCCAGAATGTCGGCACTCTCGGCCATAAAATGCACACCGCAGAACAAAATATACTTGCCCGTCGATTCCGAAGCGATCTTCGAGAGTTTGTAGGAGTCGCCTGTGAAATCGGCGAAGCGGATCACTTCATCGCGCTGGTAATGATGGCCGAGAATCAGCGCATCCTTCCCCAGCTTCTCGCGCGCGGCTGCAATGCGCCCATCCATCGTGTGGTCCGGCATTGCCAGATAATTGTCGAGGGAACACGTGTCCTGCAAGGACTCCGCAGACGTGCTTGTAACGGGTTCAATTAAAGTTGCCACTGTATGCCGCCTTCAGTTCCGCGCATTTCCGCGCCGAACGGGGATGTTGAAAGCATTGCTGCACTATTCCAGCGTTGCAGTGGATTCGCTGAGAACCGGCTGAATATTCGCCAATTCGCCCAACCCACGGGGTTGTTGCAACACTTATTGGACGTTCCGCGGGACGATAAGATTCATCCCGGCAAAACTTCCCATTCATTCCATTGTAATATGAGCGCTGCTTGAAAGAATCTCTTTTGCTGCGTGGGCCGTTCCTTCAATGATTCCCAAGTAACCGTTAGAACCACGCGGCTGCTTCATTTTGACAAGGTTTGTTCGCCCCAAGTTCACTGAGTATGATGGAATTCGATGAGTCTGCCCGACACAGTTTTTATCTTCGTTTTGGCCCTGATCATATTCGGGCCCAAGAAGCTGCCTGAAATCGGGCGGCAGCTAGGCAAGCTTGTTGGAGAATTCCGGCGCGCCAGCAATGAGTTCAAATATCAAATCGAAGAGGAATTGCGACAGGTCGACCTCTCCGATAAGCGCAGCACACAGGCAACCATTGCAGCACCGGCCCTGGAAACAACCACCAGCCCTTCGGATGTGCCGGAATCGTCCGCTTATGACAACGACTCTCATGATCCCGCGGAGAGCATCCCGATCGGCCAGCATCCGAATATCGACACGTTGAATACATCGGAGCTGGATATTTCTGGGACGCAGGATTTAAACATGAGCGATTCTGGCTCGGATTCTGCGAATGCCGAACTGTTTCCGGAGCAGATTGGCGGCGAGGCTCTTCCGGAAGCCCATGCGGCAATTTCGGTCCCAACGATCACGGCCGCTGCCGGTTCCCAGGCGCGCACAACGATACCCTACGCCGCGATCGATCCTGAGACGGAGAACCTGAACCTCCCCTTCCAGGACTCGTTGGAAACAACTGCATCCACAAATCATTCTCCTGCTGCGGCTGAGGCGGAAATCACACATGGTTGATCTGCTGGATCGCGCCCGCACAGCTGTGGGCGAACGAGTCGATCTGCCCGGCATGAGCCTGCTTGAACACCTACAAGAGCTGCGCAAACGGCTAGTGTATTCGATCATTTCGATTGCTGTTGGGTTTGGCGTTGCGTATGGCTTCCGCACACGAATTTCCGCTCTGATGATTGCGCCGATCACCAAGGCGCTGACCGACAATCATCTCCCAACAAAGCTTGCCTACCTCAACCCGATGGACCCGTTCAATTTTTATTTAAAGATCGGGTTATTCGGCGGCATTATTGTTGCGTCGCCATTCATCCTGTACCAGGTGTGGCTGTTCATCGCTCCTGGCCTTTACCAGAATGAAAAGCGCTACGTGGTCCCTTTTATGGCCGCGACGATCGGCCTGTTCCTTGCCGGGGCATTCTTCGGCTACCGATTTGTCTATCCTGGCGCATTGACGTTTCTCATCGGCTACGGCTCTCAGTTCAAACCGGTGGTGACCATCTCGGAATACATGGAGTTGTTCTCGACCGTGATTCTCGGACTGGGAATTGTGTTTGAGCTGCCCATCCTCGTGTTCTTTCTCGCTCTGTTTGGCATCGTCAGTTCGAAATGGCTATGGAAGAACATCCGCTATGCCATTCTGATCATCTTCATCATCGCGGGCATCATCACTCCGACGCCCGATCCGCTCAGCATGTGCATCTTCGCAGCTCCCATGTTGCTGCTCTACCTGATCAGCATTGCCATCGCCCACATGGTGCACCCGGAGCATAGAAATAAAGTGAAGAAAGCAAAGCAGGAGGCCTGATGTCCAGGCGAGCGGCGCTGGTGATATCCATTGCTGGTGTCATGGCGATTTGCTGTGCGGGCGTTCCATCGCTGGCGGCGCAGAGCAGCCGCAGCGCGCACGCGCCGATGCTATTCAATGGCAACCGCGCCTATCAGTATGCACAGCAGTTCGTCGGCTGCGGGCCTCGCTGGATTGGCAGCGCTGGACACGGCTGCGCGGAAGCTCTTCTGAAAAAGCAGTTCGACAAAGACAATTTGACGGAAGACACCTTCACGACGACGACCCCGGCCGGCGCCATGACGATGCATAACTTCATTGTGAAATTCCCCGGCAGAAAAGACGGGATCATCGTGCTGGCATCGCATTATGAAACCAACTATCCGCTACGCGACATCAACTATGTTGGCGCGAACGATGGCGCTTCGACGACGGGCTTTCTAGTTGAAATGGCCAACCTTCTGCGCGGGCGCAAGCTGGATGGCTACAGCGTCTGGCTGGTGTTCTTCGATGGCGAGGAAGCAATTCAGCAATGGTCGAATACGGATTCCCTTTATGGCAGCCGGCACCTCGCCGCGAAATGGGAGCGCGACGGAACACTGAAGCGGATCAAGGCGTTCCTGCTGCTGGATATGATCGGCGACAAGGATCTCGACATCGATCGCGATCAAAATTCAACTCCATGGCTGCTTGACCTGGTGGCGGAAGCGGCAAAAAAAGAAGGCGATCGGTCCTATTTCTTCGCCAAGCCAAATGCGATTGAGGACGACCATGTACCGTTTGCGCAGCGTAATGTGCCTGTGGCCGATATCATCGACATCGACTACGGCCCGCACAGCATGACGCATCCGGACGGCTATCATCACACCGCCCAGGACACGATGGACAAGGTGAGCGCGCATAGCCTGACCGTCGTCGGCCAAACGGTTCTCGAAGCGATTCACCTGCTCAACCAGCGTTAGCTTGATGCCGATGCAACTGATTTCCATGCTTGACAAAACGCTTGGCGGAGCACCGCTGTGGCTCTGGCTGATCTTCCATCTGCTGGTGTTCACATTGCTGGCCGCGGACTTTTTTCTGACCCGCGGTGCGCTTCCGGTGCGCGTGGTTGCACGCCGGTCGTACTGGCTGACCGCGCTTTGGATCACGGCTGCTCTGCTCTTCGCGCTGCTGGTCTACCGCGTGCTTTCTCCGCAATTTGGACTGGAATACCTTACGGGATATGGCATTGAAGAGGCTCTGAGCATCGACAATCTTTTTGTCTTTCTGGTGCTGTTTCGTGCCTTCAGACTGGGAGCTTCGCAACAACGGCGCGTGCTTTTTTTCGGAGTCATCGGAGCGATCGTGATGCGCGCTCTGATGATCTTCGCCGGCATTCGTCTGCTGAACGCATTTTCCTGGATGAACTACATCTTCGGCGCGATCCTGTTCTATACAGCGTGGCATCTGTGGCGGGAGTCGTTGAAATGCCCAGCGGGACCGCATACCGAACGGCCACCGCGGGCGATTGAATGGATGATGCGGCGGCTGCCCATGACTACTCATCCGCAACGATCGAAGGATGGCCACAAACCACACGACCGCTTTCTAGTGCGGGAAAACGGACATCTCCGGTTAACACCGCTGTTTGTCGCTCTCATTGCGATTGAAGCTACGGATGTTGTGTTCGCCACGGACTCGGTTCCAGCGGTGCTGGCTGTCTCGCACCATCCGTTTGTGGTCTACTCGTCGAACATTTTTGCAGTCCTGGGATTGCGCTCGCTCTATTTCACGCTGGCCGCCGCGTTGGAACGGTTGCATAAATTGCGTTATGGCCTGGTAGTGATTCTGGCCTTCGTTGGCGCGAAAATGATGCTGGCGAAGGTGGTCACTCTGCCCATCTGGATTTCCCTTGCGGTGCTCGCTTCGGTGGTGGGGATTACAACAGCCTGGTCTCTGCTTACCGAGCCAAACCAGACGAAACCCAGGCTCACGCGAAATCGATAAAATCCACGCGTCCCCTCACCATGCGCGAGTGCAGCGCTGGACCTGGATCGTGTTCCGGAAAATCCGTGCGCGCGTGGGCGCCCCGCGATTCCTGCCGAGCCAGCGCGGAGGCTGTAATCAATTCCGCCACGGTATGCAGATTGCGCAACTCAGCGCCTTCGCGGGTGGTCGCGTCCGGCAATTGGGTCCGCATGGCGTCCAGTTCCGACTGCATCGCGACGAGCCCAGCCCGGTCGCGTAGCAGACCTGCGTTCAGCCACATCAACTGCCGCAAACGCTCCCGCAACTCCGATGGATTGCCGCTGGTCGTCCGGCTATGGCTTGCGGCGGCGGCGAGTTCGGGGGCTTTCGCAGAGGCTGCAACGTCCGCAGAGAAACCTTCCCGCAAGATTGCCTCAGCAGCGCGTGCACCGAAGACCAGCCCCTCCAGCAAGGAATTACTGGCCAGCCGGTTTGCGCCATGCACGCCCGTACACGCGACCTCGCCCGCGGCATACAAGCCTGGGAGCGTAGTTCTGCCGGACAGATCCGTGCGCACGCCGCCCATCAAATAATGCGCGGCGGGGCGGACTGGAATCAGATCGCGGCCAAGTTGAAGCCCGTATTTTTTCAGGAACGAGGAAATTCCAGGAAAGCGTGCGTTGAGATCTTTTCCCGTGACGTGACGCATGTCGAGATACACGGGAAGAGGCTCGCCGTCGTTTTCTGCCGGCGAATGATTGAAACCCTCGCGTGTGATTGCCCGCGCCACAACGTCGCGCGGAGCCAATTCTCCCAGCGGATGATAGCGCTCCATGAAGCGCTCGCCGCGGCTGTTCCGCAGGTAAGCGCCTTCGCCGCGCAATGCTTCCGATAAAAGAAACCGCGGCGCGCCAGCGACGCCCAGCGCCGTCGGATGAAACTGATAGAACTCCATATCGGAAACTTCCGCGCCCGCTCGATACGCCATAGCAATTCCATCGCCGGTGGCCACGGGAGGATTTGTCGTATCGCTATATATCTGGCCCGCGCCGCCGCTTGCCAGAAGAACTCCGCTTCCCAGAAACTCAAGCGGTTTGCCCGCTGCATCGAGCGCTGTCACTCCAACAACGCGTCCCTCGCGGACTATCAAATCGCAGGTCGTCACCCGCTCATACAGATGAATTCGCGGCTCGTGGCTGACACGCTCCAATAATGCGCGGCCAATCTCGCGCCCAGTCGCATCGCCATTCGCGTGCAAAATGCGCGGCAGACTATGCGCCGCCTCACGGGTACGCATCAACTGCCCTTGCTCGTGGACTCCGTTGTCGTTCGTCAGCCCTGCCGGTTCACGGTCGAAATTCGTTCCCCAGGCCAGCAACTCCGCAACCCGCACGGGGCCTTCCTCAACCAGAGTCCGCGCGGCCGGCTCGAAGACCAAACCATCGCCCGCGACAATCGTGTCTTTGCCGTGCAGCTCTACATCCTCTGAGCCACCCATTGCCACGGCGATGCCACCCTGCGCGTAGTGCGTATTCGATTCCGACGCAACCTCTTTGGTGATCAGCGTCACTTCAGCAGCTGTCGCTAAAGTAAGCGCCGCCCGCAGTCCAGCAATCCCTGCACCGACAACAATCCAATGAGGCAGTAAAGGCTTCTCCACGATTTTGAGGGTAGCATGCTGCGTTGCGTATTTCGCGCTCTGCAATCGATCTGTGCGAGCGCAATCCACGGCCTGCGGTACGATAAAAACCAGCCATGCGTTCGATTCCCATCAAAACTTTATCGGCCGATTATTCCGTCTTCGTTCAACCCCGGCTGCTGGAGAAACTTGCAGCCCATCTGACCTCCGCGTGTGGCAAGCAGCGCTCCATCACCGTCGTCACTTCCCCGGAAATCTGGTCGCTGTGGAGCAAGCGGTTTCTCGCCTCATTCTCCGCGAAAGATATCGCTGTCCACGTCCTGTTCGTCCCTGCCGGAGAGCGGCATAAGCGGCTCGCAACCGTCGAACGTCTTGCAGAAGAGATGAGTCACGCCGGAGCCAAACGCGATGCGCTGCTGGTTGCTTTCGGCGGTGGTGTCATCGGCGACATGACTGGTTTTCTTGCCGCGATTTACATGCGGGGAATCCGTTATGTCCAGGTGCCGACCACATACCTTTCTCAGATAGATTCCTCCATCGGCGGAAAAACGGGAGTGAACCTCCGCGTCGGAAAAAATCTGATTGGCAGCTTTCATCATCCCGTAGCGATCTTCGCAGACCCGGCGATCCTCTCCACGCTTCCGCCAACGGAACTGCGCGCGGGGCTGGTCGAAAGCGTCAAGGCCGCGGTCCTCGGAGATGCCCCCTTTTTCGGCTGGCTGGAACGCAATCTGGACAAGCTTGTCGCAGGCGAGGAGAAACCACTTACACGGGCGATTGAAACTTCAGCCCGAATTAAAGCTGAGATCGTCAGCGCGGACGAACGCGAGAGCGGCCTGCGGATGCTGCTGAATCTGGGCCACACCGTTGGCCATGCCATCGAAGCCGTCACCCGCTATCGCAGCCTGCTGCATGGAGAAGCAGTGGCATGGGGAATGGTGGCCGCCATCCATTTATCGGTAGCGCGCAACGCGCTTTCGTCCGCGAATGCTCAGCGGATTGAAGACCTGCTGTTTAGCCTGGGGCCGTTCCGCCGCTTTCGCGCCACAGCGCAAGCGTTGCTCGAGCGCACCTCATCGGATAAAAAGCACCTGCAGACCGCGCAACGGTTTGTCCTGCCGGTCGCAATCGGACGGGCGATTGTGGTCGAAGATGTCAGCCAGCAGGAACTGCTCGCGGCAATCCAGTCCATGCTGCGCAAGGTGAAAGAGCGCGGCGTATGAGCAGGCCCGCCAGCGGCGCGGAGCCGATCCGAACCGTCGATGAGCAGAGCGTCAGTCAGGCAGCGCAGGCCCAGGCTGTACAGGAGATGTTCAACAGCATTGCTCCCCGCTACGACCTGCTGAATCACGTGCTGTCGGCGAATGTGGACCGTCTCTGGTGGCGGCGGGCGGCGCGCACCTTCAGGCACATCCTGCAGAAGCCAGACACAACTGTAGTGGACGTTTGCTGCGGAACGGGCGACATGACGCTCGCGTTATTGCGGCTTCGTCCTGCGAACAGCAAGCCTATCGTGGCGCTCGATTTTGCCCATGCCATGCTGATTCGCGCTCAGGAAAAATTCACTTCCTACGCTGTGACTACGTTAGAGGCGGACGCGTTGCACATGCCCATCGCCGACCACTCCGTCGACCTGATCACCTCTGCCTTCGGCTTTCGTAACCTCGCCAACTATGAGGCGGGCCTGAAGGAAATTCATCGTGTGCTACGCCCCGGTGGAGAGCTGGGCATTCTCGATTTCAGCGAGCCTAAGGGCCTGCTCGGAGTGCTTTATCAGTTTTATTTTCGCCACATTCTGCCGCGCATCGGCAAGGTCATCTCTGGATCAGCGGCCTCCTATGAATATCTGCCGCGTTCGGTGCACCGCTTTCCCGCGCCGGAAGAAATGCTGGCCATGATGCGCGATTGCGGTTTCAGCAATGCCGCGTGGACTCCATACACTTTTGGCATTGCGGGCCTGTACCGCGCTGTGAAAGCATGAGCATCAACCACTTTGACTTCGCGAACATTGCTTAAAGTGGTTCGACAAAGTATGGCGCGCCCCGCCTCCATCTTCGCTCCGAAAGCTTCCGACGCAGCCGTCAAGAAGCGTACCGTCGCCATCTCTCTGCTGGCGGCGGCGGTGATGACTTTCCTGAAATTGTGGGCCGGCCTTGCCAGCGGCAGTATCGGAATGCTGTCGGAGGCCGCGCATTCCGGCCTCGATCTGGTTGCCTCGATCATTATTCTTGCTTCCGTCACTATCTCCGACCGTCCCGCCGACGAGGCGCATACCTACGGACACGGCAAGATGGAAAACCTTGCCGCGTTTACTGAAACGCTGTTGATGGTCGTCTCCGTCCTCTGGATATTGTTTGAGGCCGTCGAGCGGGTCCTGGGGCACGCCGCGCCGCTGCGGCTTTCGATCTGGCCATTTGCGGTCCTGCTGCTCTCGATGGCCGTAGACTTTCTGCGCTCCCGCGCACTCGGGCGCGTCGCCAGGCAAACCCGCAGCCAGGCGCTGGAAGCGGACGCCTTGCATTTCAGCATGGACATCTGGTCGAGCCTCGCCGTCATCGGCGGACTGTTGGCGGGGGCTGCATCGCAATATTGGCATCTGCGCTGGCTGCGTGTTGGCGATCCGCTGGCCGCCGTCGTGGTGTCGATCATTATTTTGAAAGTCTGCTGGCTGCTGGCACGGCAGACGGTGGACATATTGACCGATGCCGCTCCAGTTGAAACACGCCGGCGGGTAACCGAGGCATTGCGGCAACTGCCGGAAAATTTCGGCATTGAGCGGGTTCGTCTTCGTCTTTCCGGCAACCACTATTTCGCCGACCTCACGGTCGGGATGCCGCGGAATCTCAGCTTTCAGCGCACCGAACAGATGAAGGAGCAGGTGGCCGATGCGGTGCATCGCATTCTGCCGGAGGCGGACGTGGTGGTCAACGTGGTTCCGCGCGCGGGAAGGTCGGAGAGCATCTTCGATCGTGTTCGCGCCGTCGCCGCGCGCCATGATCTTTCCGTGCATGACCTGAGCGTGCAGCACTATGACGCAAAGCTGCACCTGGAACAGCATCTGGAGGTGCCGGAATCTTTGAGCCTGCGTGAGGCGCACGCATTGGTCACAACGATAGAAGGTGAAACGCGCGCCGACGTGCCAGAAATCGATACCATCCTGACCCATATTGAGAGCGAACGCGGCACCATACAAGTTGAGGCGCAGCGCAGAGGCGATGCTGCGCTTGAATTAGAACTGCGTCGTATCGCGGCTGAGTTTCCTGACATTCTGGATGTCCATGACGTAGTCGTGTCCAACGTGCGCGACCGAATGCGCATTTCCTGCCATTGCACACTGCCGGACGACCGCAGCATGGCCGATGTTCACACACTGATTACGGCGCTGGAAGATCGAGTGAAAGCGGAAATGCCGCAGGTCGCTCGCGTCTTCATCCATCCCGAACCCGCAACCGATAACGCTCGTTAACGGCGCGGTCTTTCCATCCACTCGCATAAGGAGCGACGACAATATGCAGTCCAGCGTTACCTGGAAGAACGAAATGACATTCGATGGACTTTCCGAAAGCAATCACACAATCCCTTTCGAGGCAGGTCCCGCGCCTGCCTATGGAGCGACTCCAATGGAAGCGGTTCTCGTGGCATTGTGCGGCTGCACAGCGATGGATGTCGTTTCGATACTGCGGAAGAAGCGTGAACCCTTCACCGGTCTCACGGTTTCCGCAACCGCGGAGCAGGCTGCTGAGCCTCCCAAGGTTTTTACGTCCGTGAAACTGATCTATCGCATCAGCGGCGCTGTTTCTGAAAAGTCAATGCAGGACGCCGTAAATCTATCCGAAACAAAATACTGTTCCGTCGCCGCCATGCTTTCAAAAACGGCAAAGATCGAATACTCAATCGAGTACGCGCCGGAATAAACTGGACGAGCACACCCATGCGGCAAATGTTTCGCGCACTCTCGGCTGTTCTTGCTCTGCTGGCGATCGCGCTCGTGTCCGCGCTGGTCACCGTGCGGCTCGCCATCCATGGAGCGGAAGTGCGGGTGCCCGTGCTGTCTGGACTGACTCTGCCGGAGGCAGCGACAAGGCTGCATGCGCTTGGGCTTGAGACTGGAATCGATGGCCATTTTTTCAGCAGCACGCAACCCGCTGGGCGTGTGCTGACGCAAAGCCCTGTCCCCGGAACGCATGTTCGTAAATCCTGGAGAGTGCGAATCACGGTAAGCCTCGGTCCACAAAAGGTCGCGATTCCGGCGGTCGAAGGGATGAATGAAAGTATCGCCACCATTACGATTCGGCGAACGGGCCTCCAGATCGGCAATGTGGTCGCCATGCCTTACGCTTACGCGCCGGAGAACACCGTTGTGGCGCAAACGCCCCTGCCCCGCGCGACGGATGTGCAAGGCCCCAGGATCAGCCTGCTGGCCGCTCAGCCAGCTATCGTTGAAGAGGAAGCGAGCGTCATGCCCGATCTAACCGGGGAGACTTTTACCGCAGCAGCGTTGGCGATCATCCACTCCGGATTCAAACTTGCGCCTTTGCAAAGTCCAACGACACCGGTTGGCCAGCCTGCTACAGATTCATCTCCATCGCTACCTGCGCCCGCTGCGCCAGTCCAGCCTTCCGCTCCGTCGGGTACGGTCATCGCAGAAATTCCAGCCGCTGGCAGCCGCATTCCCGCGGGAGCAACGATTCAGCTTACAGTGCAGCCGTGACGGACTTTCTATTTCGTGCGCTCCATCAGGGCTGCAAAAAATCCGTCGCAGGGATGCAATCCAGGTAGCGTCCTCAGATAGCCATCGCGAAAGCCGGTAGAGCGCAACTCCGCGACTGCCTCACCCTGAACAATTCCCTGCCGCTCAAGCCGGTCGAACTCGACGTGCAAATCCAGTTTCTTTAAATGAATCGTCGAAGTGTCAGCGGATGCAAGGCAGGCTTCAACCACCGCCTCATTCTCCTCCGGCTCCAGAGAGCATGTTGCATACAGCAGCCGTCCGCCCGGAGCCAGCAGACGCAGCGTTGACGTGAGGATTGCCCGCTGCCGCTCAGCCTGGCGCGCCAGCTCGCGCGGCTGAAGCCGATGCCGAATTTCTGGATTGCGCGCAAGCGTGCCCGTCCCGGTGCAGGGCACGTCACAAAGAATTCTGTCGAACCGTCCTACGTTGGCAAGCTTCGCCGCATCGGCCACACGAAATTCGACGCGGTCCGTGGGAACCGCCGCAGCCAGCCGACGCTGCATCGTCGCCAACCGCGTGGGATGAATATCGCAAGCCAGCAACTCCGCCTCTGGATTGTTCGTCAGCACCACCGCTGTCTTGCCCCCCGGTGCCGCGCAGCAATCGAGAATACGCATGCCGTTGCCCAGCAACTCCGCGATAAGCTGCGAACCTTCGTCCTGAAATTGTGCGGATGTCAAAACCGGAACGGAGCCAGAGCTTACGTACCGCGCCTTCGCCAAAAACGCACCCGGCTCGAAGTTGATTCCCACAGCCAGAAGCGTGGCCTCTGCCTCAGGGCTAAGCAAACGCAGAGCTGTGCGCGGCTCCTGCTGGCCTTCCTCGCAAATTCGCTTGCAGGCGTCTTCGCCATAGAATTTGCGCCAGCGCGCGACCATCCATTCCGGATACGCCAACTCCGCCGCAAACTTGCGGGTCTTCGGCAACGCCGCTACTTTGCGCAGCACGGCATTCACAAGGCCAGCCTGCCGAGCACCCTCCGAATGCTTGCACCACTCCACCGACTCGAAAATCGCCGCATGGGCGGGAATGCGATTCAGAAAGAGAAGCTGATACGCTCCCACTCGTAAAGCGAGCAGCGCGTCGTCGGGCAGCGATAGATCGGGACGTGACAGAAAGCGCCGGCATTCCGCGTCCAGAACACTCTGCCAGCGAAGAGTGCCCAGCACCAGCGCGGTGCAGAGATTGCGGTCAGCGGGCGATAGCTCATCGACCGCTCGCGAATGCAGCAGGCTATCGCTGTTCGCTTGTTCCTGTCCGACGTTGCGAAGAATTTTGAAAGCAGCATCGCGTGCGGGCGCAATAGCGGGAGACATTTCGCTCATCCCAGCCACTCGCCGAAGGTGAGCGAGACCCCATTCAGGAAAGCCTCAACGGGCATCCGACGCTTCCCTTCCAGTTGCAATTCCCGAAGTTCGAGGCAGGTCTCGTCTCCGCATGCAACGATCAAGCGATTGCCGTCGCGCAGCAGCGTTCCCGGCGGCTGGCCCGCTGGCAGATGAAGGCCATCTCGATTCGCAACGCGCATGGCGTGCAAGCTCAGTTTCTTTCCCCGGAAATACGTGAAGGCTCCCGGCCACGGCTGAAATCCTCGCCAGCGGTTGTAAATCTGCACAGCGGGCCGGGTCCAATCAACAAATCCATCCTCTCGTTTCAGGATGGGAGCCAGTGTTGCATCGCGATGTTCCTGCGGCATTGGACGCAACGTGCCGTCTTCCAACTTCGCAAGCGTCGTGATCATCAGGCTCGCACCAACCGCAGCGAGAATCGGCGACAGCTCTGTTGCGGTCTGGTCCGGCGAAATAGGTACGCGCTCCTGTAGCAAGATGTCGCCCGTGTCCAAGCCTTCGTCGAGCCGCATGGTAGTGAGTCCGGTTTCGGCCTCCCCGCTCGCCACAGCCCATTGGATTGGCGCCGCGCCGCGATATTTCGGCAGGAGCGAAGCATGAAGATTCAGGTTTCCGTAGCGCGGCAGCGTCAGCATCCACGGAGGAATCAAACGTCCATAGGCAACGACGATAATCGCGTCCGGCGCAAGGGCTTTCAGGCGTTCCTGCAATTCAGGATTATTACGGATTTTCTCCGGCTGCTGTAGCGCCAGGCCATGATCCAGCGCAAATTGTTTAACCGGAGAAATCTGGACTTCCAGGCCGCGGCCGCTGGGGCGGTCCGGCTGCGAGAGCGCCAGCTCCAACACATGGCCCGCATCGAAAAGGGCCTTCAGTGTGGGGACGGCAAATTGCGGTGTCCCGCAAAAGACGAGACGCATCTACCAGTCGCCCGCTTTCTGCAATTTGCGAATTTTGCGCAATTGCAGATCGCGTTTCAGCCGGCTGAGTCGAAAAATAAAAAGGATCCCGTCCAGGTGATCGATCTCATGCTGGAGCGCCCGTGACAGCAGTTCCTTGCCTTCCACTTCAACGGGATTGCCATCCGCATCCTGGGCCCGCACCTTCACCTGGGCCGCGCGTACCACGCGGTCCCGAATCTCCGGCAGGCTCAGGCATCCTTCTTCCTCCACCTGCTTGCCGCTTTTCTCCACGATTTCAGGATTGATCAGAACGATCTTGTCTTTCGGATTTTTTTGAAAGCTGACATCGATGACAGTCAGGCGTTTCGAAATCCCAATCTGCGGCGCCGCTAGCCCGATGCCCTGCGCATCGTACATGGAAGTGAACATGTCATCGACAAGCTGGCGCAGCTTGGCATCGAACACGGTGACGGGTTCAGCGGGCTGCTGCAGGACCGGATCGGGAAACTTCACAATCGGATAAATCATCGGAGCTGTTTTTTATCTTTCAAAATTGGGTATCAGAACTTGCGAATCTGCTCGCAATACCCCTCATAGTTTCGCACTAATTCGCGCAGCGAGTCGCCCCCGAATTTCTCGCTGGCAAGTTTTGCCAGGGTCAGCGCGACCATCGCCTCCGCCGCAACCCCGGCTGCGGGGACCACGCAGACGTCGGAGCGCTCGTAGGCCGCCTTCACCTCTTCTCGCGTCGCAAAGCTGACCGAGCCGAGGGGCCGGCGCAGCGTGGAAATGGGTTTCAAATAACCGCGGACAATAACGTCTTCGCCGTTTGAAATGCCGCCCTCGATGCCGCCGGCATTGTTTTGTTCCCGCGTGAAACGCGTGTGGTGTGGATGCTCCCCCGCAGACTCTCCTTCGGCAGCATAGTGGATCGGGTCATGCACGACGGAACCAAAGGCCGAAGCCGCCGTCACTCCCCGCCCAATCTCCACCGCCTTCACCGCCTGCAGAGACATCACCGCGGCGGCGAGCAGGCCATCCAGGCGCTCATCCCAATTTGCATAGGTCCCCAGGCCCGGCGGCACGCCATGCGCAACTACTTCAAAAACTCCGCCGACCGAATCGCCCGTGCGCAGCACCTGATCGACGACAGCTTTCATCCGCTGTTCTGCCGCCTCATCGACGCAGTTGAGCAGCACCTCATCGCGTCCGAGCAAGGCCGCAATTTCCGCCCAGTCCGCTTCTCTGTCCAGTTCCGCGCTGCCCACGCGGATCACATGGCTGGCGATGGCAATTCCGAGCGCCTCTAAAAGCTGCCGCGCGATTGAGCCAGCAGCCACGCGGGCCGTGGATTCGCGCGCCGAGGCCCGTTCCAAAACATAGCGTGCATCGGGAAAATCGTATTTCAACGCGCCGGCCAGATCGGCGTGCCCTGGCCTCGGTGAAACCACCGCTTTATGTTTCGTGGGATCGCCTTCGCCGACCGGCAAAATCTCGGTCCAGTTTTTCCAGTCGTTGTTCTCAATCCGAATGGCAATCGGCGATCCAATGGTTTTGCCGTGTCGAACGCCGGAAAGAATTTGCGCGGTGTCACGCTCAATACGCATGCGGCCGCCGCGGCCGTAGCCCTGCTGCCGTCGCCACAGTTCACGGTTTATTTTGGCTTCATCAATGGGCACGCCGGCCGGCATGCCGGAAACCACCGCAATTAAACATTCGCCGTGGGACTCGCCTGCGGTCGAAAAACGGAGCATGGATGCGAACCTGAATTCACTTTCTTTTTAGAAATTTGATTCTTAAAATACGCTGGACGACGGGCTGTATTTGGCTTTCAAGATTTTGTCAGCCACTCGTACTGCGCATCCGTCAGCGGCGCTACCGATAACCGGCCCTGGCGCAACAGCGGCGAATCTGCAAACAGCTTCTCCGCCTTGATCTCATCCAGCGTCTTCGGCGCAATCGGCTTGCCGCAGCGAATCCGCACGTGCGGCACCTTCGGATCGCTAGCGTCGACGCTTACCACCACCGCTGTTCCTACTGCGGTTCGCTCGCCGCCTGTGTGGTAAATCACCAGCCGCTCGCCCGCCTTCATCTCGCGCAGATTTTTCACCGCCTGTGGATTGGCGACTCCATCCCAGACGGTTTCCCGATCGCGTTTCAGGTCGTTGAAGGAGTAGGCGTCCGGCTCGGTTTTGAGAAGATATTGCATCGCTTATTTGTCCTTTGCCTCAGCTTCCGCGAGATATTGCCGCGTGTTCACCAGCGGGCGTTCCAGGGCGCGCACTCGGTCGATGTAGACCGGCGCAGCTGTGCCTTCCACCTGCGGCTGACATGCCTCCAGCATGGCCAGCATTTTGGCCTCCGCATCATCCAGATAATGCAGCAACACGGCCTCTGGAATCATGGGCAGCTTCGGCGAACCGAACTCAAGCGATCCGTGATGACTCAGAATCATATGCTCCACCAGTGTGTGGATATGCTTCGGGAATTCCGGCAGGGTCTTCACCTTTTCGTCCAGCAGGCGCGTGGCGATCGAGATGTGCCCTATCAGTTGGCCCTCCAGCGTGTACTCGAAACCACGCTCCCAGCTCAACTCATAAATTTTCCCCACATCGTGCAGAATCGCGCCTGTCAATAGAAGATCGCGATGGATCAGCGGAAAGTGGCCCGCTGCCAGATCGCAGAACTTCAATAAATCGACAACGTGTTCAAGCAGGCCGCCGATCCAGGCATGGTGCATGAACTTGGCAGCGGGCGCCGCCCGATAGCGACGGGCAATTTCCGGATCGTCGAGAAAGGCAAATACCAGCCGCTTCAAATTTGCGTCGGTGAAGATGGTTACCGTTTCACGAAGCTGGTTCCATAGCGCATCGATATCGCGTGTTGTCTTGCGTTGGAAGTCGCCGAGTTCGATCTGCTCCAACTCAAGCCGCGCAATCTCCAGGACCCGGAGCTGCAGTTTGCCGTTGAACTCATCGACGCAGGCCCGAACATCCACAAAGTCATTCTGCTCGAACTTCGCCGCCAAGACTTCTGCGTTGTCCCACACCCGTCCATCGAGACGTCCGGTACGATCGCACAGCGTCAGCGAAAGATATTTTCCATTGCCGTCGTTGCGGTCGCGCAACTGTTTTTGCGCTACCAGGAAATGGGAGCGGACATTGCGACCACGGTGTTTCGCGGCATCTGCCAGGAAGAAATCTTTCATGGGCTCATCTCCCGGAACCTGGTGACTGGACAACCCGCAGCATGTTCTTCGCGCATAGGAAACATGCCCCGGCTAACTGCGCGCCCAGCCCTACTGCTGCGGCTGAGCGGGCGGGTTGGAGCCTGTAGTGGGTGAAGAGGTATCGCCGCTCTTCTTCTGGTCGCTCAGGCGTGTCTTTTCGCCGGGCCGCGCCGCCACTTTCTTCTTCTTCTTTTTATGGACCGTGTCTCCGGCCAGCCCCAGCGGCGCGGAATCCACTTTCTGGTTCGCTGCCTCTGCGGGAGTCAATGCAGTTGGGGCGGCGTTGTCATGCTTCACTGGCTTCGGTTGATGCGTGCGGCGCGCTTTTGCTTTCTTCTCGGACCGGACGCGGGCTTCATCGCTCAACCGGCGTTTCTGTTTCTTTGGCTGCGTGATGGTGGGAGTGTGCTCGAGATCCGGCCCCAGCGGCTGGACATCGGCGGCAGGTGACGTCTCACCGGCGGCATCGGCCGTGGCCGGCGCAGCATGATCCGTGCTGTTTGCCGCGCTCGCGACCTGCTCGGTAGAAACCGGGTTCGCGGGCGCGCGGCCAAAGCGAAGCTTCTCCCGCTTGTGCTTATGCGTCACGTGGAGCTTTGCGCGCATTCCACTTCGACGCGCGGACGTTGCAGGAACGGCATTGGGAGCGGCGGCGGTTGGTGTGACCTCCGCAGGGGGCGCTACCGCTGCCGGTGGTGTTGCCGCAGCCATAGCCGTCGTTCTCTTCCGATCCGACAAACGACCATACTTGGATATGCGGGTATCGAAACGCTTCTTCTTCTTTTTCTTTTTCGGTTGCGGCGGCACGTATGCAGTGAAGGTAGGCTTGGTCTCGTTCGGGCTGGACGCCGAGTCGGTATATCCCGGACGAATGTCGATATAAGCTTCATCGCGCAGGCGCGTCAGGTAGCGCCGCACCGCTGGCTCAATCTGCTGCATATACAGCGCCTGTTCAATCTGCGGTTCCACCTTCTGCAGCGGGGGTGTTCCACCCGGCGTGTGTGCCGTGACCTGCAGAATGATATAGCCCTGTCGCGTACGGATCGGAGCCGTGTAGCTACCGACCGGCAGGTCGTAGGTCTGGTCTTCCAGCACCTTGGCCAGCGCGCCGCGTTTGAAGTCTCCCAGATCGCCACCCTGTTGCGCGGTAGGGCCGCCCGAGTATTTCTTTGCCAGATCGCCGAAATTGCCGCCGGCCTTCAACTTCGTTTCGACCTCGTTCGCCTTAGCCTCTGCTGCGGCGAGCTGGTCGCTGGTGGCATTTTCATCGGTCGGAATCAAAATTTCATTCAGATGAATGGATTCCGTCTGGGTAAAACTGTCGAGGTGGTCTTTGTAGTATTTTTCAACGTCGGCTTGCGACATCTGCATCTTGCTGCCAACCTCTTGCCTTACAACAGCCTGCGTAATGATGCTGTTGCGGATGTTGGCCTTGAAATCCTCATACGATGTGCCCGACTGCTCGACGGCCTTTTCCAGATCTTCCAGCGATTCCAGATGGTTCTGTTTGCGGATATCGTCGAGACGCTTGATCAGCTCCGTGTCCCCGGTGATCCCAAGCTGCTTGCCTTTGGATAGGAGCAACTGCTGATCGATCTGGTCCCGAAGAAGGTTCTTCTCGGTATCGTTGTATTGATCGAGCGACCAGTTGCCCCGGCGAGACTCCTCCGCCAACTGCGTCTCGGCCCGTTTCACGTCGGAGTTGGTAATGACCCTGTCGTTGACCCGCGCGACGATCTGCTCGACCGGCGTGCCGTACAGGCTGGCAAGGTCATTCGAGCTCGAATCCAGACTAGTGCTGGAGCCAGTCGTCGAAGCTCCCGATGCCGAAGATTCGCCTGTCGTTTGAGCGGAATCTGTGGCCGGGGCTGGGTTGCTGGTTTGGCCAACGCCGGGCAGGCATAGCGTAGCGGCAAAGGTCAGAGGAAGTACAACGCGCGCAACTGCTCTCAACATCATTTGTTAGCTCATACCATCCAAGCCTGCGTGCGTCATGGCGAAGTTCCCTTTTCGGCGGCGCTTGATTCAGCGCCTGTGCCCGTTGGGGAAAAACAGCAGCACGATGCAGGTCGATTCCGTTCCTTTCATTCTAACCGCATCGCGGTCCGCTTTCCCAGCCGACTGAAACTGGCAGTGAACCCGCCGATTCGGCGCAACCCGGGAAGGCGTGCCAGGCAGCGTCGCGGTGCTACACTGAGGCGTAGTTTATTTAGTTTTCCTCGCTGCAGAAACTGCCCCTCGACGCCCAATCCGCGGAGCTAACTGTAGCCAAAAGGAACTAACGGTTCATGACTCCCCGCGCTCGCCGCTCGCTGTTCTTCGTCGTCGTATTTCTCATCGCCTGCGGCGCCGCAGGCACGTTTCTTGATCGTCACGTTGGCGCGCAGACCTCCGGCAATGAATCCACATTACGTGACAGCCTGAAGCAGTTCACGAACGTCTACAGCGTCGTCGAACAAAATTACGCCGAGCCGATGACCAAGGACCGCGTCAACACGGCCATCTACGATGGCGCGATCCCGGATATGCTGCACGTGCTCGATCCCCACTCCAATTTCTATGACCCCAAGGCATTTGCAGCCATGCGCGAGGAGCAGAGCGGCAAATATTACGGCGTCGGCATGCAGATCATGCAGCAGAGCGACAAAATTATTGTTGTAAATCCCTTTGAAGGAACGCCTTCCTACAAAGCTGGAATTCATCCGGGCGACGTGATCCTCGCCGTGAACGGGAAGCCGGTCAACGGAGTCGGCCCGGACGGCAAAGCCACGAAAAAGGCGACCACGCTCGACGTCGCCAACATGTTGAAGGGTCCCAAAGGTACACCGGTCGATATCACCATCGGACGCGAAGGACGGCCTCAGCCAATCGTGTTTCATCTAGTTCGCGCGGAAATCCCCCGCGCCAGCGTCGACCTTGCCTACGAGATTCAACCCGGCGTCGGCTACGTCCATATAAAGGACTTCGCCGAAGAAGAAACCGGGCACGAGGTCACAGCGGCTCTCCAGCAGATGAGCTCGATCCATGGGCTGGTCATCGATCTGCGCGGCAATCCCGGAGGCCTGCTCAGCGAAGCGGTCTCGGTCTCGGGAGACTTTCTTCAAAAAGGCCAAGTAATCGTCTCCCAGCGCGGACGCGCGTTTCCCCCAATCACCTATCGCGATACGCATGGGGACCAGGGAAGGAAATATCCCATCGTTATTCTGGTGAATCGCGGAACGGCATCCGCCGCCGAGATTGTGAGCGGCGCACTGCAGGACCACGATCGAGCCCTGATTGCCGGCGAGACTACCTTCGGCAAGGGTCTCGTGCAGACCGTCTATCCGCTGTCCGACAGCACTGCGCTGGCGTTGACGACCTATCACTACTACACGCCTAGCGGCCGCCTGATCCAGCGGAACTACACCGGCATTTCGATGTACGACTATTTTTATAACCCTTCCGATCGGTCTAACGATGCGAATCGCGAGGTGAAACTGACCGATTCCGGACGCCCTGTGTACGGTGGCGGCGGCATCACACCGGACGTGAAGATCGACACGCCGAAGTCGAACCATTTCCAGGACGTGCTGATGGAGCAGTTCGCGTTTTTCAATTTTGCCAGCCACTATCTGGTAGATCACACGGTCGCAAAAGATTTCAAAGTCGACGATTCTGTTCTTAAGGATTTTGAAACTTATCTCACCAGCAAACAAATCCCATGGACCGCGGAGAACATCAACGGCGTCCGCGACTGGATCGACATGAGTATCAAGAGCGAATTGTTTACCTCGGTCTTCGGGCAGCAGGAGGGATTGAAAGTACGCGCTGCTTGGGACCCAATGATCAACAAGGCTGTCTCGCTGATCCCCCAGGCGGCGACCCTTGAACAGACTGCCCAGAAGGAAATTGCACTCAAAGCCAGCGCGTCTGCGTCCGCAGTCCACTAGCCCGAACGACACGGCGGGACATATTCCCGTCGACGCTTGCCGGTCTTCGCCTGGAGGGTTGAATCCCTTGCTCCCGCCGGGCCCACGCTTCGATTGCATAGACACCTGCCCGTTGCTTCCGCTACTCTGAAGGCAATTTGCTGGAAGTCTGAAGCTTTTATCCCGGATGACCGCCCTTGCATCCTTCTCCGACGCGTCACGTAACGCTACCGAACTCGACTGGCGACGGTCCATCCAATATCGATCTTAGGAGGCCGGTTTGTCCGTTCTAGTCGCCCAGCCGCAACCTTCGCTAGCGGAACATCCTGCGGAATTACAGACGACAGCCCGGTCGACGAGCTGGCAGCGCCTTTGGAGTTTCTGCAAGCGGCCCGCTGTCTTTATCTCGGGTCTGGCATTCCTGGCTCTCCTGATCCATGGTTATCATCCCTACGTTGATGACGCCGCCATCTATGTAGCTGGCATTGAAAAGATCATTGATCCGTCATTGTTTCCTGCACATGCCGAATATGTTCTACCCCACCTGAGACATTCTCTTTTCTCCTATGCGCTGGGCTGGCTGATCCGTGGGCTGCATGTTCCTCTGGCGTACGCGCTGTTCACCACCTACCTGGCTTCGCTATGGCTGATGCTGTTTGCGTGCTGGCGGCTGGCGTGTGTGCTGTTTGTCACCCCTCGCGCGCGCTGGGGAGCGCTGCTGCTGATCACCGCCGCCTTGACGCTGCCGGTGGCGGGTTCGGCCATCTTCTTCATCGATCCATATTTGACCGCGCGCTCCTTTTCCACACCCGCCACGCTGTTCGCGATCGCATACGCGGTGGAGCGGCGCATGCTGGCTGCCGGCCTGTGCCTACTCGCGGCGTTCGTACTTCATCCATTGATGGCGGCCTACGCTATCGGCTATGTCATTGCTTTGGTCCTGCTGCGCAGGCGGCGGTGGGGATGGTTGGCCGGAATTGCCCTGGCCGTAATGGCGGCCGGTTTCGCCTTTTCCCACGCCGGACCGATGCTGGGAGCTTCTCCTGCCTATCGCATCGCGGCGATCAGCCGCTCTTATTTCTTCCTGAACCAATGGGCCTGGTTTGAGGTCTTTGGATTATTCCCTCCGTTGGTTGCCGCCGTCATCTATCTGTCGCGGCACGATTTCAGCTTGCGTTCCAATTACGCCCGCATCTCAGCCGCGTCTCTTTATGTCGGAACGATCGCTATCCTGTTTGCTGTATTTTTCGCCCGCACAGATGCGTCGTTTCTGCTCGCGCGCCTACAGCCCCTTCGCGCCTTTCAGTTGATCTACATCCTGTTTTTTCTGCTGCTGGGCAGCTTGCTCGGTCAGTATGTCTTCCGCCGCGATTGGTGGCTCGGCGTTGCAGGGTTCAGCTTGATCGCCGGCATCATGTTTACGGCGCAGTTGTTCATCTACCCTTCGCTGAGACATATCGAATGGCCCTGGAGCACGACGCAAAATCCGTGGGAGCAGGCCTTCCTTTGGGTCCGAGCCAACACTCCCCGCGACGCGTATTTTGCGCTCGACCCGCATTACCAGTCGCAACCCCATGAGGATACGGTAGGGTTTCGTGCCATGGCGCAGCGCAGCGTCCTGCCGGACTGGGGTAAAGACGGCGGAGTGGCAGCCATCGATCCAGCGCTTGCGCAGCAATGGTGGAAGGAGGTCACAGCCACCGAGAGTTTCCCGCAATGGATCGATCCGCAACGCATCCGAATGTTGACGCCCTATGGCGTCAATTGGATCTTGCTATCGGCCAGCGCCTCCACCCACTTCGCGTGCCCATATCAGAATTCCGCAGTGAAAGTCTGTCGTTTGCCGATCGATTCGACAGCACTCGGTTCTCCTTCCTTATCGTTCACCCTGGGCCGCTGATTGATCGAGCTGTCATCCCGACCGGGCGCAGCGAATTAGAGGGAACCTCGCATTTCCATCAAAACACCCGCGCCATTTATCATAAGAGTATGACTCTGCTCGTTTACACCGCAGCCTGGTGCCGCGATTGCCGCGAGGCCAAACGCTTCCTGACCAGGCACAATATCCAGCACACTGAAATCGACATTGAAAACACCCCCGGAGCCGCTGAGGAAGTGATCGCCCAGGTCGGCAAGCGCGCTATTCCTCAATTCGTCATCAATGGAAAATGGGTGCAACCCTATCAGCCGGGAGTAGGTTTCCTGCACGAAGAAATGGCCGAACTCTTTGGCGTAGGCAATAATGCACGCACTGCATAAAAAGCGGGATACACAACTGCAGCGACGAGGGCTTGAACAGTGATAGACCGCTACACACGCCCCGCCATGGGCCGCATCTGGACGGAAGAAAATAAGTACCGCATGTGGCTGGAGGTCGAATCCGCCGCCTCCGAGACGCTGGCGGAGTTCGGAATCGTTCCGCCTGAGGCCGCCAGAGCCATCCGCGAGCGCGGCGGCATCGACGTTGCCCGCATTCAACAGATTGAGGCCGAGGTCCGCCACGATGTTATCGCCTTCACCACGGCGGTCGCTGAAAAGATTGGTCCCGAGGCGCGCTGGCTGCATTATGGCCTGACCTCCAATGATGTCGTCGATACCGCGCAGGCGTTGCAGCTGAAAGCTGCGTCCGCGATTCTGCGCGAAGACATTCTGCGTTTGATTGAAGTGCTGAAGCGGCGGGCGGTGGAGTTCCAGCACACCCCGACCGTTGGCCGCACCCACGGCGTTCACGCCGAACCCACCACGTTTGGCCTGAAACTGCTGAACTGGTATGCCGAAATGCAGCGCAACCTAAAGCGGTTCGACATGGCTGCGGAAGACATGCGCGTCGGCAAACTTTCCGGCGCCGTCGGCACCTTTGGCCACTTGAAGCCGGAGCATGAAGCGCGCATCTGCGAACGGCTGGGCCTCGCGGCCGCTCCCATCGCGACGCAGGTTCTCCAGCGGGACCGTCACGCATTTTATGTGGGCACGCTGGCGCTGATTACCGCGACGCTCGACAAAATTGCCGTCGAAATTCGCCATCTGCAGAGGACCGAAGTTCGGGAAGCCGAAGAATATTTTTCCGAGAAGCAGAAGGGCTCCTCCGCCATGCCGCACAAGCGCAATCCCATCGCCTGCGAGCAGATCAGCGGCCTGGCACGCGTGGTGCGCGCCAACCAGCAGGCGGCGCTGGAAAATGTGGCGCTGTGGCATGAACGCGATATTTCTCACTCTTCGGTAGAGCGCATTATTCTGCCGGACTCAACCATCCTGACGGATTATCTGCTGGAAAAAACGACTTCCCTGATCGACCGCCTGGTGGTTCATCCGAAACGCATGTTGCGCAATCTGGAGCTGACCGGCGGCCTGATTTTTTCCGGCCAGCTTCTGTTGGAGCTTGCCGAAGCCGGCATGTCACGCGAGGACGCGTACCGGCTGGTGCAATCGCACGCCATGCGCGCCTGGCAGCAGGATTTGAGTTTTCGCGAGCAAGTCGGCGGCGATCCAGAAATCGCAAAGTTGCTGACGCCGGAGAAACTGGCGCGTGCATTCGATCTGGAGCGCCAACTGACGAATGTGGATACGATCTTTGCACGGGTGTTGAACGAGCGAGCCTAGCGCGGTTCTTCTGCTGGTTGAGGTGTAGAGTGCAGGTGACTTTGTTGACATGCTGAACAAATAAGGGTGATGTCGTCCTGAACGGAACGAAGTGCAGTGAAGGATCTCGCGGTTTGCCGGCGAACCGCGAGGTCCTTCGCCTTCGGCTCAGGATGACAAGCAAGTAGTCACAAGGAAGCGCAACATGCCTTCAGGAAAAACTCTGACCATCGCGATGACCGGTGCAAGCGGCGCGTTGTTGACCCAGGAAATTCTGCGCCTGCTGGAAGCGGATGAGCGCGTCGAACAGGTGCACTTCATTCCTTCGGAAAGCTCTCTGCGTGTGCTGGCCGAAGAGCTTCAAATCAGCGGCCGCTCCGGTCTGGTGGCGAAACTCCTGGACGGCGACAGCAGGAAAATCAAGCAGCACGCATCCGGCGACATCGGTGCTCCGATTGCCAGCGGCAGTTACCCCTGCGATGGAATGATCGTCCTTCCGTGCAGCATGGGTACCCTGGGCGCAATTGCCAATGGCCTTGCGGACAACCTGATCGCCCGCGCGGCGGATGTAAGCTTGAAAGAATGCCGCCCGCTGATCCTCTGCGTGCGCGAAACACCATTTAACAAAATCCATTTACGCAACATGCAGTTAGCCGCCGACGCGGGAGCGACTATCTTCCCCGTTATTCCCACTTTTTACAATCAACCGGCTGGAACGCTGGAGATGGTGCATCAATATATCTGTCGCGTGCTTGCGCATATCGGACTGCCGCAAACATCCGCGTATCAGTGGAATGGGAAGGCATAATTCCAGGGAACGGGAAGGCAAAGTTCCAGCTTCAATAGTTGTATGTGCCGCCTGACGCTGGCGGCTGGCTATGCAGAAAATCCAGCACATGCGGAACGATGCGACTGGAGCAGGTTGCGGGGCCGATATGGCCGCACCCACTGTAAAGTTCAAGCACGGATTGCGGAATCGCCTGATGCATTCGAAATGCGACGCTCGGCGGAATCAACGTGTCCTGCCCGCCCCAGACGATTAAAACCGGCACCTTGATCTGGCCTAGTCGTCCGTCTAGCCGGTCTTT
>JBEPVW010000024.1:0-28440 GCA_041690775.1 Acidobacteriota bacterium | reverse complement strand
CGAAGCGCGGTCGAGCTCATACGGGAAAGAGCCTCAAGCAAACCTTCTATTGTGCCATGAGGCAAGAGCGGTTGACAGTCTCAGCGGCTTTCAATCGGCACATACTTCGCAGGATACGCGGGCCCGTTGTATTCCGCTCGAGGGCGGATCAGGCGGTTGTCGTCGAGTTGCTCGATCACATGCGCGGCCCAGCCAGCGATGCGGCTGATGGCGAAGATTGGGGTGAACAGATCGACATCAATCCCGAGCGTTGTGTAGGTCGAGGCAGAATAAAAATCTACATTCGCGTTCAGATTTTTTTCTTTCTTCACGAACAGTTCAATCTTGCGGGACATTTCAAACCATTTGGGATTGCCGCTGGCCCGGCCCAGGTCCTCCGACATGCGGCGCAGGTGGGTCGCGCGCGGATCTTCGGTGTGATAGACGCGGTGGCCAAAACCCGATACTTTCTTTTTGTCTGCCAGCATCTGGCGCACATATTCGACGGGGTCTGCGCCTTCTTTGTCGATCTCGAACAGGATGCGCATCACCGCTTCATTCGCGCCGCCGTGCAATGGCCCTTTCAATGCGCCGATGGCCCCGGTGATAGCCGAATGCATGTCTGACAATGTCGCCGCGATGACGCGGGCGGCAAAGGTCGATGCATTCAATTCGTGGTCGGCATGCAGGATAAGCGCGACATCGAGCGCATGCTCAGCGGTCGCGGAAGGATTTTCGCCATTCAACATCCAGAGGAAATTGGCGGCGTGGGTCAGGGAGTCATCGGGCGGCACAACCGGCTTGCCTTTGCGGATGCGATCGTAGGCCGCGACGATCATGGCGATCTGCGAGGTCAGGCGGAAACTCTTGCGGACATTCGCGTCATGCGAATTGTCCTTTTCATCGGGGTCATACAAGCTCAGTGCAGAGACAGTGGTACGTAGCACTTCCATCGGCATGGCGTGTTTTGGAAAGGTTTCCAGCATCCGGAGTATCTCCGGCGGAAGAACACGGCCCGCTGACAGATGCTTGCGGAACTCCGTCAGTTCATTCTGAGTTGGCAGGTTGCCGAACCATAACAGATAAGCGGTCTCCGCAAAGGTCGATTTCTCCGCGAGCTCGTGAATATCAATGCCGCGATACGCCAGGACTCCCGCGTCTCCATCGATCCAGCAAATTCCAGAATGGGCAGCAACGATTCCTTCCAGTCCGCGTGCCATGGTAGTGCTCGACATATTTATTCTCCAAACTTATTTTGCGCTCTACAGGCGAGCACGACTCGTGCAAGACCTCAATCTCCCGTTATAACGCAGTGCGCAGCCTCTGTCACCGCGCAGGCCGGGTCGGCTATCCAGAATAGGGAATTTCGCTGCGAAAAACCTTTTCCGCGCCTAGCCTGGCGCAGCTTTTTCCGTGATCGCGGCGGCTGCCGGGGCAACAGCCAATTGAAATCGCGATGGCAGGAAGTTCGTCAGCGACACATCCGGCGTCTCGCCAAAAATGCTCTGCGCGATGACCCGAGCCGTCACGGGGGCCAACAGCACGCCGTTGCGATAATGTCCTGTCGCGTGCCAGCAATGCTCCATCGCTCCAGCCCCCAGAATGGGCAGCCCATCCGGCGTACCTGGACGAAGGCCGGCCCAGCTTTCCAGGCGTGCTGCGCCGGTTATTTCCGGCAACAGTTTCGCGACGATTCGCAACAGCGCCGCAATGCGATGTTCCTCTACAGCCTCATCGAAACCGACATGCTCGATGGTCGCGCCAATGGTCACCCGGCCATCTCCGCGCGGAATGGCATAAAACTCCGGCGTGCGAAGCACACAGCGTAGTCGATCGGCTTCGAACGCTGCTGTTACCGCCTGACCCTTCACTGGTTCCACTGGCAGTCCGCCAAGCCGCGGCTCACCCGCCCAGGCTCCGCAACAGTTCACGAATGTGCTTGCGTGAATGTGTTCACGCGGCGTCGTGACCACAATTCCTGCGCCGGACCTCTCAACCGCCAGCACAGTGGTCCCTTCCAGCAGAACCCCTTTCTCTGCGAGAAAAGCCGCCGGCAGCGCGCGGCACAGGTCTCGCGGATCGAGACTCTGTTCCTCCAGCCAGATAAATTTTTTCCCGGTGTTCGCCAGCCCCGGAATCCACCTCCGCGCGTCTTGCAGCATTGCGTCGTTACCAGCGAAATTGTCGTCGGACTCCAGGTGCTCGCCCTGCTGAAGCGTCCTTCCGGTCCGCAGCGGCACAAGCTGACCCGATGACGCCTGTACTTTTTCCAGATATGCCGGATAAAGCGCCAGGCTGTGTAATGAAAGTGGTAACAAAGTGGGCGGATTCTCCGGGTCGCGCGCGGCCAGCATCCCTCCCGCCGCCCAGGAGGCCGCGCGCATGGCGTGGTGCCGCTCCAGCACAGTTACTGAGAGTCCCCTCTGCCTCAACTCCAGTCCGACCGAGAGGCCGATGATCCCGCCTCCCGCTATGACCACGTCGCTGGCCGAGGATCTGCTCATGCGTCTAATTGTATGAGTTCTCTTTTATAAAAAATTAAATGTGTGCTGCTCGAACCTATCAATTGTGTTCTGGGTCACTCGTCGCCGCGAAATTGCGTCTTACATCCACCGGAGTCCCTGTCATGCTGCCGTTGGCGACCTGGGAGTGCAGAGTGGCTTAGTCGCGAAAAATTCGGAGCAGCTTGCCTATCTGAAGCACCTGGGAGACCGGAACTGTTTTGAATTTACCCTGCGCAAAGGCCAGCCACCGTTGGCGATTTCGACGATTAAGCTGCAACTGCGGAAAGCGGGCGCGAAACACTCCCGCTACACGCTGGATGTTTTTTCCGACGATAAACGGCTGCGGAAGAAGAACCGCGACCCGGACGAGCCGCTGCAGTTCTACAGCGGCAAGCAACCGACGCTTTTTGAAATTGTCGTGAATGAGATTGGAAAGAATCAGGTATCTGGGTATCTGTCGACGCCGAAAACAGCGCCCGGGCCGATCGTGCAGTAGCGATTCTTCACTTCAATTACTCCAGCGGCAAAGCCAATGGCCGGCCATTCTGGAAGCTGATGACGAGGTGGGAATCCTTGCGTTGGTTCCACTGCTGTTGCGACCAGGCATAGTTGAAAACCATCAGGCCTTCCGCCGACTGGCCGGGTGCCAGGACCTGGTGCCGCGCGAAGGGCTGCATACGCGCTCCCGCGAGATCCGGAAATCGCTGAAATAGGCGGTCGATATCCTCCGGCATAGCGGCGGCGCTTTGATTGTTTGCCCCCGCCAACTTTATATCCGCGACGATGTCGAAGACCGTCAAAGGCTTGGGGCTGATGTTCGTGATGCGGGCCTGCACCAGAAGGATGGTTTCGTTCTGTTCCGCTGCATTTCCGGCCATTCCCGGCTCCGGCTGAGATTCCGCCGCATCCACCTGTACGGGATAGACCACCTGCCGCAGGACTACTCCGGAGGCGTCCGGTTTCGATCTGCCGAAGTGCGCGAACAGCGCCCAGCAGATCGCGAGTCCAATGATCACGACGATCGCCGGTATCACCATTGGACGCCAGGGATTGGCTGGTTCGAGCTGTTCCATCTCTACAGTGCCGATATTGGGGGAGGGGGAATCCGGGCTTGTCATGTTGCAAGCAGTTTAACCGGAATCGGATCGAAGCGGGCACAAACTTTCACTGCAACCGTGGACGCAGCTGCCGCAGCAGGTCGTCGGCGCTGCCGGTGTTCAACACATCTTCCGCCCGCAGCCATGCCCGTCGCAGCTGTTGAATCCCGTAGCGCATTTTTTCGAGATGGGAAGTGTGGTGGGCGTCGGTGTTGACCACAATTTTGCAGCCCAGTTCCCTGGCCAGCCGCAGGTTGCGGTCGTTCAGGTCCAGCCGGTCGGGATACGCATTGTGTTCGACGGCGACGCCGAGTTCTCCGCAACGCCGAAGAATCGAGTCCAGATTGAGCGCATACGGTTCCCGGCGAAGCAGCAAACGCCCCGTCGGATGCCCCAGCACGCGGACGAACGGATTCTCGATTGCCCGCAGAATCCGCTCGGTCATCTGCTCTGAAGACTGGTTGAAATACGAATGCACGCTGGCGATGACCACGTCCATCTGCGCCAGAACATTATCGGAGAGGTCGAGCGCACCATCGGCAAGAATATCGACCTCGATGCCGGGAAAGATTCTGATCCGGCCCTCCATCTCACGATCCACCGCGCGGATGCGTTCGACGTGTTTCAGGGCGCGCGCATCGTCCAGCCCATTCGTCATCGCAAGATTTTTCGAGTGGTCCGTGATGGCAATGTAGCTATAGCCGCGTTCGAGCGCCGCTTCCGCCATTTCGCGAATGGTATTTTTCCCGTCGGTCTCGCTGGTGTGCATGTGGAGATCGCCGCGAATATCCTGCTGCTCAATCAGCCGCGGTAGCCGGTGTTGTTCTGCTGCGGCAATTTCGCCAAGGTCTTCACGCAATTCCGGCGGAATCCAATCCAGCCCGAGCGCCGCATAAATTTCTTCTTCAGAACTGCCCGGGACCGCACCGCCATCCGCGAGCCGCGTCAGTGCATACTCGTTCAGCGTGTAACCCATTTTGAGCGCTCGTTGCCGTAGCACCACATTGTGCATTTTGGAGCCGGTGAAGTATTGCAGGGCCGCGCCATAGCTCGCTTCCGGCAACATGCGAACGTCCACCTGCAACCCATGGCGCAAATGAAAGCTGACCTTGTTCTGGCCCTTGGCGATCAAATCCACCATCGGTGGATAGGCTGCGACATATTCGACAACCACATCCACCTGATCGGCAACGCAGGCCGGCCCGGTCACCAGAATATCTAAATCGCCGACCGTCTCGCGGCCGCGCCGCAGCGAGCCCGCCGTCGTGACGCGCTCGATTCCCGGCAGCCGCCGCAGATATTCTGTGAGTTTTTCCGCCGCCAGCTCGGCCTCATCCAGATGAAACCGTCCCGCATGTTTGCGATAGTCAGCGATACCCTGCAGGATTTTCGCGACTTGCTTCGGCCCGCAGCGCGGCAGGCAATCCAGCCGGCCTTCGCGGGCGGCGGTTTCCAGTTCATCCACGCTCGCGATCTGGAGCGCATCCCAGAACAACGCCACGGTCTTTGGCCCCATTCCCGGCAGCCGCAGCAGTTCGAGCATCGTAGGCTTGTACCGCGCCAGCAGCTCTTCGCGCAGAGTCAGCTTTCCGGTCTGCTCCATTTCGACAATGTTGGCGGCCATCCCTTTGCCGATGCCCGGCAGCTCCAGCAATTTTTTCGGCTCGCCAACCAGCAGGCCCATGGATACCGTGCTCGACTCAACGGCCTCCGCCGCTCGCCGATAGGAGCGGATGCGGAATGAGTCCGCCGCACTTACCTCCAGCAGATCGGCGGTCTCAAAAAGCATTTGTGCAATCTGACGATTTTCCATTGGCGGCGTGAAACGCTGATGCTTCCTCCCCGAAGGAATCATCGCATTATGCACGACAAAAACAAAAGCGTGGCTTAACGTCCGAACTGCCGGAGATGATGGTCCGCATGGAGATATCCCCAGCGTAGCCACTCGGCATGATTCATGCGATTGAAAATCGGGTGCGGTATGGAGGCCATATCGGGTGCGTCGGTAAAACGATGGAAGATGGCAGTCAAATGTTCGCGGTCGCTATCGAAAGCGACGGGCGCCGTACCGCCCAGGCCCTGTTCAATCTCGGGGCGCGTTGGCACTCCGTGCGGCCATGGCAGCGGCATGTTCAGAGCGATCCATTTCATCAGCGTTCGCTGTAGGGGGCCGGTGGCTGCGCTGACTTTCCTTTCGCCGAGCGCAACGGAATACGAATCAGAAAGATGGCACAGCATCTGATGGGCAGTCATGCGTCCCCAGATCGAGCGATCCTTCTCGGTTACTGTTTCGAGCCGTTCGAGAATCGATTGACGGTCATCTCGGGACGCGAGCGTTCTCATCAAGAATTCATCCAATCCGCAAAGACTTCATATAAATAATAATCATCCCGATTGGAGGGAAACGACAAGAAGATCAGCGGCGCGGGACGACCTGCCCGCGCGCGATGCCCCTGGCAAAGCGAGGCGTCTCGAAGAACTTATTAGCTAAAAATATTTTAGAGCGCAGCTTGCAGCCGAAGCACCTGGTCTGCCTGCGGGCCTTTGTCGCCCTGGACAATGTCGAATTCGACCTCATCCCCTTCCTTCAAACTTTTATAGCCGTCGGTCTGAATCGACGTGTAATGGACAAAGACGTCCGGACCGTCTTCCCTGCCAATGAAGCCGAACCCTTTCGCATTGTTAAACCACTTGACCTTGCCTTTATGGTGAGACACGGAACACGCACCTCTCGATACAGATTGGAACCACGAGGGGATCCTGAGGGTATAGACGTGTGTGCAAAAAATTTGTCACAGTGCGGCAGAAAAAACCTTGCGGGGCGGTTCCTTATTGGAATCGAAGAAACCGCAGGTTTTTCGACCGCCTCGATAAACGGTGCGTCAGTGACTTTTAACGGAGCGGCGGCGTTCATACAACAGGATTGCGATGATCGATTTGGCATCGTTGATTTTGCCGCTCTCAATCCATTGGAGCGCCTGCGAAAGTGGAATCTGCCGGTGCTCAATGTATTCATCGTCATCCGGCTCGGACTCACCGGAGCTTAGCTCTTCCGCCAGATAGATCTGCATCCATTCGCCGAGAAATCCCGGGCTGGCATAGAAGCGAACCATTTTGGTCCAACGTTTCGCACGGTAGCCGGTCTCTTCCAGCAGCTCGCGTTTCGCGCCGGGGAGCGGAACTTCTCCCGGCTCCCTGCGCCCCGCGGGGACCTCCCACATGTACTGCCCGGCGGCGTGGCGATATTGACGCTCGATCACGATCAACGGATCGCTTTCGTGCTGCCTGGTTTCGACCGCCAGAATGACCACAGAACCGGAATGCCGGATCACATCGCGCCGGGAAACAATTCCTTCCGGCTCGCGGACGTGATCGGTATAGACATCGAAGAGCGGTCCTGGATAGACGAGCTTCGACGAAACCAGCGCGACCTTTGTGCCAGGTTTTGCTTTCGGTGCGGCTTTCTTCTTCGCCGTCTTTCCGGTTTTATTTTTTACTTGATTTCCGCGCGGCTGTTTCGACGTTGCTTTCTTCCCAGATGGCATCGATTTCCTCTTGAAGTCTCTCCACATAGTATCGACTGTCGCGCAATTTGACATCAACCTGGCATGAGACCATGGAGCCGATGGCCCCGAAGCCTTCCGCACGACAAAAAAGCGCGCATTCTCCATCCATGTTGCCCAGCGTCACGCTGATTGGCCGCGGCAACTGGGGCACTGCGCTGGCACTTGCCTTGGATGACGCAGGCATTCCGCTCTGCGAAGTCATCGTGCGGAAGAAACGTGGCTCGAATTTACCTATACAACGCACAACGCTGGCCGCCGCCACGCTCGCAGCCGATGTGCTGTGGATCTGCACGCCGGACACCGCCATTGCCGAGGTCGCGAGCCAGCTGGCCGAGGCGCTCGCGCCTGTCGCTCGACGCAAAAAGCCGATCGTGTTCCATTCCAGCGGCGCGCTCGCCAGCTCGGAACTCGCGCCATTGCGAAAAGTCGGGGCCAGCCTCGCGTCCGTTCACCCTCTGATGACGTTTCCTCGACGTTCGCAGCCGCAGTCAACCGCGCACCGGTACCCACTGGCCTGTGTTCCCTTTGCTATTGAGGGTGATCCGCGCGCCTGCCGTGCGGCTCGTACGCTGGTCCACGCGATGAGAGGAGAAGCCTTCGCGCTACCCGCCGCTAGCAAGCCGCTCTATCACGCATTCGGAGCTTTCGCTTCGCCGATGCTGGTTGCACTATTGACCGCGGCCATGGAAACCGCAGTAGCCGCCGGATATACACCCGCGCAGGCGCGGCGCCGAATGCGTCCCATTGTGGAGCGCACGATTTCAAACTTCTTTACCGATGGCCCGAACCGCAGCTTCAGCGGTCCCATCGCCCGTGGGGACGCGGCGACCATTGCGCGGCATCTGGATGCTCTTCGCCCCCACCCACGGCTGCTCTCCACGTATCGAGAACTGGCGCGATTCGCCCTCGATTCCCTTCCGGCGCAAAACAGAAAGAAAATCCGGCCTCTGCTACAACGTTCTTCGTGACAAAACGGGAATAACTCGCATCGCGAGAGCGTCAGCGCGCATCCACTGCATGAGACACTGACGCTTGCGCCGACACGCCACGCGAGCACCCCGTACGCAAGGAGTTCCAGAAACTTGAACACAGACTGCTATCCAGTCACCGCGCTGCCTCACGTCAGTCCGCTGTTCCGCGACTACGTGTCCGGCCTCGCACAGCAGGATGATAAGTTACAGGCATTCTATTCGCCGCTTCATCGCGAGAACCAATGGAAGCAGCATCCGCCTGCGATGGACGCAGCCCGGCGCGAGGCCATCGTCGGCTTGCTGCGGAAACAGAATCGCGACTTCGGCGCTGGCCCGGCGACATTGGCCAACCTCGATCGGCTGGGGGATGGAGCAGCCGCAGTGGTGACCGGCCAGCAGGTCGGACTTTTTGGCGGCCCTTTGCTGACTCTGCTTAAAGCGGCGACCGCAATCCGGCTTGCCTCGGATGCAACCCGCTCGGGCCACCCTCATGTGCCCGTCTTCTGGCTGGCGACGGAAGACCACGACTTCGACGAAGTAAACCAGGCGACGTTTTTCACGGGTCTCGATCCGTCCACGTCTGGTCTCGAAACACTGCGCCTGCCAAACAATCCGGGGCCCGGTAAACCGGTTGGAGATCTTGTTTTCGGAGACGGCATTTTGCCGCTGGTCGACGAGATGCGGCGATGTATTGGCGAAAATTCCATCTCTGAATTGCTCACATCCCTCTACACACCCTCCGCAACTTTCGCTTCCGCTTTCGCCGCTTTCCTTACACGCATATTCAGCGATCATGGCCTGATTGTTATCGACGCTTCCGCGCGGCCATTCCACGCGCTTGCGCACACTACGTTGCGAGCGGCAATTGAACAGGCCGACGAAATTCAGACGGCGCTACTGGAACGATTGCGGGAACTGGAAAGCACCGGGTATCACGCTCAGGTGACGGTGGGCAGCTCCTCCAGAATGCTGTTTCTGATCGACGAGGCCAGCGGCGTTCGGACTGCATTGAAAAAAACTGCAAGCGGCGCATGGTCGGCGGGCACGCGGCAATATAGCAGCGCCGAACTGCTCGCCATTCTGGACGCGACCCCGGAACGCATCAGTCCCAACGTTCTTCTACGCCCGGTGATGCAGGACACTCTGCTGCCTACCTCTGTTTACATTGGCGGCCCGGCGGAGGTCGCCTATTTCGCCCAGTCCCAGGTTGTCTACCAGCGCATACTCGGTAACACGACGCCGGTGCTGCCGCGGTTTTCCGCCACGTTGATCGAGCCTCGCCTGGCGAAGATTTTGCACCAGCATCAGCTTTCATTAACGGATGTGTTCACCACCAGCGATGCGCTGGCGCAGCATCTCGGCGCGCGCGCCATGCCGGTCGAAGGAAAACGCAAACTTTCCGCTGCCGGAAATGCGCTGGACCACGAACTGAAGACTCTGACTGAATGGATGCGCGCCCAGGACGCGGGCCTTGGCCACGCCAGTGACATCGCGGCCTCGAAAATGTTGTATCAAATGAACCGGCTTCGACGGCTGTCTGCCGCATTCACGCTGCAACGGGAGCCAAGCCTTAGGCGCCATGCAAAAGCGTTATGCCAGGAACTGTTCCCCGACGGCAATCTGCAGGAACGCGTGCTCGCGGGCGCATCGTTTCTCTCGCGTTTTGAAGTTTCACTGATCGACCGCCTCGTCGAACACGCTCAGTCCGGACATTGCGCTCATCAGGCGTTGTATCTATAGGCACCATTGCACCAACAGCGAATGCTCAATTCTGCGTCTGAGTTTGGGCGAGATGCGAATTTCCTCTTGAGCGCGTATAAATTAGTTGCCCTCCCGGACAAACGATGATCGACTTCCATTCACTGCAACACTGTCAATCCTGCCGGATGCACGAACATCTGCTGATGCATCAGTTGACGCCGGAGCTTCGCCAGGAACTGAACGCCGCATGCTTTCGAATTTCTCTACCGGCCGGGTCGACGATTTTCCATGAGGGGGACGAGCCGAATGGCGTGTTGATTTTGCGCAAGGGGCGGGCCAAAGTCACGATGAATTCGGAGGAAGGCCGCACGGTCATTCTCTACCTCGCCGCGCCCGGTGAGCTGCTGGGATTAAGCTCCACGATTTCTGGAACTACCCGGCAGGTATCGTCCGTTGCCGTCGAGCCATGCGATCTCGACCTGATCCACCGCGAAGCGTTTATGAGCTTTCTTGATCGCCATGAGGACCAGTTCCGCGCCGCTCTCGATGAGCTTGCCATGCAGCATTCCTGTATCCTGGCCGCGATTCGACGCCTTTCGCTCGCGCCTTCGCTGCTGGCGAACCTGGCGCGCTTCCTGCTCGGCCTCAACTGCCCAGAGACCAAACCGCAGACCAACAAGGTGAACCTGCGGATGACTCAGGAAGAGATTGCGCAGCAACTCGGCACTACTCGCGAATCCGTCACCCGCACCTTCTCCAAGCTGCGCAAAAACAACATCATTGAGCAGCGCGGCCATTCGATCATCATCCAGGACCGCGGCACGCTCGAACACCTTGCCGGTTCGCGAGGTGAAGAAGCAGCACTGAAGCTGGCATAGCTGTCCACTCGCACGGCGCGAGCCGTCCTGGCCTGGCGCAGCAAGGTCGGAATGGTACGCAGCACAAGGATGTATCCTGAGCGCAGGGAAGCATCATGACATCAGACAACTCGAACATTTTTGAAATTACATGTCCGGATTGCGGGGCGGCCGTCAAGGTAGATGCAGACACGCACGCCGTGATCGCTCACACTCCCGCGCCTCGCAAGAAGACGTTTGAGGATTTCGAGGCGGCCACGCGGGCCTTGAAAGATCAGGAAGAGCGCAAGCACTCTCTTTTCCGCCAGTCCGTGGAAGCCGAGAAGAACAAGGATGACGTGCTGGCGAAGAAATTTGCAGAAGCCGTGCGCCGCGCTAAGGAAACTCCGGACGCTCCCCGCCCGCTGCGCGACTTCGACCTGGATTAATCGGCTCTCACGTTGCTTGCCGTCATCGCTCCAACGACTCGCTATTCCTTACGTTCAAAGGAACGATAGCCGTGCTTGCGAACCAGATCGTCGCGTTCCGCGTCGGCTAAATCCGCCTCCACCATTTCCCTTACGAGCTCCTCAAAACCGATGCGCGGCTTCCAACCCAGCCGATCATGCGCGCGCGTGGCGTCTCCCAGCAGAGTGTCAACTTCCGCCGGACGAAAGTAGCGCGGGTCGACAGCGACAACCTGGCGTCCCGTCTGATCTAATGCCTGCTCCTCAACGCCGCTGCCGGTCCAGCGCAGTGTCAGGCCAAGTTGCGCCGCCGCCAGGGTTACGAACTCGCGCACGGTATGCTGTACGCCGGTGGCGATCACGAAGTCGTCCGGCGTTTCCTGCTGCAACATCAGCCATTGCATTTCGATGTAGTCGCGAGCATGGCCCCAGTCGCGCATCGCATTCAAATTGCCGAGATAGAGGCAATCCTGCAATCCAACTTTGATCCGCGCCAGGGCTCGCGTTATCTTGCGCGTTACAAAAGTCTCCCCCCGGTTCGGCGACTCATGGTTGAACAAAATCCCATTGCACGCATACATGCCGTAGGACTCACGATAGTTCACCGTGATCCAGTACGCATACAGCTTGGCGACCCCATAAGGAGAGCGGGGATGAAACGGCGTCTTCTCCGTCTGCGGCGTCTGCTGCACCAGGCCGTACATCTCCGAACTGGACGCCTGATAGAAGCGCGTCTTCTTCTCCATGCCGAGGATGCGAATGGCCTCCAGCAACCGAAGCGTACCCATGGCGTCTACGTCGGCGGTGTATTCAGGCTGCTCAAACGAAACCGCGACGTGGCTTTGCGCACCCAGGTTGTAGACCTCATCCGGCTGCACTTTCTGCATGATGTGGATCAGACTGCAGGCATCGGTAAGGTCACCATAATGCAGGATGAAGTTCCTGTTCCCCACGTGTGGATCTTCGTAGAGATGGTCAATGCGGTCTGTGTTGAACAGCGAGGTGCGACGCTTGATGCCGTGGACCTCGTAGCCTTTTCGCAGCAGAAATTCCGCGAGGTAAGCTCCGTCCTGCCCGGTAACACCCGTGATCAGTGCTGTCTTTTTCGCCAACGTTTCACCCAAACACCGAAGAATAATCGGGCCTTCTGGTTTCTCTGTCCTGAAGTCAATTCAGTGTATCGAAGTCAGGAAAGATGGTTCGGTCATTGATTCGGCCCTTTCGGAATGGAACAAATCTTCCCACTCTAACCGCCAAGAACGCGGCTGGAAAGGGCCACCCACCAGAATGCTGAAAACAGTTTCGCTAGACAGCTCACTGGTCTACGATGATCTATATCCATCATCGATCGCGACATATGAAAACTCAATTTCCTGCCAATCAAGACTCTGCTCCTGGAAATTTCACTCGCCGTCGTCTTTTAAAAGGCGCTGCCAGCGTTGCCGCTGCTGCGGCCGCCGGCGCTCTAATGCCCGCCAATGTGCAGCGCGTGCTGGCACAGGCGCGCACCGGGGATGGTTCAGTTCCCAGCCCCATCGCTGGCTCGATGCGCGACATCAAGCATGTCGTCATCCTGATGCAGGAAAATCGCTCCTTCGATCATTACTTCGGCACACTCGCCGGAGTTCGCGGATTCGACGATCCCCACGCTCTGATGCTGCCCACTGGCCGATCGGTGTTTTACCAGCCAGATACCGTGAATCCCCGCGGATATCTGCTGCCGTTCCACCTGAACACGCGCGCCACCAGCGCGCAGAAGATACCCTCCACCAGCCATGCCTGGTCTGTTCAGCATGAGGCGTGGAACGGCGGCGCGATGGACCGATGGCTCCCCGCCCATCGCAAGGCCGACGGCGAGAATGGTCCCTATTGCATGGGCCATTACGACCGCTCGGACATTCCCTTCCACTTCGCGCTGGCGGACGCCTTTACCATCTGCGACGCCTATCACTGCTCCGTGATGGGTCCCACATATCCGAACCGCATGTACTTGATGACCGGCATGATCAATCCCGACGGCGGCCATGGTGGACCCTTGCTCAACAACAGCACTCCCAAAAGCGGATTCACCTGGACCACCTACGCCGAGCGCCTGGAGCAGGCCGGCGTCCCCTGGAAGGTCTACCAGCAGGAAGATAATTACGGCTGTAATGTGCTGGAGTATTTTCGAGTGTTCCAGAAAGCCTCGAAGAACTCTTCCCTGCACGCCAGGGGGATGGTGCGCGGCCCGGAAGGCCAGTTCGAGTACGATGCGATGAATGACAAGCTGCCCGCCGTTTCCTGGATTATTCCCACCAGTTATCAATCGGAACACCCCGACTACATGCCTGCGGATGGAGCGGCTTTCGTCGCCAGCAAGATTGACGCCATCGCCGCCAACCCGGCGGTGTGGGCGAAAACCGTGTTCATCCTGAATTACGACGAGAACGACGGGATTTTCGACCACGTGGCCCCGCCCGTTCCTGCGCCCGCCACTCCCGGTGAGTTCGTCCGGGGCCTTCCCATCGGCGCCGGCTTTCGCGTTCCCTGCATTCTCATCTCCCCCTGGACCACGGGCGGACTGGTATGCAGCCAACCCTTCGATCACACCTCGGTTCTCCAGTTTCTGGAGCATTTTACCGGCGTCCGCGAACCCAACATCAGCGACTGGCGTAGAAGCACATTCGGGGACCTGACCTCAGCCTTCCGCTTTCGAGATGCTGGCAGCCCAGCCCCGGCTCTACCGGGCACAGGCGCGACGCTCAACCTGGCGCGGTACGAGGCAAACTACCTGCCCAAACCGGTTCTACCGGAGGCTGACCAGCAGTTTCCAAACCAGGAAAAAGGCTCCCGCAAACGCGTGTAGGCGTTCCTTTTGGGGTCGTTGCCCGAATCGCCCTCCAAAATTGCAGCCAGCGCATACCGCCTATTGCGGTATTGAACTCCCGCCCCTCCATCTATTGATATTTCTGCGAATTCCCGCCTGATCGCCACTCTCCACCCATCAATGCGCTCTAGTATGCCTAAAATCCAGTATCTGTCCAGATTACGTAAGTTTTTTTCATCGTCTTATTTCCTGAAATGGGATAGACTCAGGCAGCATTTCATGTGGCCGCAGTCAGTTGCAGATTCAGCTCCGATAGAATCCAGAGCCTTTGGATCGCTGGAGGAGCGCAGGGCATTTCCTGCCAAAAGCGGGGTCTGCCCGGTTCTGTGGACTCGCCACACCATTGCAGGCCCCGCTTTTGGCCCTGAAAACTTTGCTTTTTGCACTCTGGCGGCGCAGGTCTGGTACGCAGCGCTCAAGCACCTGCCACTATCCAGCCGCTATTGGAAGCCGGAATCGCGCCGAGGTCAGGCGTCTGTTCCGGATAGTTGCGTAAACGACTCACCGGAAGAATCCGGAGCCAGTTTGCGCCGAACGATTTTATTTTCTCCGAGGTTCTCATCATGTCCCGATCTTTCTCCCGCCATTTCCTCCGTAGTATCGCCAGTGCCGTAGTCGCCGCAGCTTGTTTGTTTGCAGGCGCAAGCGCCGCCTTTGCCCAGGGTTTATACAAGCCACCCACAAACCTGGCCACAGGCACAGTGCCCCAGGGTGTAGCTTCCGCTGACCTTGCGCGTTCCGGCTTCCAGAGCCTGGTGGTTACGGACAGTACGAACAAGACCATGAAAGTCTACCTCGGGACTGGCCCGGGAACCTTTGCCCCTGCCCACACCTACTCGACTTGCACGACTCCCACGGCAGTCGTGACGGGTGATTTTAGCGGCAACGGTTATCCGGACATTGTCGTGGCGTGCCCTTCGACCGGTAACATTGAGGTATTTATCAACGACGGTACCGGTGCATTCGATGGTGGAACCTCCCATAGCGTGGCCAACCCCGCGGCAATGACGGTTGGCAATTTTACGGGAACCGGGCAACCGGATCTGGCGGTTGCCAGCGGCACGGGCGGCGTTACTGTCTTTTTAAACCTCGCGGGAGCTGTGACAACCAGGACAGCCACTGTTACCGGCACACTTTCCGGCATTACCACTGCCGACTTCAATCATGACGGCCATCTCGATCTGGCCATATCCGACAGCGCAAACAACACTGTCCATGTCCTCACCGGCAATGGCACAGGCACCTTTACCCCGTTAGGCGCCTATTCCACGGGGGCAAACACGAAACCGAGCGGCATCGTGACGGCGGACTTCAACAATGACGGCAACGCCGATGTCGCAACGTCCAATGCCGGCACCAATACCGCAACCATTCTGCTGGGAAGCGCCACCGGAGCATTGACTGCTCAAGCTGCCCAGGCAGCCGGCACCAAACCGAACTCCATTGCAGTGGCCGATGTCAACAGCGATGGCAATCCCGACGCGGTTGTTTTCGATGCCGTCACCAATTCAACCGGCGCCACTGCTGTTCTTCTGGGAAACGGCAACGGCACATTGCAGACTGCACAGTTTTCCAGCCTGGCTTTCCTTCCCGGAACTTTAGCCTCTGTAGCGGACTTCAATCGTGACGGCAAACCCGACCTGGCTGTTACTCAACAGACCAGTAACCTCGTCTCCGTGCTGCTGAACAATACGATGCCAACCCAGTATCCGGATGGCCGCAGCTATGCTGCTGCTCACGCATTGACAGTAGGTCAGGGCAACATGGCGGATAGCGTTGCCGTTGGCGATTTCAACAAGGATGGGCACCTCGACATTGCTGTCGCTTACCTGGAAGATAACGTCGTCCGCGTCCTGCTGAATAGTGGCACAGGGTCAAGCAACTTCAATGCAGCCACGGCATACGCAGTTGGCAAACAGCCCTACTGGATTGCTTCCGGAGATCTGAACGGAGATGGCTACCCGGACCTTGTCACCGCAAACACAACCGATGGCACGATAAGCGTGCTGCTCAACAATCGCAATGGCACCTTTGCAGCAGCCGCTACCTACACGGTAGGGAAACAGCCCTTCCAGGTCGCCATTGGCGACGTAAATGGGGATGGCGTTCCCGACCTCGCCGTCTCCAATTATGGAGGCAACACCGTTACGGTCCTTTTCGGTCACCCGGGAGGAACCTTTACCGTAGCTTCCACCCTGACCCTGGGCACGGGATGCAGCCCGTATGGAGCCGCCATCGGAGATTTTTCACATAACGGCTTTCCCGACATTGCGGTCAGTTGCAACCAGACCTCGCAACTCTATGTATTTCCAAACAACAGGAATGGAACATTCGGTACGCCGTTCATTACCCCAACTGGTACGGCTCCAGGCTCCCTCGTGGTCGGAGATTTCAATCGTGACGGCAAACTTGACATCGTAACCGGCAACACCACGGCCAACGATATTTCCTTCTTTGCCGGCAACGGGAACGGCACCTTCGCGGGCGGCGTTACCGGACCTTCCCTCAACTTCCCGGCCACGATTGCTGCCGGCGATGTGAACGGCGATGGCATTCTCGATATCGTCGGGGTAGCTCCTAACTTCAACCAGGTAGCGGTCACGCTGGGAGTAGGCGACGGCACCTTCGGCACCTTCCAGCAGCGCGGAGCCGGCCAGTTTGCGGCAGCCAAGCAGCCCTGGGGAGTCGCGTTGGGCGACTTCAACAATGACGGCCAGCTCGATATCGTGACGGCCAATACTTACAGCCAGATCAATATCGCGAGCCCGGCATACCAGGCGCGTTATATGACCCAGTACCCGCCCATCCCCGCGGGGAACCCGAGCATCGACGTACTTTCAAATCAGTCTGCGGTGAACATCACTGTGACGTCCTCTCCTGCCTCGCCGCTTCCCGATACGAACACGGGGACGACGATCAAGGCTAACGTGCAACCCGCATTGAGCGGCGGAACACCCACAGGTTCGGTGATCTTTGAGGACGCCACGAGTTCTCCTGTGGGCTCCGGCCCTTATGCTCTAAGCGGCGGAGTAGCGACCTATAACGTTGGCCACCTTGGCAGCGGGCAGTATCTATTCACGGCGCTTTACTCCGGCGACGCCAGTTTCCAGCCGGCAACGGTTTCCGGCGCGGGTTCTGCCATCGTTGTGACTGGAACTCCGGTAACGCTCACATTGAATCCATCGTCTGTGGGATATGGAGGCAATTTCCAGGCAAACGTAACAGCTATCGGAAACCCAGCCGCCGGCAGCTATCCACACGGTACAGCGACTATCTATGCTGTATCGTCCGGGGGCACGACCTTCAACCTTGGAACCACCAATGCGCTCCAGCAGAATGGATTTGGCAGCAATAACAGCAGCCGTACGATCACCATTACAGCGACAGCTCCGGACTTGAATATCGGCACGTATCAGGTGTATGCGATCTTCAATCCCACCAGTGGCGTATATCCGCAGGGATCTTCCTCGTACGTCACGCTGACAGTCACAGTGAATGCAACCAGTCTGGTAAACACGTGCCTGGAGTTCTTCATCGGCGGATGCCAAGCCACCGTAACTCCGAACGCTGCCCCAGGCTCAGTTAATTTCTCGGTAAATGGCGACGCTCCAACTTCAGAAGCTGTGATTGGAGGCACTGCTACTTTCGGCCATACCTTCGGAACAGACGGGCTAGCGACATACACGGTGGTAGCTACTTATGTGCCCTCCAACGGTAATTATTCGGGCTCGACCGCAACGGCAACAGTCAACTGTACCTATTTCTTTGGGTTAGCGTTTTGCTTTGGGAGCGGAAGCGGCAACAGCGCCGTCGCTCGTTCCCTTCCTCTGAATTCCTTTACCGGATTTATGTTTAACGGAGCATCCGGTATGTCAGCGAGGGGCCCTGCGAAGACACAATTCTCGCCTTTCAGGATGTTTTAGGCGGGCATAACTGATTAAAGCTAAAGGCAGAAAGGCCGGGCAAACCGCCCGGCCTTTCTGTTTGTGGCGCACCTGGGGTAGCGATTTTTCCAGGCATCCGTACTACGTCCTCTCGCCCTGCTTCACGACAGCTAACCCACCTCGAAAGTCCGGCATCCAACGAAAACACGCGATTATATCGGAGTGATTTGAAAATCTCCACGCGATCAGATTGAACATATAGCACTTTCGTAACAAGACTGTTCCATTCTGCTTCCTCGATACTCGTTTTACCGCCTCCCTTTCAGTTGAATTCGATTTGAGGTCCTGGCCATGATCCAATGTGCAAGTCGCAATCTTACCCGTGCAATTTCCGCTGCGGCCGTCGCCGCCATCTTTCTGGCCTCTGGAGGCGCACTTGCGCAGACATTGTTCCAGCCGCTGACCGCTCCCAATACGAAAAGCATCACTCTGCCCGCGGGAAATACCCCGCAGGGAGTAGCGGTTGCAGACTTCAACCACGACGGCTTGCCCGACATGGTAGTCGCGAATAAGAAGGCCAACACCATCTATGTGTACATGGCCTCGGGACCAGGCACGTTTCTCGCTCCCGTGAGCTATCCGACATGCGGCGGACCGACCGCTGTCCTCGCAGAGGACCTGGACCTGACCGGCCTGGCCGATATCGTAGTCACTTGCAACACGCCGACGTCGAACGTCATTCAGGTGTTCCTCAATTTGGGAAATGGCACGTTCGATCCAACCATGGGGAATGGCACTACCAACATCGTGCTCGGCACGGGTGTAGGACCGATCTCGATCGTCTCCGGGGATTTCAATCGAGACGGCCATCCCGACCTTGCAGTTGCGGACCTCGACGGCACGATCACGCTCTTCCTGAGCAATGCCGGGAACAATTTCACGTATTACATTGTGAAGACGCTCAGCGGTTTTGGGACTCTGGGCGGGATTACGGACGGATACTTCAGCACCTCCGGCAATCTCGATCTCGCCGTTACCGAGACCAGCACGAACCGAATTCAAATCCTGAATGGCGATGGAACCGGCAATTTTTCAACGGGCGTTTCGCGCGCCGTGGGGAAAAAGCCGACCGGGATCGTCGCCGCGGACCTGGATCAGGACGGCCGGCCGGATCTGGCGGTGGTCGATTCAGGTTCGGGCAAGGTCAGCATCCTGATTGGGCGGGGTAACGGCAGGTTCTCCGGGTCGAGATACATCATCGTGGGACCGATAACTGGCACCGGCGCGAACGCCATTATTGCGGCCGACGTCGAAGGCAATGGACGGCTCGATCTGCTGACTGCCAATACCCTGCAGAATACCGTCGCCGTCCTGATCAATCGCGGCAATGCGACTTTTCTACCGCCTCAAAATTACGCCGTCCCCAATGGCGCGGCTTATCTGGCCGTGGGCGATTTCAACCGCGATGGCAAGCCCGATCTCGCCGTGACCCAGTCGACCGGCTCGGCGGTTTCTGTGCTCATTAACAACACTCTGCCGACGCCTGTTCCAGGCGGACGCAGCTTTGCCGCTCCCCATACGCTGAACAGTGGACGAGGAAACATGGCGGATGGCGTGGCCGTAGCCGATTTCAATCATGACGGCTTTCCAGACCTTGCCGTGACGTATTTTGAGGACAATTCAGTCCGCGTTCTGACTGGAAACCGCAATGGCAATTTCAACAGGACCTCAGTCTATCCCGTTGGCACGCAGCCCTACTGGGTGGCAACCGGCGATCTGAATAACGATGGCTACTCCGACCTGGTCACCGCGAACACCGGCGACAATACCATCAGCGTGCTGATGAATAATGGCAGCGGCGTTGTCAGCTTCGCCGCAGCCAAGAGCTACACGGTCGGAATGCAGCCGTTCCAGGTTGCGATCGGCGATCTGAACGGCGACGGACTGCCCGACATTGCTGTCACCAATTACGGCGCCAATACAGTCTCGATTCTCTATGGGCAGACCGGGGGCATCTTCACCGCCGGGCAAACGCTGGCGACCTGCGCCAATCCATACGGCGTAGCGATCGGCGATTTCCGCCACACCGGGCGGCAGGACGTTGCCGTCACCTGCTTCCAGTCGGCGCAGATGGAATTCTTCCTGAACACGACGCCGGGGCTTCCCAACCCGCCGCCGCCACAGGCAACATTTGCATCGCCGACAATCTTCACGACCAGCGTAAATCCAACTTCACTGGTGATCGGCGACTTTAATCGTGACGGCAATCTGGACATCGTGACCGGCAACTCGATCGCGAACAATGTGTCCTTCTTTGCGGGCAACGGCGATGGCACCTTCAAGAATGCGGTCGATAGCTTCGCACTGAACTTCCCCGACTCGATTGCGGCCGGCGACGTAAATGGCGACGGCATCCTCGACATCGCCGCTGTCGCTCCCAACTTCAACCAGGTGACGATTCTGGAAGGCAAGGGAGATGGCACGTTCCTTCCACGGATGGACTTCACCACCGGCACACAACCATGGGCGGTCGCGCTTGGGGATTTCAATCGCGACGGCAAGATGGACGTGGTGACCGCTAACACGTTCAGCCGCGTCAACCTGACAAGTCCGGCCAATCAACTGAGATACACCAAGCAGTTTCCGCCGGTCGCGGGTGGACACCCCAGCATCAGCATCCTGTTGAATAGCTCGGGGTCTACGGTCACTGTGACCACCACGCCGAGCGGAACCATCACAGCCGTCACGCCGGTTACGTTAACGGCGACAGTCGCACCGAGGGTGGGGGCGGGCACTCCAACTGGAAGCGTGATTTTCGAAGACAGTGATGGAACGCAGCGGCCGGCGGTACCGTTAAGCGGCGGCACGGCGACGCTGACGGTCAGCGGCCTGAGCACCGGCACGCACCAGTTCACCGCACTCTACTCCGGGGATCAGTTCTTCCAGCCAAACACGGCTGTCTCCGCGACGAGCGTGGTGGTCCCTTAGCCTGGCGATCTTGCAGTAAATCGCACGCCAGAAACAAAGCGAAAGCCGCATGCAAGAGCATGCGGCTTTTCTTTTTCTATCCCGAGCACAGCGCCTTAATCGCAACAGACGATGGGATCAAATGGCGAGCGTCGTTGTACCTACTTGAGTGGCGAGGCCAGATACATTTGTACGTCCAGCCACTCGCGCTGCATCAGCCGGGTCTTCTCGTGCAGTGCGCCGATGATATCCGGGCCGAAAAGGAACGTATCTTCATATCGTTTGTCCTTTGCGTGCCCCATTAAATCGAGGCCGCCGCTCTGCAGGAGCGCAATCAGCTCATTCGTGTTGTCGAACTCATCCCGCTGGATTTGGTTCCACGCCAGATAATCTCCGTCGCCTGTCCAGTTGGCTTGTTTCGAAGCGGTCCGCGGGCCAGCGGCGACAATTGCCGCGTTCCGGTCACGCAGCAACTGTGCGAAGTAAAAGTTGTTGATGGATCGAACTTCGCTCGCCCACATTCTCAATGACAGCGCATATTGCCTCAGCCATTTTTGAGCGGGCGCATCTTTCATGCCTTCCAGAATTTTTGCGGCATGGAGCGCTCGCGACAGCGCAAGCTGCAACCCGGAGTCCTCCCACGAGGCAGGGCCCGTCATCCGCCCGCCGTGGATATCGGCATAATCATTGCGCGCTTCCGATTCGGAGACATTGAAAACATACGGCAGGAAATAGGATTCTTCTTTCCCACTGAGCACATCTGGCTTGAATAGAAGAGGACGGGTGACATAGCGCGTCGAGACGGCACAGTAGATGTTGCTGTATCTCGGGGCAACTGCATCCTTCAGTAGAAACGCCTCATTCATTTCATAAAAAGCCTCGACCAGGGCGTCGGCATTCTGCTGGCCTCCCCAGCGCAAAGCGAGTTTATGCAGCTTGTCGAACCGTGAGATCAAGCCGTGAGTCGGTTCGAGAATGCACTCCTGCTGCATTTCGATCAACATCTCGACGGTCGGCAGGGATTCATCCATGCGTGAATACGGCGGGCTGGTATTGAAGCGGACAGTCTTGATTTCCGGGCTCGTCAATTTTTCCAGAGTAGTGAGCGTGGTGATTGGATCCAGAATGCCTCGTAATGGATACGCCTGGTAGATCAGGCTGCCGACGCTGATCGTTGCAGGGTCGTGGCCCTCTTCAAGACAGGTATTGGGCGGCATCATTTCTACGACGAGATCGTCTTCGCCCTGCCAGAAGTTCCCGTTCATCCGGATGACAACATCTCCGCCCCCTTTTTGCGCGCCCCGGTGGATTGCTTCCGTGTAATCTCTTACGCGGACTCCAGCGTTCCGGCCCTCGCAATGGTGGGGGCCGTTCGGCCCGCTGTATAACGCCGCAGCCCAGCAGAATCCACCACCCGCATCGTTGTTATGGCTCAGGATGGTGCGAATCTCCGGGACTTGACGCTTCAGCTCCGTAGCCATCCACTCGATCATGTCGCGGGTTTCCTGCAGGTCAACGCACCAGGCAAACTCCGCGCGATTGCTGCGCCGCGGATGATCGATGCGCGGTCCGCGCAAGTTGGGATATTCGTCGAAAAAAGCCTCTGAAAAAAAGTGCGTGTCGTCGCTTGAGAATGCGGCATGCAGCCCGAGTTGCCGAAGCACATCTGCTTTTGCAAGCAGCAGATCCCGATTCTTCGCAACCCAGTCTGCAGGGATGTAAGGAGGAGCGACTTTCGGGTGCGGGAAGAACTTCGCCATGCACGACATCTCATTGGCATATTCGTGCCATGGACTGTTGACGGTCGGCATTTCATACCAGCTCTTGTCGGCAAGTATGCCGATGTTGACCTGGACATCTCCGTAAGGTTTCAACTTGCTGGCTGCCTGGGCGAATGTCCGAAACTCGTCGATGTCGCGGCTGCAATTTGCCAGGATGAATGTTCTGGGAGTCGAGGACCCGCTGCGGTCTGGAACGCTCGCGCTGTTGTTAGCGGACGATTGTCCATATAAGCGCGAGCCGGGCAACAACTTGCCCGACAAAATAGCCATGGAGGCACCCTGCAGCAATCGCCTGCGATTCATGTGGGTCGGTTGTCCTTTAGTTCAGAAGGAATATCTGGCAGACTACCATTCAGCAGACTAAGCTCGTACGCCGATCGCGCTCAACATACGTCCGGTAAATCCCTGTTCGGCCCGATGAGAAAAAAAAAGCTTCGTATCGCAGGCTGTACAGAGACCCATCGAATGAATCGCCTCCGGCTTCAGCCCGGCGTCGAGCAACTGGCGGCGGTTTGCTTCAGCCAGATCGAGATGAATGCTGGGCCCGAGGTTGCTGTGGCCGGGGGCGCGCGCTGTCAGGAACAACATCGGATATTTCTGCTTGATCGGATCCAGGTCGAACACTTCTTCAAACAACACATCCGCGTAGGAGAACTGAGACGTAAATTCCATGCGCACTTCTTCGCCCACGGAGTAACAACAGCGGCCAATCCCCGGGCCGATGGCCGCCGTCAGGTCGCCCGGCTGGCTGCCAAATTCGGCGCGCATACGACCGACGCCGCGCTCCGCAATCCGCGCCAGAGTGCCGCGCCAGCCGGCATGGAAAGCCGCCACGATCCGCTGCTTCACGTCCGCCACCAGGATGGGCATGCAATCCGCCGTCTGAATCGCGAGCATCATGCCGGCATTGCTGGTGATCGCTCCGTCGCCCCGCAAAAGCGCTTCCGTTTGGACTTCCAAGTCGCCGACATCTACCCGATGTTGAAAATGATGAATGAGGCCGGAGTGAATCTGATGCAGCATCTTCAACTGCGCCTGTGCCAATTTCGCGCAGGCTGGATCGTGGCCGGCCAGCACAGCGCGCAGAAAAAGCTCGCGGTTTTTGAGGACGTTTTCGCGCGTATCCGCCGCGGTAAAGCCAAGATTCAGGTCTCCGCGCTTTTCGCCGGGACGGTACACGGTAGAAACCCCGCCGACGCGCGTACTGAAGCCGTGTGCCAGCCAACGGTATTGTTTCCAGGCGGGGATGCGAAGCACAACCGGATCATTACGAAGGACAGGGCTTTTTTTCGCGGACCATGCGTCTGCCTTTTTCGTCGAGGCCGCGGCTTTGGCGGTCCTCTTGCGGCGGCTATGTTCGAGGCCGCCGGTGGAAAATAACGCGTCGATTTCCCGCAGCCTGGACTGAATGGATTCAGGTGTTTCTGTTGCGCTCACATTTAAATTTTAGCTGGGATATTGAAGATTTACGGAGGGACGCTGAAGGCCCGCTATTGCGGGCCTTGCATCGAGGCTATCGAGGATGGGTGGCGGCGAGGTTTTGATCGATGGGAGCCGTTCCGCAACGCGAAACGACACAGATTATGCGAGAAATTCAAATGGAGGACTGAAAGTTGGACGCCTCATACTTGCCTTAGTTAGATGCAAATGAGGGGCCAAAGACACGAGAAATGCCTTAATGCGGAGACTCTGCCTGCATCCAGCGATGTAAACAACATGTTCTTAATAACTTACCCATAAAAATTCGCTGAAAAGAGCCTGAATTCTAACGTCAAGATTCGGAACTGAGGTGTCGAGTGTGCAATGTGCCGACGGAAATAGTGGTATCTGGGTACCACTATTGGGTATCGAAGTTCCCACTGGCATCTTCGTTCTCACCTGCTTCACCCCCCAGGGTGGCTGGTTCCCTCACTTGCATTTGCTTCATCTTGTTCAGAAAAGCCTTGTAGCTGATTTGCAGGCGACGGGCAGCTTCCCTGCGATTCCAGTTCGTTGCAACCAGTGTTTCGCTGATTGCCTGCCGTTCCGCCTCCCAGGCGGCGCGGCGCCCGACCTCCAATAGCGAAAGATTCGTCGCAGCATCGTTTTGGGGCGTGTTTTCGTTCCGATTTTCTCCCTGAATGGCGCTGCCTTGGACCCCCCCGTTATGACTCGAAAGTTCGCGAAGAATTTGTGTTTCGCTGCCAACCAGGACAAACCGCTTGCAAAGGTTTTCCAGCTCGCGAATATTTCCGGGCCAGTCATACTCCATCATCCGCTGGGTGACTTCGTCGCTGAGCGGATTCAGCGTGCGTCCGTACTGCAGCGCATATTTCCGCAGCAGGTAATCCGTCAGGATGGGAATTTCATCGCGGCGCTCGCGCAGCGGCGGTAGAGAAATGGTGACGACGTTAATACGGTAGAGAAGGTCTTCGCGGAAAAGGCCCTCTCGAACCCGTTCCTCCAGCAGCTTGTTGGTGGCGCAGATGACGCGGACATCGACGGAAACGTCCCGCTTGGCGCCCAGGCGAGAGAATTTGCCATCCTGCAAAACGTGGAGCAGTTTGGCCTGCAGGCTGGGATGCATTTCGGCGATCTCATCCAGAAACAGTGTGCCGCGGTCGGCCAGCTCAAACTTGCCCGGCTTGCTACGAACCGCGCCAGTGAACGCTCCTGGTTCGTAGCCGAACAACTCGCTTTCCAGCAGATCGTGCGGGATGGCGGCGCAATTTACTTTGACAAAGGCCTTCTGCCGACGGCGGGAATGTTCAAACAGGAGGCGGGCTACGACTTCTTTGCCGACTCCACTCTCCCCGCGAATCAGCACGGTCACATCCGTGCCGGAAACTTTATCAATGGTGTCGCGAATCTCCGCCATCCTGGGGTTATCGCCCATCATGAATGGCGGCGAAGGCGGAGCATTCCTGCCGGCAGGGGAACCCGACCGCTCATTCACAGAAATCGCCGGTTCGACGTCGCCGGAAAGCGGAGCGGGCGGGATTCCGCGGCCAGGATCCTCGCCCAACGCCGCGCGGACGCTTTCGCCTGCGGCATGTGCCCGTTGCACGACTGCCTCGACGCGTTCCAGCATGGAAGCAACATGCATGGGAAGCGTCCATACGTCTTCCGCGCCGAGCCGTGAAATGGCAAAGGCCAGCTCTTCTGTGGGCTTGGTCAAAAGCACCACAACAGGAAGGGCAGGATGTTGCGTCCGCAACTGCTCCAGAGCACCCCATTCGCGGTCGAGCTCGAGAACCAGCAGTGACGGTTTCTGTTCGGCCAGACATTCCAGCAAATGTTCCGCTGAGCGCACGTGGACCATCGAAACAGTTGCGCCGGCGAGCATCAGCGCCTGCGCCACGGGCGCAGAATGAGCCGTATCGCACACGGCGAGCAATACATGGACTTGAGTTGCTGGCATGGAGTCGTTGCCTTCGATTTTAGACCTCCGCCATGCTTCCAGCCCATTTTTTGAGAGATGCTTTGCCTAAATTTCTAATAAAGGTGGAATACCCGATTGATTCAGCTCTGCTTCCATGAGGTAGCAGTCCGATTCCAGATGAGCTTCGCGCCCCTGGAACACCCGGTATGCTCTACCAGGCGAGACACAGCCATGATTATTTCCCCTTTATAAAATCAGATGCTCTACGGCGGAGCGAAGTTCAGCGGCAAACTGTGGATGGGATTCGGCGGCGGCGCGTCGAAGCTGATTTCCCACAATGACACTCAGGCCAGGCGGGCGGAATTCCGGCAGAAAACCGGGGTGTTGCGCCGCCTGCCATAGCCCCGCGAGACCGATAGGAACCACGGCGGTGCCAGACTCCTGCGCCAGTAGGCTGATGCCGGTCTGGAATGGCTGCAACTCGCCGTTGCGGGTGCGTTGCCCCTCTGGAAATACCAGCACGTTGTATCCGCGGTCGAGGGCTTCCCCGGCGTGAGCGAAGCTTTGGCGCAGGCCTGCGGCTGCGGGCAGAGGAAATACGTTGAGCAGTGCAACAACGGCCTGTGCCTGGAGCGGTGCTAGCCAGCGCAGCGGTCCCGCTCCTACACCCGCGGCGATGCGGCCGTGACGCCATGCCTCCAGCAGCTCCGCCGACATGGCTATGGCCATGTGCTGACGCACGCGGCGAGGGAGGGCGTAAAGCACAAGAGCCACGTCGATGGCGGTCACATGATTTGAAACGTAGATCGACGGCTCGGCTGGTAAAGCTTTGGGATCGCACCTTACTTGTGGATGGGCGAGGGCAGCCACTAGCGGGCGCAGAATGAGTTCGAGGAATATTATTCGCGCGGCCTGGACGGGCGCACTCCAGGGCCAGTGGGCGTACTTCACTGCGTGGGCATCCTTCACCGCGGACGATCCCACCTTTTGCTTTGCAAAGCATGGGGCACCCGGATTTTCTTTGTCCTCTAGTTCGATGTTTCCCGAGTCTTGCGATCCCAGGTGAGCTTCGCGGCCCTGGGGCACCCGGGTTATTTTTCGCAGCTCCCCTACTGTTTTTGCGTTGGCTATGGCTTCGTCGCTTACGGCTATGCCGAATTGCTCTTCTATGGCCATGGCTAACTGCATTCGACCCAAACTGTCGATGGTCAGGCTGGCTGCGTCGTCGAGATCCTGGTTGGGTTCGCCGGTTACTTGCTCCAACAGGCGTGAGAGTGGGTCGTGGCTGTGAGCCAGTGCGGAGGTCGATGATTTCGATTGCAGTTGCTGCTGAACCCATGCTGCTACTTCGCGGCGCAAGAGCTTGCCCATCTTGTTGCGCGGAAATTCAGACGCGGGCCAGCGGAGGATGCCGGCGATCTGCTGAAATTGTTGCAAGCTGCGATTGGCTTGCTCCAGAATCTGCTGCAATACGGATTCGAACTTTTCCTCGGAGATGATTACGGCTACGGGTTCCTGGCCGCGCGAGCCTTCCCTGCTCACCACCATCGATTCGCGCACGCCAGGTTGCGCATTGACGGCGGCTTCCAGGTCGGCGGGGTGAATGTTCATTCCGGAGGCGGCTACGATGACGTCGCTTTTGCGTCCGAGGAAATGCAGGTGGCCGGCGGGGTCGATGGAACCGAGATCGCCGGTGTGCAGCCAGTCGTCTGTGCGGTGCTCCAGGTGCCCATTGCGCCATGTTCCGGCAGCGAGTATTGCACCGCGCACCAGGATTTCTCCGTCGTCCGCGATACGAACTTCGCGCCCGGCGAGCGGCTTGCCGATGCTGCCGGGCGCGGTATGCAGGGGATGGTTCAATGTGGCGAGCGCGGTGGTTTCCGTCATGCCATAGCCCTGCACCAGCAGGAAGCCGAGTGCGTTCCAGAATTGTTCGACCTCCGCGGGGAGCGTTGCGCCGCCGGAGACGAAGGCCCAAAACTTGAGTCCGAAGCGACGATGGATATCGCGCAGATGCCACCATCGCCACCAGATTCGTTCGCTCTGAATTTTTGTGAGGCGCTGCTGCAGCTGCGGATCTGCAGCAAGGAGATGGGCGCGCATGAGTTCCAATACACGCGGGACAACGGCAGCGACGGAGATGCGCTCGCGGCGGATGCGTTCGATCAAATGGCTGGCGACAAGCCTGTCCTCGTAATGCACCTGCGCCGCCAGCAATGGCGGGACCCACAAGCCCGCGAACTGTCCGAAGACGTGGCTGAGCGGCAGGGTATGGAGGAAGCGCAGAGGATGCACCCAACGCTCATACCGTAGATATTTTTGGATTTCGCGTTCCAGTATTTCAACACTCGCAAGCACGTTGCCGTGGGTGTGGACGATTCCTTTCGGAGCCGACGTAGTGCCGGAGGTGTAAAGGATTTGTAGCGTTGTTTCCGGGTTGAGAGATGCCTCGGGCGTGAG
>JBEPVW010000023.1:0-28891 GCA_041690775.1 Acidobacteriota bacterium | reverse complement strand
AACGGGAAGGATTCACCATGGGTCAGAAAGTCCACCCTTACGGGTTTCGGCTGGGTATCAACAAGCCTTGGAAGTCGCGCTGGTTCGTCGAGCGGGGTTATGCTGCCCTGCTGGTAGAAGATGTGCTGCTGCGGCGCGAACTGAAAGACAAGCTGAAGTCGGCTGGAGTCAGCTCGATCGAAATTGAGCGTCCCGGCAACAAGCTGCGGATCATCATCCGCACGGCGCGTCCGGGCATCATCATCGGGCGCAAAGGCGCGGAGATTGAGAAGCTCAAGGCCGATTTGCAGAAGCGTTCGAACCGCGAAGTCTTCGTCGACATCCTCGAAGTGAACAAGCCGGAACTCGATGCCCAGTTGGTGGCGGAGAACATCGCGTTGCAACTGGAAAAGCGCGTCAGCTTCCGTCGCGCCATGCGCAAGTCGGTGGACTCGGCCCTGCGTTTCGGCTGCCGCGGCATCAAGGTGCGCGTGGGCGGACGTTTGAACGGCGCCGAGATTGCGCGTTCCGAGTGGTATCTCCAGGGCCGGCTGCCGTTGCATACGCTGCGCGCCGACATTGATTACGGTTTTGCCGAGGCGCATACGACCTACGGCATCATCGGAGTCAAGGCGTGGGTGTATCGCGGCGACATTTACCAGGAAAAGAAAAAGCGCGAACCGCAGTTGGCATCGAGCATTTTCTAAGGTTTGAATTTTGAGCTTGAACCCGGTTCAGACTCGGGGTGCAAGCAGGCAGTGAAGAGGATTTTTTTATGTTGATGCCGAAGAAAGTGAAGTTTCGCAAGCAGCAGAAGGGCAGAAACCGTGGCAAGGCCTGGCGCGGGTCTGAGCTTGCGTTCGGGGACTTTGGATTGAAGACCTTGGAACACGCTCACATTACGGACCGGCAGATTGAAGCCAGCCGTGTGGCGATGACGCGCTTCATCAAGCGCGGCGGCAAGATCTGGCTACGGTTGTTTCCCGACAAGCCGATCACGAAAAAGCCGGCTGAAGTTCGTATGGGTTCCGGCAAGGGGCCGCTCGACCATTGGGTTGCGGTGGTGAAGCCCGGCAAGGTGCTGTTTGAGATGGAAGGCGTCAGCCGCGAGGTAGCGCAGGAAGCAATGCGGCTGGCTTCGCACAAGCTGCCGGTAAAGACGTTATTTGTTGCGCGGCACGACGCCGTGGCTGCGGTCGTCCAGAAGTAAAGCAGGCCTGAAGGACGTTAGTCCGGAAGATAAAGGGATTGAACGATGGAAATGGATAAGATCTTGAACCTGGATAAGGAAGAACTCGCGCTCCAGGCGCACCAGGCCTCGGAACAGATCTTTCGTTTGCGCTTCCAGTTAAGTATGGGGCAGAACGAGGGCGTGAAAAAGCTTCGCGAGCTGAAGAAAGACATCGCCCGGATCAAGACCGCCGAGCGCCAGAGGGAACTCGGCATCGTTGCTCCCTCGCATCCCAGTGAACCGAAGCCGAAGCGCGCGGCCAAGAAGGCGAAGTCCAAAACGAAGGCAGCGAAGGGCAAGGTCCTGAAGGCAAAGAAATCTTCAAAGACCTCGAAGAAATCGGCCAAATCCACCGGCAAGACCAAGGCAGCCGGTAAGACCAGCATGAAGTCCGCCAAGCGCGGCAAGGCGAATGCGAAGAAGGGCGGCAGTTAAGCAATGACAGAAACCAGAAAGACCTCGAAAGAAACTACGGCATCGGCGGCCCCTGGCGCTCCAGCAGCTTCGCGGCGCAACGAAAAGGTGGGCGAGGTGGTCTCGACCAAGATGCAGAAGACCATCGTCGTCGAAGTCGAGATGCGCAAGGCGCACCCGAAATATCTGCGGACGATGCGGACGACCAAGAAATTTTATGCCCATGACGAGCACAAGACGGCACATGTCGGAGACGTGGTGCGGATTCGCGAAACGCGGCCGTTGAGCAAGTTGAAGCGTTGGCAGTTGGAAGAGATTGTCCGCCGCTCGAACCTGGCGCAGGTGGAAGAAAGCGTTCCGCAGGCAGTCTAGAACGTACCGCGGCAATACGACTTTGACGATGCAATCGACGCACGACATTAGGAGACGAACATGGCCGTACAGATGAGAACGATGTTGGCGGTGGCCGACAACTCCGGCGCACGCAAGCTGCAGGTCATCCTGCCGTTGGGCGGATCGACCGGGCGCAAAGCCGGCCTGGGCGATGTTGTCACTGCAGCCGTCAAGGAAGCTTCGCCCGATGGCCAGGTGAAGAAGGGCAAAGTGGTGAAGGCTGTCATCGTACGGACGCGGAAAGAGTATCGCCGTCGCGATGGAACCTATATCCGCTTCGACCAGAACGCTGCGGTGCTGATCAACGAGACTGGAGAGCCGGTGGGAACGCGTGTTTTTGGCCCGGTGGCTCGCGAACTGCGCGAGAAGAAGTTTTTGAAGATCGTTTCGTTGGCGCCGGAAGTGCTATAGCCGTGATTTGAATGCAGGCGGAGCCTGGCTCCCCTTGCAGTGGAAATGAACAGGAAGCGAGACAAAGTTTATGTCGGGATTGAAGATTCGCCGCAACGATACGGTCCAGGTGATTGCAGGAAAAGATAAGGGCAAGCGCGGCAGGGTATTGCGCGTCATGAAGGACGAGAATCGTCTATTGGTCGAGCACGTGATGATGGTCACTAAGACTGTGAAGCCGAATCCACAGCGCAACATCAAGGGCGGAATCGCCGAGCAGGAAAACCCCATCCAGGCATCGAATGTGATGCTGGTCTGTGGCAGTTGCGGCCCGGTTCGCGTCGGATTCAAATTTGAAGGCGATACCAAGGTGCGCGTTTGCCGCAAATGTGGTCAAACGCTTGAGGGCAAGAAGTAAGCAGGCAGCAGTCGTCGTTACGCAACGGTGAATGGAGTCAGGTTTTCAACACTCCAGTCCGGGACCGTGACGCACTTTGAAGCAAGGATGGACGGAATATGGCAGCGAGATTGAAAGAGAAGTACACGAAGGAAATCAAGCCGGCGCTCTTGAAGGAACTGGGCTTGAAAAATACCATGGCCGTGCCGCGCCTGGAAAAGATTGTCCTGAATATGGGACTGGGCGAAGCTACGCAGAACGTTAAGGTGATGGATCCGCTGATGACCGATCTGGGTTTGATCACCGGGCAGAAGCCGGTCGTGACCCGGGCCAAGAAATCGATTGCCGCTTTCAAGGTTCGTGAAGGTATGCCGATCGGAGCCATGGTTACGCTGCGCGGGGAGAAGATGTACGAATTTCTCGACCGGCTGGTCTCAACCGCGTTGCCGCGTGTGCGTGATTTCAAAGGCGTTTCGACCAAGAGCTTCGATGGGCGCGGAAACTACACCCTTGGAGTGCGCGATCAGCTGATTTTTCCGGAGATCGATTATTCACGCGTCGACAAGTTGAAGGGCATGAACGTCACCATTGTGACGACGGCCAAGGACGACCAGCAGGCCCGGGCATTGCTGCAGCATTTCGGCATCCCGTTCCGGCAGACTGCCTGAGCAGGGCGAACTGCCTAGAGCTTAGGCGAGAGGACAAGAGAAGAATCGATGGCAACTACTGCAAAGAGAGTTAAAGATAAACGCAAGCCGAAATTTTCATCGCGGCAGCATAATCGGTGCAATTTGTGCGGACGGCCGCGGGCCTTTCTGCGGAAGTTCGGCATCTGCCGCCTCTGCTTCCGCAGCCTTGCATTAAAAGGCGAAATTCCGGGAGTTGTGAAGTCTTCCTGGTAAGCTGTGTGGCCGCAGCCACGCTGAATAAAAATTCTAGAGCGCTTTGAGTTTGAATGAAGGCGCAACAACATTCCCGCAGGTTCTCCTTATAGGAGCGAACGGGGGATGAAGGAGATACGATGAGTGTAAGTGATCCTGTATCCGATCTGTTGGCACGGCTTCGCAACGCGATTCATTCGCGGCACGCGAAGCTGGATGTTCCCGCCTCAAAGCTAAAGCTGGAGATCGCCCGCATTCTGAAAGAAGAGGGCTACATCAGCAACTACAAGGCGACGGAAGAGAACAGCAGTCGTTTTCTGCGCATGTATTTGAAGTACGACACCAACAACCAGGCGGCGATTCGCGGCTTGTCGCGTGTATCCCATCCGGGTTGCCGCGTCTACGTGCACCGCGATGAAATCCGGCGGGTGCAGGGCGGGTTGGGAATCAGCATCATCACCACTCCCAAGGGCGTGATGACGGGCCGTCAGGCGCGCCGTGAAGGCGTTGGCGGCGAGCTGCTGTGCGAGATTTGGTAAGAGTTCGGATCAGCAACAATGGCTGCAGTGGAACTCGCTCGATGCTGAGCGCGAGACTCGCAAGCCGGTAGAAAGAGAATTCAGAAGATGTCACGTATAGGAAAACAGCCGATCCCGCTGGCCAAAGGTGTCAAATATACCGTCAAGGGAAACACGGTCGTCGTCGAAGGCCCCAAAGGGAAGGTCGAACAATTTATTCCGGGCGGCTTGAGCTTTGAAGAGAAAGACGGCCACCTTCACGTTGTTCGCAAGGACGATTCGCAGGCGGCCATTCACGGCCTGACACGCGCTCTGGTGGCGAATGCCGTTCAAGGCGTCACCAATGGTTGGACTCGGGACCTCGATATTGTCGGCATCGGATATCGCGCGGAGCTGAAGGGCAAGAACACCGTAGTTTTTACGCTGGGCTATTCGCATCCGATTGAGTTTCCCCTGCCCACCGGAATCGCGGTCACGATTGACCCCAAGCAGACCCGGCTAAGCATCAGCGGTATTGATCGGCAGAAGGTGGGTCAGGTAGCGGCCGACATGCGCTCGCTGCGCAAGCCCGATCCGTACAAGAATAAAGGCGTTCGCTACTCCGACGAGAAGCTGAAGAAGAAGGCCGGCAAGACGGGCGCGAAGTAATTGAAGCGACGCTGGCGGTTCGATGGCCAGCAGTCGAATCCAGAACCGAACGGGGACGCAGGGCGTTTCCGCTTTTAGGAAGGAAAGTTTTTATGATTCCGCAAATTTTACGCAACAACAATCGCCAGCGTGTACATGCGCGGATCCGCCGCAAGATGCAGGGAACCGCGGAGCGGCCGCGGCTGAATGTCTATCGCTCGCTGAACCAGATCTACACCCAGCTGATTGACGACCAGACGGGCACGACCCTGGCCTCGGCCTCCAGTGTTACCGCAAAAATCAAAACCGGCGGCAACGTTGCCGCTGCCAAAGAAGTTGGCAAGTTGATTGCGGAGAAGGCCAAGGAAAAGGGCATCAAGAAAGTTGTCTTCGACCGCGGCGGTTATCTGTATCACGGCCGCATCAAGGCGCTTGCGGACTCCGCACGCGAAGCGGGACTGGATTTCTAGGCTGGAACAGTTGTGCTGAACAGGTCTGTTGAAGACCTGAAAGGAAAACGGACGGAATGGCAATCATCAAGAAAAAGCTGGAAGCCGGGCAGTATAACCTGAAGGACCAGGTGGTTTCGATCAATCGCGTGACGAAGGTTGTCAAGGGCGGCAAAAATATGTCCTTCGCTGCTCTCGTCGTCGTCGGCGACGCCTCTGCTGGAGTGGTCGGCTTTGGATCCGGCAAGGCCAAGGAAGTTCCGCAGGCGATCCGCAAGGGGATTGAGGCCGCGAAGAAGCATCTGGTGCGTGTGAACATGACCGATACCACGATTCCTCATCAGGTTCTGGGCCGTTTCGGTTCCGGCAATGTGCTGTTGAAGCCGGCTCCAGAAGGCACGGGCGTAATTGCCGGCGGCGCGGTGCGGGCCATCATGACTTCCGTGGGAATTCAGAACGTCCTGACCAAGAGCCTGGGATCGGCCAATCCGCACAATGTAGTGCGGGCGACCTTCGATGCTCTGGCGCAATTGCGGGACAAGCGCGAAGTGGCTGCCCTGCGCGGCAAGCCGGTAGAGGAGTTGTAATATGGCAAACAAGCAAACCCCGGCGAAAATCCGGATTGAATATTACAAGTCGGCCATCTGCACTCCCGAGAAGCATAAGCGAGTGGTGAAGGGTCTTGGATTTACGCGCCTGCGTCAGATTGTCGAGCGCGAGGATTCGCCTTCAGTGCGCGGCATGGTGAAGGTGATCCCGCATCTGGTTCGCATCGTCGAATAAGGTCGCAAACGAAGATTGTAGAAGTATGGCCCGGGCGGAATACTCCGCACGGCAGACTGAGGATAGCAATGATTAACTTATCAAATTTAAGATCTCCCAAGGACGCGAACTCCAACAAGAAGCGCGTTGGGCGCGGCATGGGTTCGGGGATGGGCAAAACCTCCACCCGTGGGCATAAGGGCCAGGGATCGCGTTCCGGTTCGAGCCTGATGCGCGGATTTGAAGGCGGGCAGATGCCATTGCACCGCCGTCTTCCAAAGCGCGGCTTCACCAATATTTTCCGCACGGAATATACCGTGTTGAACCTGGACCGCATTGCCGAGATGGGCGAGGACGAACTCACCTACGAAAAGATGGTCGCATTGAATCTTGTGCGGAAGCGGAACGCGCTGGTCAAGGTGCTGGGTGTCGGCGAGCTGACGGTCGCAGTCACCGTGCATGCGCATAAGTTCTCAAAAACGGCGCAGGAAAAGATCGAGAAGGCCGGCGGCAAGGCAGTTCTGATTGGCGAATAAAGCCCGGCTTAGTAAGTTGGGCGGCACAACCGGGTAAATCTCGGCGAGAGCAAAGCAGGAGTTTCATGCTGGAAAAATTCGCGAATATCTTCCGTATTCCAGACCTGCGCAAGCGGGTGCTGTTCACGCTGTTTATCCTCGCCATCTACCGGCTTGGGTCTCATATTCCTACACCTGGAGTCAACACCAAGCTGCTGGAGCAATTCTTCGCTCAGAACAGCGGTAGTTCACTCGGTTTGATCGACATGTTCAGCGGCGGTAACCTGCGCCGTTTGACGGTTTTCGCGCTCGGCATTATGCCCTACATTACGGCAGCCATTATTTTCGAGCTGCTGACTGTGGTTTACGAGCCGCTGGCCCGCCTGCAAAAAGAAGGCGATATGGGCCGCAAGAAAATTACCCAGTGGACGCGCTATATGACGGTAGCGCTTGGGGTGGTGCAGTCGTTCGCGATTGCATTGACGCTGGTGCACGGTTCCGGAAGCGTCCCCTACGTCACCAATCCCGGCCCGGGTTTTGTGTTGATGACGGTGCTCACCCTTACCGCTGGCGCAACCTTTGTCATGTGGCTCGGTGAGCAGATTACAGAGCGCGGCATCGGCGAGGGAATGAGTCTGCTGATCTTCGCCGGCATTGTCGTCGGCATCCCCGCCGGAATCTCGGATCTGTATCAGAAGGTGCAAACGCAGGCCTGGGGCGGCTTTACTATCCCGGCGGTTCTGATCCTTCTGGCTGTGATGCTCATTGTCGTCGCCTTCATCGTGTTCGTGGAACGCAGTGAGCGGCGCATCCCGGTGCAGTATGCCAAGCGTATTGTCGGACGGCGGCTCATGGGCGGCCAGTCGACGCATCTTCCGCTGCGTGTCAACGCAGGCGGCGTGATGCCGGTCATCTTTGCGGCTTCCATCCTGTCGGCTCCACTGCTGTTTCAGAATGTGGTCTTTTTCCACGACAGCAAGTTCTGGCGTCCCATCTTTGACGCTTTAAACGTGGGCGAGCCGTGGTATGAACTGCTGTACTGCGTTGCCATATTGTTCTTCGCGTATTTTTATATTTCAATCATCTTCAGGCCTGACGACATCGCGGACAATATGCGGAAATATGGCGGGTTTATCCCCGGCATCCGGCCCGGCAAGCGTACAGCGGACTTCGTCAATGACATCCTGACACGCATCACCCTGGTCGGCGGCCTGTATTTGATCATCGTTTCGTTGATCCCGCAGTTCATGATCAGCGGCATTCATCTGAACCATCTCTGGCTGGTTGGCGGATTCTTTGACCGCCTGCCCACCTGGGTAACGAACGGACTCGGCGTCAACTTCTACTTCGGCGGCACCTCCTTGCTGATCGTTGTAGGTGTGGCGATGGACACCATCAACAAGGTGGAAGCCCATTTGATCATGCGGCACTACGATGGCTTTTCCGGGAAAAGCGGTCGTGTCCGCGGAAGGCGGTCCTGGTAGTGCCGGTGGAGGAAATGCACGCAGGCACTCAGGCAGCACCGAGGAGCGCGATTACTCCGGGGCCGATTCTTTTGCTCGGCGCGCCCGGGGCGGGCAAGGGCACACAGGCCAAGATCCTGATGGCGGACTGGTCTATTCCCCAGATTTCGACCGGCGACCTGTTGCGCGAAATGCGCAAAGACCCCGTCAAAAGCGCGTCCCCGCTGGGCAGGCAGATTCGAGAGGTCATGGATGCCGGTCAGCTGGTGTCAAATGATCTGGTTCAGGCCATGGTGCTGGAGCGGCTGAAACAGCCGGACACCCGGCGCGGTTACATCCTCGATGGTTTTCCACGCACGCTGCCGCAGGCCACATGGCTGGACGAGCAGTTGAGCCATGAGAGCCAGGCGCTGCCAGTCATTGCCGTGAACGTTGTGGTTCGCTATACTAATCTTTTGCGCCGACTTACCGGGCGCCGCAATTGTCCTACCTGTGGCCGCATTTACAACGTCTATTCCAACCCTCCGCAAAATGACACAGTATGCGATGTGGATGGGACCCCATTGGCGCAGCGCGCCGATGACTCGGAATCGGTAGCCTGCGAGCGTCTCCGGATGCACGAGGCATTGACCGCTCCGGTAGTGGCCCATTACCGGGCTCTTGGAAGGTTTGCGGAAGTAGATGGAGAATTGCCGGTTGGAGATGTGACTCGATCGGTGATGGAAGCAATCTTGCGTCTTCGGGGTTAGTTGTGGGGTCAGCTGGCGTATGGCGATCGTAATTCGCACTTCGAAGGAAATTGCCAAGATGCGGCGCAGCGGAGTGGCCTTACGCGGCGTGCTGGATGCGTTGCGGGATAGCATTGCACCGGGTATGACGACGATGGACCTCGAGAAACTTGCCGAGTCCAAAATCGCAGAAGCGGGGGCAGTAGCGGCATTCAAGGGATATCACGATTATCCCTGCGTGCTGTGCACGTCGGTGAACAGTGAAGTGGTGCATGGAATTCCTTCTGCAAAGCGTATCTTGCGGGAGGGCGATGTTGTCTCGATCGATTGCGGGCTGATTATTGACGGATATTATGCGGACTCCGCGATTACTCTGCCGGTGGGAAAGATTTCCGAAGCCGCACAATCGTTGCTGGACGCTACGGAACGCTCGCTTGAAGCCGCTATTAGTACTGTGAAAGCGGGAGCGACGCTGGGGGATGTGGGAGCGGCGGTTCAGGAAGTTGCAGAATCCGCGGGATTCAGCGTAGTGAGGGAATTTGTCGGGCATGGCATCGGCACTCAGATGCACGAAGAGCCTCAAATTCCGAACTACGGAAGGCGTGGACAGGGCATTAAGTTGCGCGAGGGAATGGTGCTCGCGATCGAGCCGATGGTGAACGCAGGCAAGCATACGGTTCGGGTGCTGGAAGATGGCTGGACGGCGGTGACGGTCGACGGTAGCCTGAGCGCCCATTTTGAGCACACCGTTGCGGTCCGGTCCGAAGGCGCCGAGGTACTGACGGCGTAAGTTTTTCACCGCAAGAATGTTTTTGCAATGCGAAGGCCCTGCGGTTCAATGGGCCCAAGTTGGAGCAGCGATTGTCGAAAGAAGACGCGATTGAAGTAATGGCTACGGTGGTGGAGACGTTGCCAAACGCCATGTTTCGGGTGGAACTGGAAAACAAGCACCAGGTACTGGCGCATGTCTCCGGAAAGATGCGGAAGAACTTTATTCGCATTCTGCCGGGCGACAAGGTAGCGGTGGAGTTGAGTCCGTACGACTTGAATCGCGGGCGTATCGTTTACCGCTACAAATAGTCTGAGCGAATTTTTAAGCAGAAGGAAGTTGGAAGGTATGAAGGTTCGTGCGTCGGTTAAAAAGATTTGTGACAAGTGCAAGGTCATCCATCGCCGTGGCGTGGTGCGCGTGATCTGCGAAAATACCAAGCACAAGCAGCGCCAGGGTTAACCTGGCGATTGCGCGTGCCGGTTTTCATCCGGGCTAGTTAGCTGAAGTCAAGGCTTGCGAAGAACCCGGGCGAATGCCGCTAACAGCCTCCCACAGGAATCAAAATGGGATGGCCATAACCGCTCCGATGGTGTATCCGTCCGGGCAAGCTAGAGTGAGGAAATACATGGCACGTATTGCAGGCGTCGATCTGCCGCGCAACAAGCAGACGCGGATCGCGCTCACGTACATTTTCGGAATCGGCGACTCTCGTGCGCTCAAAATCCTGAAAGCTGCGGACGTGGATCCGTTCAGAAAGCTTCAGGAGTTGAGCGAGGACGAAGTCAATCGCATCCGCCAGGTGATTGAGGGGGAAGGCCAGATTGAAGGCGATCTGCGCAAAGACGTCTCCATGCACATCAAGCGGCTGATTGAAATTCAGAGCTATCGCGGGCTTCGGCATCGCCGCAATCTGCCGGTTCGCGGCCAGCGCACCCATACCAACGCCCGCACCCGCAAGGGCCCGCGCAAGGGCACTGTCACCAGCAAGAAGAAAGCGACGAAGACCTAATGGCAAAAGCACAAGCGGGCGCTGCCGGCAAGGCCGCCAAAAACAAGAAATTCAAAAAGCGGGAACGGAAGAGCGTTCCCTACGGCGTGGTCTACATTCAGGCCTCGTTCAACAACACCATCGTGACCATCACGGACGGGCAGGGAAACACGGTCTCCTGGAAAAGTTCGGGCTCGCTCGGCTTCCGCGGATCGCGCAAAGGCACTCCGTTCGCCGCGCAGCAGGCTGCGTCGAATGCCGCCAGCCAAGCTCGCGAACATGGCATGCGCTCGGTCGATGTGCGGGTCAGCGGGCCAGGTTCCGGACGTGAGTCCGCGATTCGCGCATTGGCTTCCGCAGGGATCGACGTTCGTACCATTCGCGACGTAACGCCAGTACCGCATAATGGCTGCCGTCCACCGAAACGCCGCCGCGTGTAAAATAGATTTTGATGGCGCTCGAAATGCGTTCAAGCTGCGAGAGGTGTAAAGCTCCTCTCGCGATGGACCAGGAAGCATTTATCTGTAGGTTTGAGTGCACGTTTTGTTCCGCTTGCAACCACGAATTTCAGGGCATATGCCCGAATTACGGTGGAGAGTTGCTGCGGCGGCCAAAACGGATCACAAAGTAAATCATTATCAGGGATCGGGACGAAGGGCTGATGCCCGTAAACCGATTGTCCTCTGAACTCAGGAGATTTCTGTGGCACGTTATACCGGACCTGTCTGCCGCCTTTGCCGTCGTGAAGGCATCAAGCTTTTTTTGAAGGGCCCCCGCTGTTTTTCCGACAAGTGCGCCATTGAAAAACGCAACTTCGCTCCCGGCCAGCATGGCCGCGACCGTAAGGCGAAGATTGTCGGCTACGGCCTGCAATTGCGCGAAAAACAGAAGGCCAAGCGCATGTACTTTGCGCTCGAAAGCCAGTTCCGCGCATATTACGAAAAGGCCAACGCCGCTCCTGGCGTCACCGGCGAATTGCTCCTCCAGCAATTGGAGCGGCGCCTGGACAGCGTTGCATTCCGCTTGGGATTCGCCATCTCCCGCCGTCAGGCGCGGCAGGTTGTCCGTCATGGGCATGTAGAAGTGAACGGCCGCAAGGTGAACATCCCTTCCTACCAGGTCAGCATTGGCGACGAGATCCGTGTTCGCGAAGCCAGCAAAGCGTTGCCGGTGTTTGAAGTCGCTCGCGATTACAGTGGGCAGGGCGCAGCAGCGCAATGGCTGACGATTGACCGCGTCAATATGACGGGTAAAGTGCTTTCCCTGCCGAAGCGTGAGGACATCCACCTGCCGGTGAACGAGCAGCTCATCGTCGAGCTGTACAGCAAGTAATAAAATTTCAGGCCGCAGCGGTGGCGCAAGCCTCCACTGCGGCATATGCGCCGCCATAAGCGGCAAAGAATCAAACCGCAATTATTCCAAACCAGGAGAACAAGCCCGGCCGTTGCAGAATGCTTCGCGGCGTTGCCGAGCGGGAAGTCAGGCGATCAAATTATGTTATGGCGTGGATTTCAAAAACCGAAACGTCTTTCCGTCGATCTTGAGACGTTAACCGAAAAATACGGCAAGTTCAGCGCACAGCCCTTCGAACGCGGCTTCGGCACAACCATTGGCAACGCCCTGCGGCGCGTGCTGTTGTCTTCAATTGAAGGCGCAGCCGTCACCGCCGTTCACATTGAAGGTGTGTTGCATGAGTTCCAGTCGATTCCCGGTGTAGTGGAAGACGCGACAGACATTATCCTGAACCTGAAGCAGGTTCCGTTCAAGCTGAATGGCGAAGGCCCCAAGGCCATCTACCTGCGCGCGGACAAGCCGGGAATTGTTACCTCCGGCATGATTGAAGCCGACAGCGACGTGGACATTCTCGATAAGGATGTATACATTGCCACCGTCAGCGAAGGCGGCAAGCTGGACATGGAAATGCGCCTCAAGCGTGGCCGCAGCTATATTTCCGCCGACAAGAATTTCGATTCCGATCTCGGCATCGGTTTTATCCCGGTTGACTCCGTTCACTCCCCGGTTCGCAAGGTGAACTACGCGATCGAGGCCGCTCGCCTGGGCCAGATTACCGACTACGACAAGCTGACGATCGAAGTCTGGACCAATGGTTCAGTACTGCCGGTCGATGCGGTCGGTCTTGCAGCCAAGCTGTTGAAAGACCACATGAGCATCTTCATCAACTTCGAGGAAGAACTCGAAGCCGACGCCGCTGCCGGATCGCATGAGCCCCTGATCCGCAACGAAAATCTGAACCGCTCCGTGGAAGAGCTGGAACTGTCGGTCCGCAGCTACAACTGCTTGAAGAATGCCGGGATTCAGACCATTGGAGAGCTTGTCCAGAAGACCGAAGCCGAAATGCTGAAGACCAAAAATTTCGGCCGTAAATCCCTGAATGAGATTAAAGAAATGCTGGCGCAGATGGGCCTGTCCCTGGGCATGCGCATCGACGAAAGCGGCAACCCTGTACCGGGACCGACCAGCATTCTACCCGCGGCAGTTCTCTCGAGCATCGGTCACCGTGACGACGATGAGGATGAGGACGACGAAGACTTCGACGCCGATCTGCTGGCGCCGCAGGAAGAGCCGGAAAACTTTTAACGCACTTGGCGGTGCGAGGCTTGCTCGTTCAGGGAGCTTCGCGCCGCTGGATTTTTTAAGATAAAGAGAGATTCGCCATGCGTCATCGCAAAGCAGGATACAAACTCGGAAGAAACACCAGCCATCGCCGCGCCATGCTGCGCAACCTGGTGACTTCCATCATTCTTGAAGATCGCGTCGAAACCACCATCACCAAAGCCAAGGCAGCGCGCCCGCACGTTGAAAAAATGATCACGCTGGGCAAACGGGGCGACCTGGCTGCCCGCCGCCAGGCGCTTGCGTATCTTATGACGCGCGAAGCCGTTGCCCGTTTGTTTGAAACTGTCGCGCCTCGTTATGGAGACCGCGAAGGCGGATATCTCCGCATCGTGCGCAGCGGATTTCAAAAGGGCGATGGCGCTGAAAAGGCGTTTGTCGAAATGCTCGGAGTCGAGAAAATTCTCGAAGAAAAACGCGAGAAGCGCGCCGAAGCACGTGCGAAACGCCGCGAGACGATCGACAAGGCCATGGCCGAGCAGGACGAGCAAGGTCCGCCGAGCGATCCAGCCAAATAAGGATCGTCAGCTAAATTAAGAAGGCGGCACGGAAGAAATTCCGCGCCGCCTTCTTGTTTCTAGATCAAATGTAAAGTCTGCAATTCGTACCGAAGCTGAAACAAACCGGGTACCCCAGATTCCCGAAGCTAACCTGGGGCTTGTCTGCACCCGAAGTGTAAATGGTCTACGCCGGACAGGGAATGCAGTCTTTTTCCCGCAACTGCGGGGCACCGCTCTGCACAATGTATTCGATCAATGGACGAATATTGCTGGCTTCCGCAAGGAACGCGTCATGTCCGTGGTCGGAATGCAGTTCAATGTAGTTGCATACGGCGTTCGAGTTCTGGATGCGCTCCGCCAGTTCGCGCACTTCGCTGGCGGGAAAGAGCCAGTCCGAAGATATCCCCACCAGCAGCACCCGCGCGCGGATACGCTCCAGCGCATCCGCTTCACTCAAATATCCACGCGAAAGATCAAAGGAATCCATCGCGCGGGAGATCACAAGATAGCTGTTGGCATCAAAGCGCTCGTTGAAAATGCGTCCCTGATATTCGAGGTATCCAGCAACGTCATAATTTGCCGCGTGAGATTGAAGCGGATCGCCACCGGAACGATCCGGGTTGCGGCCAAAGCGCTCGGTAAACAGCGCGGGGGATTTATAGGTGCACGTTGCCAGTCCGCGTGCCAATGCCAATCCCCGCACGGGCGCATGCGCAGCGTCGTAATTGCCCGCGTTCCACGCCGGATCCAGCCGAATAATTTCGCGCTGTAGATGGTTGAGCGCCAGGCCCATGGCGGAAAGCGGAGCCGCGCCTACAGAAAAGCAGCCGGCCACCCGCTCCGGATAATCCACAGTCCACCGCAACGCCTGCATGCCGCCAATGGATCCGCCTAGGACCGCCCGCAGTTGGCGAATGCCGAGGTGTTCAATCAGTTGCGCTTGGGCGCGAACGATATCGCGGATGCTGACAACGGGAAAATCCGCTCCATAAGCCTTGCCTGTGCTCGGGTCAATCGACTGCGGCCCGGTCGAGCCATAGCAGGAGCCGAGCACGTTGATCCCGATCACGCAGTGCTTCCCGACATCGAGAGGATGACCGTCGCGAAACAAGTCAGGCCACCAATCCGCCACGCGTGCCGAACCGGTGAGCGCGTGGCAGACGAGGATGGCGTTATCGCGCGCCGCGTTGAGCTTGCCATAGAGGGCATAACGCAACGAGGCGTTCGGTAGATCCGCTCCCGACTCGAGCGCAAATGGCGCACCCTGGTCGAGCCGGAAGTCTCCTTCGAAATCGGGTTGCAATGCTTGTTGTGCCATGTTTCAACCGCCTTATGCGGAAACCAGTTCCTGTTTGGATGCGTGCGACTTTGCCAACGCGTTCTCCAGATCGGCTGTGATGTCGGCAATATCTTCAATGCCGATACAAAGCCGGATCAGATTCGGAGTTACGCCCGTAGATGCCTGCTCTTCCACGGTGAGCTGCTGATGGGTCGTCGAGGCGGGATGAATGACCAGGGACTTTGCGTCGCCGATATTTGCCAGCAGGCTGAAAAGTTCCAGTGAATCCTGGAACGCCTTGGCTGCTTCGAAGCCGCCGCGAATTCCGAAGGTGACAATAGCGCTTGCTCCATTCGGCAGATATTTCTTGGCGCGTTCGTAATATTTGCTGCTGGAAAGGCCAGGATAGTTGACCCATTCGACGGCGGGATGCTTCTCCAGGAACTTCGCAACGGCCAGTGCGTTCTCCGCATGGCGCGGCACCCGCAGGTGAACCGTCTCAATTCCTTGCAGAATCAGGAACGCATTAAATGGAGAAAGACACGCGCCGGTGTCGCGCAAACCCTGGACGCGCGCTTTAAGGATGAAAGCGAGATTGCCGAATGCTCCGGTATAAGAAAGGCCGTGGTACGAAGGATCGGGTTCGACGAAGTCGGGGAAGCGGCCCGATTTCGCCCAGTCGAATTTACCGCTATCGACGATGACGCCGGCAATGCTGTTGCCGTGGCCGCCGAGATATTTCGTCGCGGAATGCACAACGATGTCCGCTCCCCATTGGATGGGATTGCAAAGGATCGGCGACGGCACGGTGTTGTCAACGATCAGTGGAATGCCATGTTCGTGAGCAATCGACGCCAGCTTTTCGAGATCGACCACATCGAGCTTGGGATTGCCCAGCGATTCTGTGTAGAGAGCTTTGGTGTTCTTGTTGATGGCTTTTGCAAGGCCGTCAAAATCATCCGCATCAACAAAGCGAACTTTAATGCCAAGCTTCGGTAGCGTGTAGTGGAACAGATTATAAGTTCCGCCGTAGAGCGAAGTCGTCGAGACAATTTCGTCCCCCGCGCTGGCAAGAGTCAAAATCGTAAGCGTCTCCGCAGCCTGTCCGGAAGCCGTTGCGAGAGCGGCCACTCCGCCTTCCAGGGCGGCGACACGCTTTTCCAGCACATCGGTGGTGGGGTTCATGATGCGGGTGTAGATATTGCCGAATTCCTTCAGGCCGAAAAGCGCCGCGGCATGGTCGGCATTGTTGAAGACATAGGAAGTGGTCTGATAGATAGGCACCGTGCGCGATCCGGTCGCGGGATCGACAACCTGGCCGGCGTGGACGGAAAGTGTAGCTGGGCGGTAGGACGGTGTGGCGTCTGACATTTTTTCTCCAATTGGTTGCTGAAATATTTTGTAATAAAAAACAAAAACCCGCAGGCTGTACGCCGCGGGTCGCCGGTTCATAGGAGTGGAAGGGTACTTACCGAATCATTCGCATCTCCAAAAACAGCTGCCCGCAAACGCACATTGGCATTCGCATCGACATACACATGTTTTTGGAACAAGTTTTCATAGCTCGAACTGAAGATATCGCAACGGAAAACCGCTGTCAAGTCCGAACGGTTCGGTCTCGGGTGTTTCCAGTCGAATTCTGTTTCGCAACTTGGCTCTAGTTCCCGGAGTACTGTAGGGGGAAATGCGTCATGGCAGTGGCGTCCAGCGGAAAGCAATGGTGCCCGGCGGGGTGTATCCATGGATTTGGATCGGAAGTCACCTCTCGCTGCTCGCTGCTCCGCGCAAAGGTCGCGCAGAGTTCGTACTGGTTACCCTGCTTGGGTAGGTACTCATAGGGTGCGTGGGTAATGGGATCCAGGTATGCGCCACTGGCAAGCTGATCGATGCTTGGCGGGAGCTGTGAATCGTGCGAAGTCCAATAGTTCTTGATCTCCGTGCTGAGTTGGTAAAGCTGGCGGATGCGCTGGGTGTCCGCGCGAAACTCACGCTGTACCTTGGGTGATCCCAATTGGAAAAAACCGAGAACAACCATAAGCGCGACAATGGCTGAGCATAATCCGGCCATAACCCGATCGCGACTCAGCGTGGCGGGAGTGGTATCTGTCTTCCGGAGGCCGCCAAAATAGTAGAAAAAGACACCGCCGGAAAGCGCCAGCACGACAAACGACTTGGCAAGGAATCGTGTAGTCAATTCGCCGCGCAGCAGGTACGCCAGCGCTGTAATAAGGTCCCCCATGAAGACGCTGGCGGCGATGACCAGGGCCATGTAGGTCAACCATTTCCGGATCGAAGAATCCAGCTTTTCGGGGTGGGCGGCGGCCTCTCCGACTACGACCCGCGAGATCAGCAGATAGAGCGGAAACGCCACTATAAGCGCGGCCAGAGACGAGGTGATCGTGTAGGTATCGAAGTTCTGCCGATAGCCGGAGAAAAGCGGGTCGGCTAACCATCGATCGATCAGGGCGAAAGCCAGACATCCAAAGCCGATTGTCCAGGTAGCTAGAGTGGAGAAGATGAGCAGGTAGAAGAAAGCTTCTTTGGCAGATGCACCTGCCCCGGCTCGGCGCGGGATGTCGACGCCGGTCAGACGTCGATAGTGCTCGCCGAGAGCGTCGTAAATTTCTTTTTCCGGCCACCCGTGGGAGGTAAGGACTCCTACCAGCGATTCGTGCGGGATTCCGGCATCAAGCGCTTTCTCGATAAACTCGGCGATCCTGGGGTCTATGGGCACAACCAAGTCTTACATCAAATGCAGGACGGCAGCGCGACAAAATTAGTACTGTTTAGATGGGAACTTGCACACGATCATTCTGGCTAACATTCGGAACTAATCCACGCTATAGCTACTAGCGGCGATTCGGGTCGAGACGTCATCAGCCATACAGTTGTTACGTCGATGACCGTTGAAGTGCCTCCAAATACCGCCAGATAGCAAACTTCATATATGATTCACAGGAATCCAGGTTTTCGAAATCCGTTCCGCACCTGAATTGATTTGAATTGCTTATGACGCATACTGACCCTACGCCCACGCCCAGTTCTGCCCTCGGCAGTAAGAAGCTTAGCTATAACCACTTTCTTCTGCTCGTTGCTGGGCTTGGCGGCCTGCTCTATGGGGTGGACGTCGGCATTATCGGCGGCGCGCTGCCGTATCTCGAAGCCACTTCGCATTTGAGTGCGGGGCAGCTCTCCATCATCGTGGCCGCTGTCCTGCTGGGAAGCGTGATTTCGACACTCGTTGCCGGACTGCTCGCCGACTGGATGGGGCGCAAGCCACTGATGACTCTGAGCGGCATCACATTTGTTCTTAGCATTCCCATCATCGCTCTCTCGCACGGATATGGACCGCTCTTTTTCGGGCGGCTTTTGCAAGGCGTCAGCGGTGGCCTCATCGGAGTTGTCGTTCCGCTTTATCTCGCAGAGTGTCTGCCGGCGTCCAACCGTGGCAAAGGAACGGGAATTTTTCAATGGCTGCTGACGCTCGGTATCGTGATGGCGGCTTTCATCGGAATCTACTACAGTTATCGCGTCGCAGCGGTGACGAGTACGGCCGATGCGGCCACAGTTTTCATGTTCAAGGACCAGGCTTGGCGGCGTATTTTTTGGGTCTCACTTCCGCCGGGCGTTTTGTTTGTGATCGGCAGTTTGTTTCTGGCCGAGTCTCCGCGCTGGCTGTTCCTCCGCGGCAAAAAACATAATGCTTTGACCTCTTTGCTTCGCTCCCGTGCTCCGGAACAAGCTCACATCGAACTGAAGGAGATGGAGGAGACCGCGGTCGCCACACATGCGCGGTCCGTCTCTGCGTCGGGACACAAGATCAAAGATTCACTCTTGCGCCGCAAGTACGTCATCCCGTTTCTGCTCGCTTGCGCCATTCTGCTTCTCAACCAGGCAACGGGAGTCAATTCGATCGTCGCCTACAACACCGGCATTTTGCTGCAAAGCGGTTTGTCCGACGTGAGCGCGCACTGGGGCTATGTGATTTTCACCCTCGTCAACTTCCTGTTGACGCTGGTTGGCGTGGCGCTGGTAGATCGGAAAGGGCGCAAATTTCTTTTCATCGTGGGGACTGCGGGAATTGTTGTGTCCCTTGCCGGCGTGGGAGGTCTGTTTCTAAATACTGAAGGCGCAAATGTCGAATGCCGCAACGTGATTCAGCAGATGGTCAAACCGGATCAGACTCTCACGCTGCAATTCGACAGCACGGAAGCTCAGAAAATTATGGCTGCCAAAAACTATGCGGGCGGGGATGTTCACGCCGACCGGGCGGCGCTGGCAGTCATTTATTCCTATGGCGGGTTCACGGCGGCGACAAATTTTGTGCGCTCCGATGAGAAGGGAACTGCCCCCATTCACATCACGCGGGAAAGCAGCGTTCCGACCAGCAAATTCGAGGCTTTCTTAAAAAACCCCTTCGCTGACCTCGATGCCGCCCGCACGGCGCCGCTCGAAATTCAACGGGCGTATATCGGCGAAGTGCCCAACGCCGCACATGGTTGGCTGGTGGCGCTTGGCCTGTACATTTTTATGGCATTCTTCTCGCTAGGCCCGGGAGTGTGCGTTTGGCTTGCGCTATCGGAATTGATGCCAACCCGCATCCGCTCGAATGGGATGAGTATCGCGCTCGTGCTCAACCAGGCTGTATCGACGATTCTGGCTGGGATTTTTCTGCCCGTCGTCAGTAAATACGGATACTCCACGATATTTTTTCTTTTCGCCGGATTTACCGTGATCTACCTGCTGATCGTCACGTTCTTCCTGCCCGAAACGAAAGGAAAGACTCTCGAGGAAATTGAAGCGTACTTCGAAGGCTCCGGGCGAGATGGAAAGCTTGCCGGTTAATGCTGCTTCTCTAATTCCTCTTTGGACACATCTTTAATGTGGGTGGCGATGTACCACTTATAGCCAAACGGGTCCTCGACGCCAGCCATTCGGTCGCCATAGAACTGGTCGGCTGGTTCGCGCTCCCCCTTCGCACCGGCTGCAACGGCCTGGCGGTACATCGCGTCGCAATCCTCAGTGTAGATGAGCAAACTGACCGGCGATCCGCCATAGTGGGCCGGGCTAAAAGCCTGTATCTGCGGGTTCTCATCCGCCATCATGATGACTGAATTTCCGATCTGAATTTCTGCATGCCCAACGCGTCCATCCGGTTGTTTCATGCAGAGGCGTTCCGTTGCACCGAAAGCCTTCTTGTAAAACTCAATGGCCTTCGCGGCGCCGTCGATGATGAGATAAGGCTGGACACTATGGTAGCCATCGGGAATTGGTTTCACGGTCATAATAGATTCCTCCACTCAGCATGGTTAGATGCACCTTGCCATAATAATAGGAACAGGCAGGAGGGAACGAATCACGTGAGAGATCGCGTCTGGGCGGGTGTCGATATCGGCGGAACAAAAACCGCGGTTGTGATTTCTTCCGCTCCCCCAGCATTGCTGTCACGCGTGGAATTCCCCACGCTTCCTGTGAAAGGCCCAACGTACGCCATCGACCTGATTCAAAAAGCGATTCATGAATTGTTAACTTCTCTCGGGCTTGGCCTCGGATCGCTGGCGGCAATTGGAGTCAGCTGCGGTGGGCCGCTCGATCGCGTTTCGGGAGTGATCCACGCTCCGCCGAACCTGCAGACGTGGGCCAATGTTCCGTTGAAGGAAATTCTCGAGCGGGAATTCGGCGTACCCTGCGGCTTGGAAAACGACGCCAACGCCGGGGCTGTCGCTGAGCATCGCTATGGCGCGGGCAAAGGAACGCGCAACATGATTTTTCTTACCATGGGAACCGGCCTCGGTTCCGGGATCATCATCGACGGCCATTTATACCGCGGTGCATCGGAGATGGGCGGAGAAATCGGTCATCTTCGGCTGACTCGTTCCGGCCCGGTTGGATATAACAAGGCCGGCTCGGCGGAAGGGTGGGCCAGCGGCGGCGGAATGGTTCAGGTCGCATCCCGAGTGCTGGCTGCATCGGCAAAGCGCGGCGAAATTTCCTGTCTGACCAATGCTATCGAGAAGGGAAGAGAACTGAGCGCGCGCGACATCGCGGACGCCGCCCAGCACGGCGACGCAGTGGCCCAGCGGATCATCCGGATGACGGGAACAAGACTGGGCCAGGTGCTGGCCATTTTGATAGACATATTAAATCCGGAACGCATCGTGATTGGCGGCCTTGCAATGCGGCTGGGCGACAGTCTTCTTGAACCTGCTCGAAAAGTCGTAGAGCGCGAGGCCCTCGCCCAGGCCGCCACCGCGTGCCAGATTCTGCCGGCGGAATTAGGAGAGCGAATCGGCGATATTGCTGCGCTCTGCGTGGCCCAGGGGCTTTGATTCAGGCCGGCCTAACCGCTAGGTGATAGCGTGATTTGTCGATTCTTTCAATCCAGTTGCGATCATGGCGGCCAGAAGAAATGCAATGGAAATCGAAGACAGCGCGATCACGATTCCGCTGATTTCTGAGATATATCCGATGATGTACGGCGCGGCTGCCCCAAGGAACCGACCTATGTTGTAGACCAGACCCATCGCGGTTCCACGCACAGCGGTCGGGAATGCTTCGCTGGCAATGATGGTGAAGCCGCTGAAGAATCCCGTCCCGAAAAACCCGACCACCGGCCCCAGAAACAATAATGTCCGGGCGCCCGGCGCGTGCGCGTACACGGGAACCAGCACCGCAGCGATCAGCAAGAACGCAATGTACGTTCGTTTTCGTCCAAAGCTGTCCGCCAGATATCCAAAGGCGAGATAGCCGGCAAATGTTCCTACCTGCATGAAAATAGTCCACGAAGAAGCCTGCACGATGCTGAGTCCACGTCCGCCTTGCGAAACGGGAAGCGAGAGAAATCGTGGAATCCACGTAAACAATCCCCACCAGGCGAAGAGTGAAGCAGCGTTCATGCAGGTTGTGATCAGCGCAGCGCGCCCAAGCTTCCCTCGGAAGATATCGCCGAGCGGCATTGTCGCCGTTTTCTGCTGCCACAATTCCGGCTCTTTCACTGCCTTGCGAATCCATAGCGTGACGAGTGCAGGCAGTACCCCGACAAAGAAAACCGCACGCCAGCCGAAATGAGGCAGTATCAGCGCCGTGATGGAGGCTCCTAGCGCGTACCCAATGGCCCAGGAGCTTTGGGCAATCCCGATGGCTTTGCCGCGGTGTTCGTCGGGCCAGGTTTCCGCGACCAGCGCGCCGCCCGCGGCCCATTCTCCGCCGATCCCCAGACCAAGCAGAAAACGAAAAATCCCGAGTTGCAATACCGTATGTGCCAGCCCGCAACAAGCCGTAAATATGGAGTAGATGAGCATGCTCGCGATCAGCGCGCGTGTGCGGCCCACCTTGTCGGCAAACCATCCGAAGAAGATTCCGCCGATCGCGGCTGAGATCAAGGACAGCGACATCAGCAGGCCGGCCATCGCGGCGCTCATGTGCAGGTCATGTTCCAGATCGGTAAGCACCAGCGAGAACAGCATCATGTCCATGCTGTCGAGCATCCAGCCAAGTGACGTCGTCAGCAGCGCGCGTTTCTGCGCGGTTGTTGCGCCGGTCAGCCACTGCATCGCCTGCATCCGTAATTCCTTTCGCTGGTTGCTTATGATCCTAAGCTGCGTTTGGAATTGGATGCGACTATTTCGCCGACGCTGATATTTTTGCTGGAGTGATTAGCAGTGACGGGGGGATATCGATATTCCACACTGAAGCAGAAACCGCAGGTCCCTCGGCGGAGTTTATCCTGAGCGAAGCCGAAGGCCTCCGGCTGAGATATTTCTGACAATAGCTTGGAGTTCGCAGACAAGATATTTAGGATTGCTCATTCCTGAACCTTCTTTCCGCTTCGCCCAATAGTCCTCAACTCCGGGCTGGTCGTGCTGGTCAATTCCAACAAGGTGCCGAAGAAGGTGAAGACAATCAGCAGACAGGTCACCGCGCCGCACATGTCCAGCAGCACATCGAAGGGCGAGCCGGTGCGCTTGGGCAGAAAGCTCTGGTGAAATTCGTCCCCGCTCGAAAGCACCAGCGTGGAGAGTAATGCCACGGCCGCGGCCCTCAATGAAGCTGTGACGGCCGAGTAGGCGCGGCTCAGCCGGAAAGTCATGCGCCAGGCGCGGAAGAAGACGAGGCAAACGAAACCATAGGCAAAAAAATGCCCTACCTTACGAATGTCATAGAGTAGCGTGACCCAGGTATGGTGGCCAATAGGACCGAACAACTTCTGCGCAAATGGGAGCAATACGTAGCTGGTGTTATCGGATGAAAATGCGTCCGATGACGAAATCACGATCAGAACGACACAGATCGCCGCGGGAATCCAGGCGCTCAGCAGCACCCGGCGACGGTTATTCAACATGCCAATTATTCGACATGATAGTTGGGCGCCTCACGCGTAATGATCACGTCGTGTACGTGGCTCTCGCGCAGTCCGGCGTTGGAGATGCGAATAAACCGGGCATTCTCCTGCAGCTCCGCAATGCTGCCGCAACCGAGATAGCCCATGCCGGAGCGCAAGCCGCCTACCAGTTGGTACACCATGGCTTCGAGCGGTCCGCGATAGGGAACGCGTCCTTCGATGCCTTCCGGCACAAACTTGCCCAGCCGGTTCTGCGCGCTGCCTTCGCGGGTAACGATGGAGCCGCTGGCCTCGCCCTCATTGCCAAGATCGCGCGAACTCTGGAAGTACCGCTCTCCCGATCCCTGCGCCATGGCCGAAAGCGATCCCATGCCGCGATATGTTTTGAAGGAGCGTCCTTGAAACAGAATCGTCTCGCCCGGACTTTCATCCACTCCGGCGAAAAGCGATCCGATCATCACGGTATTGGCTCCGGCGGCGATGGCCTTGGTAACGTCCCCGGAGTATTTGACGCCTCCATCCGCGATGATAGGAACGCCTGCGGCCTTGGCCGCGCGATACGCTTCGGAGATAGCGGTGATCTGCGGCATCCCCGCGCCGGTCACCATGCGCGTCGTGCAAATCGACCCCGGCCCAATGCCCACCTTGATCGCGTCGGCGCCAGCGTCGATCAGCGCCTTGGCGCCTTCATAGGTGGCGATATTGCCCGCCATCAGATCGATTTCCGGGAAATGTTTTTTGATGAGCCGAATGGCATCCAGCACGCGTGAGGAGTGGCCATGGGCGGAATCGATGGCCAGCGCGTCCGCGCGATTGCGCACCATTTCACCCGCTCGCTCCAGAAAATCTCCGGTCGCGCCAATGGCGGCAGCGACGCGTAAGCGGCCCTGGGAATCCTTGGCGGCATTCGGATACTTCAACTTCTTCTGGATGTCCTTGACCGTGATCAGGCCCTTCAGCTCATACTGGTCGTTCACCACCAGCAGCTTTTCGACGCGATGCTTGTGCAGAATCAGCTCAGCCTCTTGCAGCGTGGTGCCGACCGCCACGGTGATGAGATTTTCCTTGGTCATCACCTCGCCGACGGGAATGTCGGTGCGCGTTTCAAAACGCAGATCGCGATTGGTGAGAATGCCCACCAGCTTTTTATTTTTCGTAACCGGCACGCCGGAAATTTTGTAGCGCCGCATCACATCGAGCGCTTCAGAGATGAGCTGCTCGGGCGAAATCGTAACCGGATCGACGATCATGCCGCTTTCCGAGCGCTTCACTTTGTCTATCTCGGCGGCCTGCTGCTCGATGGACAGATTGCGATGGATGACGCCGATGCCACCTTGTTGCGCCATCGCAATGGCCAACCGCGACTCCGTCACCGTATCCATGGCTGCGCTTAACAGAGGAGTGTTCAGCGTGATGTTGCGGGTGACGCGCGTCTGGGTGCTGACTTGATTCGGAACCATCTCGCTATAAGCGGGAACCAGCAAAACGTCGTCGAAGGTAAGAGCTTCAGGAACAGGGAACTCAATCACAGGGCACCATCCAAGTCATTCCGGGATGGTCTTGTTCCACATAGAGGCAAACCGAGGGTGGCATACCTGATTGTAAGGTTCCGAATACCTTCCGGCAACTGAGGAAGCCTTGACTACAGGGCGGCTCATCGCACGCCGGTTCGGGTGTAGGCTGAGTTGGCACAGATTACAAATCGTTTCGGGGAGAACAAAATGGCGTCCGTGCTTATTACTGGAACCAGCAAAGGGATCGGCCTGGAGACGGCGCTGGCATTCGGCCGCGCCGGCCACCAGGTCCACGCCACGATGCGAAATCCATCGCAGTCACCTCTGCTGGCGGACACGGCTGCACTCGAAAATCTGCCGATCCAGGTTACGGCGATGGATGTGGACTCCGATGAATCGGTCAGCGATGCGATAGCGGCAATCCTCAAAAATCATGGACCGATCGATGTGTTGGTCAACAATGCAGGTGTCGAAGCCGTGGGTTCCGTGGAGGAGCTTCCGCTCTCCAGTTTCCGTGCCATCATGGAAACCAACTATTTCGGAGCGCTTCGCTGCATTCAACCGTTGCTCCCGCAGATGCGCCAGCGTCGGAGCGGATGCATCATCAATGTAAGTTCTGTCGCCGGGCGCATCGTCAACCCGCCGTTGATCTCCTACGGCGCCTCGAAGTGGGCGCTGGAAGCGCTGAGCGAAGGGCTGGCAGGCGAAATGAAGACATTCAATGTTCGCGTGGCTATCGTCGAGCCGGGTATTGTCGCTACATCGATGGCACAGCGTATTGAAAGCGCGCCGACCGAATCGCCCTACGGGCAAAGCGCGCGATTTGTTGCTCTTTATGCCAATGCGTCAAAAAGTCCCGTGTCGCCGGCGCTGGTGGCGAGCAAGATACTGGAAATCGCGGAGAGCGGAACCTGGCAATTGCGCCACCCGGTAGGGCCCGACGCTATTCCATTCCTGCACTGGCGCAGTCAGATGACGGACGAAAACTGGGTCGATATGAATGCGGGGGACGATACGACGTTTTTCCAGCGGCTGAGTGAAGCGAAAGGCTGACTTGGCCCGGATAGGATGCGAGGGCGTGTAGGTCTGGGCAAATCGAGGTTGGCACGGGTAATTTCACCATCGAAGGCAATGCCGTCTACCTGATCAGCGGATCCTTCATCACCAACCCCGCAGCGCAAGCGCGACGCTCCCTTTCCGTTTCAGCGTTGAACTGAGCCGCAGCTTCTTGGCGCGGTAAGGGAACTCGGCGAACAGGGTTTTCCAGGGAAATTTTCGCGATCCTCCGGAATTTCGCGTCACGAGAGCGCAGGGGGCTGCAGCATTGTGGCTCTAAGTTTGAAATCCCTTCGGAACCGGCGTATCCTAAGGGTGTCGATGAATTGTCCTGAGTTTGTCCTGGGCAGCCTGTAGCAACGCGGGCCGGGGCGGGAGAAATCAGTGGGCGAGAGCCCACTTTTTATTTGCTCCGCTTTTTCCGGCAAATCTTCGACGGATCGCCCCTTCGATCGGTTCCGCAGATAGGTTTTTTGGATTCGCTGAATGGCACTCGATCTGGACAAAATTCGCGCGCTGGCAGACCGGGTTGCCGCCTCCCACGGTCTGGAGATCGTGGAGGTCGAGTATCTGGGGAATCCGAAAAACCGGACGCTGCGGGTCTATATCGAAAAGGACGCTGCGGCGCGGGTGAAGCTGGCCGACCTGGCGGCGGAGAACAGCGAGCTGAAGCTGCCGGAGAATGTTTCGGTCGATCAACTGGCGGGCATCACGGTTGAAGATTGCCAGGTGTTCAGTGAGGATTTTGGGACGGTTCTTGAGGTGGAAGACCTGGTTCCCGGAGCGGAGTACACTCTGGAGGTTTCTTCGCCGGGCCTGGATCGCAAGCTGCGGGGACGCAAGGATTATCAACGGTTTACCGGAAGTCTGGTGAAGTTGCGGACGGTTGAACCGGTGGATGGAAATGCACATTGGCAGGGACGCATCACCAGCGTGAGCGGCGACGCATTGGAACTGGATTTAAGTACCGTGAGCAAGCGAAAGAACAAGGTAAAGGCAGAGGCCCGGAAAAAGATAACCATAGCGCTTTCGAACATTTCGAAGGCGAATCTGGTTCCCGAAATCTAGGCAGCTGGCATCTAAGTTCAAAACACAGCACCAGGCAGCGGAAATTGCAGGCGCTGGGAAATCTGAATACAACACATTTCGCCTAAACAAGGCTGAGACGAACCTAAGGCTGAGACGAATTATGGCAAGCGCACTCTACGAGACGATTGAAGTTTTAAGCCGGGACAAAGGCATCGATCCACAGATTGTGGTGACGGCGGTTGAAGACGCCATTGCCCTTGCGACCCGCAAATACTATAAGACGCTGGAAAACATGCGCGGCGAACTCGACCGGGAAACGGGCGAGATTCGGGCCTACGCGTACAAAACGGTGGTCGAATCCCCCGAGGTGCTCGAGGATCCGCTGAACCAGATCAATCTCGAAGACGCCCGCGCCATCGCGCCCGAGGTCGAAGTAGGCGGTGAGCTCCGCTATTACAAGCCGACCGATGTGCTGGGGCGCATCGCAGCGCAAATGGCCAAACAGATCATCTTCCAGAAGGTTCGCGAAGCCGAGCGCGATACGGTCTTTAACGAATACGCCCATCGCGTCGGCGAGGTTCTGAACGCCACCGTCAAGCGGATCGAAGGTCAGGATGTGATTTTCGACATCGGCAAAGCCGAAGCGCGGATGCCTAAGCGGGAGCAGTCCCGTCTTGAGCAATTTGCCGTCGGCGAGCGGGTGCGCGTCGTTCTCTTGCGAGTGGACCGCAACGCGCGCGGACCGCAGGTGATCGTCTCCCGCGCTGCCAAGGAGCTGGTGCAGAACCTGTTCCAGAGTGAAGTGCCGGAAATCTACGACAGCACCGTGGAGATTCGCGCCATCGCCCGCGAGGCCGGGGAGCGCACGAAGATTGCTGTGGTTTCCCGCGACAAGGATGTCGATCCGGTAGGTGCGTGCGTCGGCATGAAAGGCATGCGCGTGCAGTCGATCATCCGCGAGCTGCGCGGAGAAAAGATCGACATTATCGAGTTCAGCGAAGAAATTACGACCTTCGCCGAGAAGGCGCTGCAGCCGGCCAAGGTAAGCCGCGTCAGCATCGCCGACCTGGCCGATAAACAGATCGAAGTGATCGTCGACGACACTCAGCTCTCCCTCGCCATCGGCAAGAAGGGCCAGAACGTGCGCCTGGCGGCGAAGCTGCTGGGATGGAAGATCGACATCAAGAGCGAAGAAGAGAAGCGCCAGGAGGTCGAGCAGCAGATGCAGGCCATGGCGGGTCCCGTAACAACCCCCATCGAGCAGGTGACCGAACTGGGTGAAGGCACCATCCAAAAGCTTATCGCCGCGGGCATCACCACGGTAGAGGGTTTGGCGGACATGACTCCCGAAGAGCTGGAAGAAGTGCCGGGCATCGGCGAAAAGACTCTGGAAAAGATTGGCAATGCGGTGCGTCAGTATTTTGTCCAACTCGATGCGAAGTCCGACACCGACGCCAGCCCATTGGGAACCGAGACCTCCGCCGAGGAAGACGCCAACGAAGCGGCCCTCGACCGTGAGGCAGGAGCAGGTTCGGAGCTTGAAACCGAAGGCGGCGACGAATCTGCCGAGCTGGCGGAAGCTGCGGAACCAGTAGGTAACGCGCCGGGTGAAGTTCCGATCCTGGACGTAGATGAGGAAACCGAACCAGCCGATATATCCGAGATTTCGGAGCTGGCGGAATCGGAGAGCGAAGGCGACTCGCAAAGCCTGATCAGAAAGTTCCTCGAAGATGCTACCGGGACAGACAACGACGACCAGCCTGTGTCCGTCGACGCACCGGAAGCTCGCGAACCTGAACTGGACCGGTGGGAAGAGAAAGAAAAGCCCTGACAAGAAATATCGGGGCGGGGCGCACAGCACGAAAATTCGCAGTTCCCACGCGACTTTCGGCGGATAATGGAACAAGGTGCGTACCTGACTGCAGGCGACGAGGCAACCCATGAGTAGTTAAAAGTTTGGAAAAGGCGAAAAGAGGCGGATGAGTAAAGTTCGAATTAACGATCTAGCGCGAGAGCTGGAAGTCAAGAGCA
>JBEPVW010000022.1:0-28968 GCA_041690775.1 Acidobacteriota bacterium | reverse complement strand
ATCACCGGCGTCGTCATGAATTTGACATCGAACAAGCCTTCCGCCGGCGACACCGTGGCGCTGATCCGATTGCAACAGGGAATGCAGGTTGCGGCCCACGCCACCACGGACGCTCGCGGCCACTACACGCTGGACGTAACGGACGCAGACCCAATGCATCTGGTGCGCGTCACGCATGAGGGGGCGAACTACTTCCACCCAGCGCCGCCGGGCACGCAGACGGTGAACGTGGAGGTTTACGATGCTGCTGAAAAGGTCGCCGGAGTTTCCACCGAGGCTGATGTACAGCGGATGGAGACGGATCAGAACGGGCTGCACGTCATTGAGAATTATTTTGTAAAAAATGCGTCGTCGCCGCCACGCACGCAGTTCGGCCCCCGCGCGTATGAAATCTTTTTGCCCAAAGATGCGCAAATCGTTTCAGCGGCTGCGCTGGGGCCGGGAAGTATGCCGGTGCAATCCTCGCCGGTTCCGCTGGGGCCGCCGGGGGATTACACGTTTATCTTTCCGCTTCGTCCCGGCGAGACACGCTTTCAGGTGAGCTACCGCCTGTCCTATTCCGGCAGCGTTCAATTTCAGCCGCGTGTCGGGATGCCGGTCGATAACTTCGCATTGATCTTGCCCAAGACCATGCACTTTGCGGCCACGCCCGCGACCGCGTTCCAGCCGATCGATGAAGACGTGAATGTCCAGACATATCTGGCGAAAAATGTAACTCCCGGCTCCAACCTGGCCTTCCGCCTCTCCGGCACCGGTCGCCTTCCGCACGAGACGGCTGCCACGCAAGGCACGAACGGCGCCCAGCCGGGCAACGCCCAAACCACTCCGGCCAATCCTGAGGAGGCGGCTCAAGCCGCGGCGGTGAACAACACGCGCCCGGGCATCGGGCTAGGCGTACCGCTCGATACTCCCGATCCTCTGCACAAATATAAGTGGTGGATCATTTCCATCGCCGCGATCCTGCTGGCCACCGGCGCAGGCGTGTTGATGAAGCAGACCGCGCAACTACCCAGCACTGCCGGGACGCCGGTGGGCGTTGGCGGAATGCCGCTCGCAACAACTCCTGTTGCTATGCACAACAATCCTGGAGACCACCGGGCCATGGTGTTACAGGCTCTCAAGGAAGAACTGTTCGCGCTCGAATCCGAACGGCTCGCAGGCCACATGGCTCCGGAGGAATACGACCGCCAGAAGAGTGCGCTCGAAATCGTAATGAAGCGTGCATTGGAACGCGATACGACGAAGAGTCCGGCGGTTTAGATGGTGGAGCCGATTTAAGCCTACGCACGCGTCTCCCGCGTAACCGGAGTTGGCCTGAAACTCACATTCGCGTTTCGCGGAGCATCCTGCGGCGGCAGGACCTGAATCGGCTTTTCGTGCAGCAGCAGTTCCGTGGCGCGCACGCGCGGGTCGCTATGGAACCAGCATTGAAACGGTTTGGCCGCCAGCAGGTTCGTGATCGCCAGCAGAGACATTCCCTGGTGATGCGCCATCCACGAATGCACCAGCACATACTTTGAGCCGTCCTGCGGTTGGCGGTTCGTGGAATAATCCGCTGCCTCATAGAAACCGAATTCTCCCAGCCAGCCAAGCTTCTCCATCCTGCGCAGATTCGCCAGCGCATAGGCCGGGTCCGCTTCCAGGGCAAGCACGCTTGCGTACGGCGCGATGACCAGCGCGCCTTCGGGAGCCGGACTCAGCGCGAGCGTGGGCACTCCGAAGGCGTGGTATTGGTAGTTACCCTCGGCATCGCGCAGGCTCTGGCCCGCTTCCGAAATGCCCCAGGGCATCCCCTCGCGCGCAACATATTCGCGCTGCGCCCGCACGGCCATCGGAAGGGTCTGCGCCAGCAAAGTGTCTGGGGAGGTCTGCATCCAAAGTGTCGGCATCATGTATTCGAACATCGTGCCGGACCAGGACAGCAGTACCGGATTGCCATCGACGAGCGTCGTCTTGCGCCCCACTTTGAACCATGTCTCCTGTAGTACATCTCCCTTGCCGACGGCGAGGAACATCGCGATCCGCGCCTCGGAGGCGAGCAGGTCGTAGCAGGAATCCAGGCGGGAATTTTTCGCGGTATCGTATCCGATGGCAAGCAGCCGACGGTGTGGGTCGAGCAGATCGTGATAGTCGGTGGCCTGAAACATCCGCTCGGCAGCTTGTGCGACCACCATCAAGTCCGCAATTAAGCCAGTCAGCCGTTCTTCCGCCGAGCGGAGCGCCCCCGCCAGCTCACTAGCTGCACCAGCATTCTTTTCCGAAGAAGTTCGAAAGAGTTCCGCCAGCGATGCCTGCATCTCTCGGCACACGGCGAGCGAAGTTTCGAGCGTATAGAATTCGAGCGGCTGAGCCGGCTCCCCCTCGACAGGCGGAGCCACGTTGGCAAACTTCGGCAGCAGCCAGGGCAGATAGAGCCGCACCAGCGTCGTAGTCGCATGTAGCCGTTCTTCCGCCGCTGCCTCACGCTCGGTGGATGCGCCGGGATCCAAAGTCAACACCGCGTCCAGCCATGCGGAGGGTCTGCCCTTGCCGTTGGTCTCCAGCGCCGTTTTTATTTTTTTCGAAAATGCGGAGGGCTGCTCGATATCGTTCACAACATCGAGCAGGCCCTCCCGCAGCGCGGGCACCAGCGGGGTCTGTAGGAATTCGAGCGTTCCCATGCGAAGACTGCACAAAGACGCGAGAAAATTTCCGCTGTCAACCGTCGACGCGATATACGGTGCGATCGGCTCCAGCGTGGTCGTCGTATACCAGTTCAGCAGATGGCCTTTCCACTTTGGAATCTGGTCGAGCGTGCGGAGGTTCGCGAGTGTCTGCTCGGCATATTCCGGCAGCGTCAGGTATCCCAGGACGACGGCGGACTGCCGCGCGTTGAGTTGCAGTCCGGCATTGGTCGGGGAGAAGCGCAGAGCTTCGCGATAGCCTTCCGGCTCCGCATCCAGCTGGACATTGTCTGGAGTCAGTCCGTGATTCTGCTCGACGGAAAAATGCGCGAAGTAGAGCCAGGTGCGCCACGCGACCTTTCGCAAAAAGCGCGTGTCCACTGCTGACAGCCGGATCTCAAGATCGTGCGGAGAGCGATTCAGCCACTGGGTGATGGGCTTGGCGCACGCCCATAGAAGAAGAATAGGAAAGGCCCACGGCGATGCGATGGGCCGCACCATCCACACAAGAACAGCCAGCGCAAGCGACAGGAACGGGACCAGGCGCATGGTCATTTCGACCGGCGTTTTCTTGCTTGTGCCCACTTCCGCCTCCGCTGCGGTCTCCCATTCCAACAAGCGCTTGCCAGTGACGAAACTGCGAACCAGCGAGCGCAGAATGGCGTCGAACATCAGCAGCGTCTGGTGGGCGAGGAAAACGAAATTGAGGGCCGTTGAAAAAAGCACGCCCATTGAATCTCGGACCGCGTGATGAACATATCCACGCTGCTCCGCCAGAGCGGCCCGTGTCACCGCGAAAAGGAACTGCACCAGCACCGGCACGAAGACGATCAGCAGCGTGGCGATGGTCCAATACCGCGGCGTTCCCGGCAGCCACAGCCAGCCGACGACCAGCAGAAGAAGAGTGGCCGGCTCGACCAGGCTGCGTCGAAGGTTGTCGAAAATTTTCCAGCGGGAAATTGTGGATGTCGGATTCTGCACCAACTGGGCGGCATCGTTCGGAACGCGGTCCAGAAGCCAGCGCAGAATCTGCCAGTCGCCCCGCACCCAGCGATGCTTCCGCCGGTTTTGCGCGCTATAGTGCGAGGGATAATCGTCCATCACTTCTACGTCGGTCAGCAGCCCAACACGCGCATACGCGCCTTCGATCAGGTCGTGGCTCAACAAAGAATTCTGCGGGAAACGTCGGTCGAGCACCTCCTGTAGAATCTGGATTTCGTACAGACCCTTGCCGGTGAAAATTCCCTCGCCGTAAAGGTCCTGGTACACGTCGGAAATAGCCCGTGTGTAGATGTCGAAACCGGTCTGGCCGGAATAGATGGCCGCCAGCCTGGAGCGTGCAACGGAATGCACCGTGATTCCAACGCGAGGCTGCAACAGTCCATAGCCCTCGGTCACAATTCTTCTGCGCGGATCGAGGATGGCGCGATTGAGCGGGTGAGCGATCGCGCCCACCATGCGGCGCACGGAATCGCGCGGCAGCTTGGTGTCGGAGTCGAGCGTCAGGACGTAGCGCATCCCATGCAGGACAGACGCGTTGCCGACTTTGTAAGGAAAACAATCCATGCCCCCCATCACCAGGCGATTCAGATCGAGCAATTTGCCGCGCTTCCGTTCCCAGCCCATCCACACGCCCTGCCGCGGATTGAAAATGCGGTGCCGGTGCAGCATCAAAAAACCGCAGCCCGGGGCGTCTGTATATTTCCGATTCAGACCCTCGATCAACTCTCCGGCCAGCAGCACCAGCGGATGCGTGTCGCGATCCATCGGCTTTTCCACGGAGTCGGGAAGGTCCGTCAGCAGCGCGTAGCAGATATTCGCGTCTTGATTGGCAAGGCTGCGCACTTCCAGCTCTTCCACCAGATCGCGCACCTGCCGCTCATTCAGCAGAAGCGTCGGGACGGCCACCAGCGTTTTACAGTCCGCAAGAACGCCTTTGGAAAAATCGAGCTTCGGCAATGCCTGCGGCTTCAAAATAGCGCTGATGGTGTGGTTCATCAGTTCCACTGCAAATTGAGAGAGGGGCAGCAGCAGAAACAGAAACGCGATGGCAAGACGTCCCAGAGGATTGTAGAGCGGGACCAGCGGCAGGATGACTACAGCCATTGCAAGCAAGGCGATGGTTTGAATTCCGCCAAGATAAAAATCGTCGGGATAATCGCGTAGCAGGATGCGGACACGGTCCAGCAGGCCGGGACTGAACCGGCAGCGGGCCCGCAGGTCTCTCAGCCCGGCATCGACCAGATAATAGCCGATATGCGCACGGCGCGCGGTAATGCGCGGATTTACGTTTGGCTGCTGGGATGCATCCTCGGCCATTTCCAACGCCATCTGCGCAACTTCGACTTCGTTCATCGGCGACCTTGCGGCAAGTTTTTCAACGGCTGTTCGATACATGTCGCGGCTGTCGAAGTCCATGTTTTTGTAGGCGTCGGTTGGATCCTGCTCAAGAATGGACTCGAACGGAACAAGAGGTTCCAGGATGTTCGACCAGGCCGGCAGAGCTATCTGCTGCAGGCACAAAACGGAAGCGTCAAGGGCTGCGTCGCTCGCTGGCAAGTTGCTGAATGCGCCGGAAGCCTGAGCCAGAATTTCTTCCAGCAGCACTTGTTTCAGCGCGACCGGCAACGCCCACAACTCCCGCACCGTCAGCGGCTCCTCCATCTGAAACCCCTGAAGAAAACTCGCGAGTGCAGGAATACTCCACCGATATTTCGCAGCGTTCAGCAGGGAATGCGCCACGCCCACGATCCGCGGCACCTCACGTCCGGTTACGCCGCGCGCAAACGGCAATTTGACCAGCGCACGCAGCGCGTTCTGGATCTCCATGGCGGCCGCCCGCAGAAGCCGGGTGTTTCCTTCCAGTCGAGCGACGCCGGGGAGCGATGTGTTCTGCGCGTTTTGTTCTGAATGATCGTGATTTTTCCGGTGACTTGGCTCGTCATTCGTCTGTTGGCGCTGCGCGCGCGCTTGCTCGTCCGCGTATGCGGCCAGGGCGAAGGCGGAACCTGCGGTGAACAATACATGCTCCCGATACTGCCGTAAGTTCGATGGCTGGCCCAGCAAGGTCTGACGCCGCGCGAACGCTCGCCCCTCGGCGCCAAGTTCCAGCGTCGTTGTGTCGGCTGAATTCATCGGTAGCTCGCCGCCTGCATTTCAAACATTTCCGCGTAAAGTCCGCCGCGCCGCACCAATTCGTCATGCGTCCCTTCTTCCGTCAGAACTCCATGCGAAAGTACGACGATTCTGTCCGTCATCTTTACCGTAGAAAAGCGATGTGAAATCAGGAGTGACATTTTCCCCTGGGTGAGTTCCGCGAAGCGCTGAAATACTTCCTGTTCGCTGCGTGCGTCGAGCGCCGAGGTCGGCTCATCGAGAATCAGCAACTGCGCGTCCCGCAGATAGGCGCGCGCCAGCGCCATGCGCTGCCACTCTCCTCCGGAAAGATCGACGCCCCCTTCAAATCGGCGGCCCAGTTGCTGCTCCATGCCGTCCGGCAGGCGCGCAATCACTTCGTCTGCCAGGCTCATCTGGGCCGCTGCCGCAATGCGGTCCAGCCGGTCCCGCTGCTCAATGCGGCCCACGGCGATGTTGTCTCTCGCGGTCATTTCATAGCGCATAAAGTCCTGGAAGATGACGCCGATTTCGTGGCAAAGATCTTCCATGTCGTATTCCCGCAGATCGACTCCGTCGATCAGGATTTGCCCTTCCGTCGGGTCGTACAGCCGGGTGATCAGCTTGACGATGGTGGTTTTGCCCTGGCCGTTTTCTCCAATCAGCGCAACCCGCTCGCAAGGGTGAAGATGAAAATTGAAATCCTTCAATACCAGCCGCGTGGTTCCCGGATACGCGAACGACACATTGCAGAACTCAATGCCGCGCCGAATGGGCCGGGGAATTTTAATAGCGCCCGGCTTCGAGCGGACCGTCGGCTCCATCGCGAAAAATCCGAGAAGGTCGGTAAGAAATAATGCCTGATCGGCAACGCCGGAAGCGTTGACAAAAATCTGTTGCAAGTTGGCGCTTACCTGCAGGATTGCCGACGTCAATACGAACAGCACGGCAACTGAGAACCGGCCATGGATCGTACCCCATAGCACCAGGGCGTAGGCGCTGTAATACCCGGCGGTCGCCAGCATGGAAAGCAGCGCACCCGCCCACAGGCGGCGTTTCGAAAGCCCAACATTCTGTTCGAATACTGTGTTCGCCATTCCGCTGAAGCTGCTGATCAAAAAGTCTCGCAGCCCGAAAAGCTTCAGCTCTTTTGCCGCCTCCTTGCTGCCGCCTACGTCGCGCAGGTAATCCATCTTGCGGCGCAGCGGCGTTTGCATAAAGTTTTTGGCATACCCGAGAAAAGCGAAATGGCTTTCTCCCAGCAGGGCCGGGACGGTTCCGGCAATCAGCAACAACAGCAGAAAGGGAGAATATTTCGCAATGTAAACCGCGAGGGAAATCGTGGTCAGCACCTGCTGCGTCAAGGTGCCCATCATCTGGATCATGGCGATCCGGTCGGTCGCCTGCGCCTTCGCGCGCTCCAGCCGATCATAATATTCGGGATTTTCAAATGCTGTGATGTCGAGCTTCGATGCATGCTCGATGACGCGAATGCTGATGTGCTGCATGTACAAATCGCCCAGCAGGCTATCGCAGAATCCAACGGCGCGGCTCAGGATGGCAGCTAGGCATGCCAGCCCAAATTCCAACCCAACGATCCACCAGAAATGAGCAGGGAGAGCCGTGTGATGGTTCAGGCTGTCGACAATCTGCTGGATCAGCCAGCGCGACACGGCAAGAATTGCAACCGGCAGCAACGCCAGCGCGATGCGAAGGATCGCCGACCAGACGACCGTCTTCGGTCCGCATTCCCACACCATCCGCATCACCGGCGGTATGTTGCGCAGCGCGTTCAATCGCGAGCGCCAGGTGTCTCCGTAAGATTTGTTCGTGCTGGATTCCGTCACTGCTGGCCGACACCGCATCTAAAGAAAGTTGAAATGACTCATTAACCGAATTCATAGGACTGCGGAGGGGCGGACCGCATCCGCTTCAGGTCCGGACATGTCTTGTCAGATACTAGTATGGTAGATGAGCGCTGCGGCCTTTCGTTTGCTTGACTTGACGCCAATTCTTTTAATAAAACCTGACGATGACCCAACGACCGATTGAATCCTGTGGTGTGATTGGCGACCTGCATACGGTCGCCCTGGTAGCGATGGACGGCACCATCGACTGGTGCTGCCTGCCGCAGTTCGACTCTCCCAGCGTCTTTGCGGCGCTTCTCGACCAGGACAAGGGCGGACATTTCCGGCTCGCCCCGGAACAGTCCGGGACCAACCGCCAGATGTACATGCCGGAGACGAATGTTCTGCTGACCCGCTTTCTGCGCCCCGAAGGCGTGGGAGAGGTCATCGACTTTATGCCGGTGCAGAGCGACCGCGCACTGGGCAGCGATTTCGTGATGCATGAGATTGTTCGCATCGCCCGGGCGGTCCGCGGCGCGGTTCGCTTTCGGCTGGAATGTGCGCCCGCGTTCAACTATGCGCGCACTCCGCACAGCGCGCAGCCGATCGATGGAGGAGTCTTATTCCAGGCGGGAAAGGACCGCATGGTCCTGCTGGGGCCGGGGCCGTGGCAGATTGAGAACGGAAAAGCGGTGACGCAATTTACGCTGCAGCCGGGAGAAACCGCCGAGTTCGCGTTGCGCTATATGACTAAGCAGGACGACGCCGGTTTCAAAGCGCCGGTTGAAGGCAGCCGGCTGATGAACGAAACGCTGGCCTTCTGGCGTAAATGGCTGTCGTACTGCAAATATGAAGGCCGCTGGAGGGAGAACGTACTTCGCTCCGCCCTCACGCTCAAATTGCTGACGCATCATCCGACGGGTGCCATCGTTGCATCGCCCACCTGCAGCCTGCCGGAGGAAATCGGCGGCGTGCGCAATTGGGATTACCGCTATACATGGGTGCGCGATGCCGCCTTCACCGTCTACTCCCTCATACGGCTTGGCTTTACGGAAGAGGCGACGGCGTTCATCGAGTGGCTGGCGAACCGGATCCATGAAGGATCCGGTTCGCAGGGCCCGCTGAACACCATGTACAGCATCGACGGCAGCAGCGATTTGAAGGAGTACACCCTCGACAATCTCTCGGGATACAAAAATTCGCGCCCGGTGCGGATCGGCAATGCCGCTTCCAATCAGTTGCAGCTCGACATCTACGGCGAAATGATGGACGCGATTTATCTCTACGATAAGCACGTTTCCCCCATTTCCTACGATTTGTGGATGCGCATTCATGGCGTGCTGGTGTGGGTCGCGGACAATTGGAGCCAGCCCGACGATGGTCTTTGGGAAGTTCGCAGCGAACGCCAGCAGTTTGTCTATTCCAAATTGCAGTGCTGGGTTGCGCTCGATCGTGGTCTGCGACTCGCAAGGGCGAGGAGCCTGCCGCTCGACCGTGTTCGGCTGGAGACGGAACGCAATCGCATCTTCGCCTCGATCATGAAAGATGGCTGGGACCCGGAACAGCAGAGCTTCGTCCAGGCCTACGGCTCGAAAGTTCTGGATGCGAGCAATCTGATGATGCCCATTGTCATGTTCATCGCGCCCAAAGATCCACGAATGCTCACCACCATAAAGCGCACCATGCAGAAGCTGGTTTCAGATAGCCTGGTCTATCGATATTCGCTCGACGGAGACCTCGCCGCGAAGGATGGGTTGACCGGCCATGAAGGCACCTTCAGCATGTGCACCTTCTGGCTGGTGGATGCGCTGGCTCGCGCGGAATGCCTGGACGATGCGCGATTCATTTTCGAAAAAATGCTGACCTATGGGAACCACCTCGGACTGTACTCGGAGGAGATCAGCTCCACCGGCGGCGCGCTCGGCAACTTCCCGCAGGCATTCACGCATCTGGGACTGATAAGCGCCGCTCTGCATCTCGACGAGAAACTGCGGAGGTGAATGCCATTTCCAATCCCATCCAACCTCAAAGCATTCAACCGCGCGGCGGAACTTTCGGTCCGCTGCTGGACAAAGACGGCTGCCTGTTTCGCTTGTGGGCAAAGCCTGAAGCGAAGGTCGAGCTGGTTCTCGAAGGCCATGCATCGCCCGACGTAATTCCAATGGAATACCAGCCGAACGGAATGTATCAGGTGCATGTTCAGGGCGTAGGTCCGGGCGCCTGCTACTGGTTCAAAATCGATGGTGCCGGCCCGTATCCCGATCCTGCATCCCGTTACCAGCCGCTCGGCGTCCATGGCCCGTCGCAGGTCATCGGGCCCAGCGATTTTTCATGGGCTGGAGACGATTTCAAACCGCCGCCGTTGCGAAACCTCGTCATCTATGAACTGCATGTCGGGACGTTCACTCCTGACGGAACATTTCTTGCCGTGATCGATAAGCTCGACTCGCTGCAGCAGCTCGGCATCAACGTGATCGAGCTGATGCCGATCGCGGAATTCCCCGGAGAACACAACTGGGGCTATGACGGAGTTTCTCTCTATGCTCCGGAGAGCAGCTACGGGCAGCCGGACGATCTGCGCCGACTGGTACGCGAGGCCCACGCGCGTGGAATCGCGGTGTGCCTCGACGTGGTCTACAACCACCTCGGCCCGGATGGCGCGTATCACTCCGTATTTGCGCCGCGGTTTTATTCCGGCAAGCATAAGACACCCTGGGGCGATGGGTTGAATTTCGACGGCGAGGAGAGAGAAAAGGTCCGCAACTATTTTATTGAGAGCGCCCTCGCGTGGATTTACGACTATCACATCGACGGATTGCGCGCCGATGCCACATTCGCCATTCTCGATGACAGCAAGCCGCACTTTTTGACTGAGCTCACGGAGCGTGTACACGGCGCTGCGCACGATCTCGGAAAGCAGATTTTTCTCGCCGCCGAAGATTATCGCAATGAACGCAAAATTCTTTTGCCGGTGGAACAGGGTGGCCACGGCTTCGACGTCGTATGGTCTGATGATTTCCATCACCACATCCGGCACCGTCTCGCCGGCGACAGCGACTGCTACTATCAGGACTACGATGGAACCGCCGCTAACATCGCGAAAACCATTCAGGATGGCTGGTCTTTCACCGGACAATTTTCCCGTCATGAAGGCCACCCCCGCGGCACCATCCCCGACGGTTTGAGCCTCGAATCGCGCCTGTTCTGCATCCAGAACCACGACCAGATAGGCAACCGCGCATTTGGAGAACGGTTGTCTACGCAAATTTCTCGCGACGCTCTCTATGCAGCCAGCGCGCTTTTATTGCTTGCGCCGGAGGTCCCGCTGATCTTCATGGGCCAGGAATGGGCCGCACCCGAACCATTTTTGTTTTTTACTGACCACAATGAAGAGCTTGGCCGTCTGGTGACAGAAGGCCGCCGCAAAGAATTCGAGCATTTTGCCGCGTTTGCCGATGAGTCGCGCCGTGAGAGTATCCCCGATCCACAAGCCGGAGAAACATTTTTGCGAAGCAAGCTGGACTGGAGCCTGCGCCAAACTCCGGAACATGCCGGGTGTGTGCTTTGGTATCAGATACTTTTACGTGTCCGCAAGCTTCTATTGCAGAGGGCAGTGTTCAATTTCAGCCGTGCGCTGAACGACAAAATTATTGTGCTGGATTGGCAGTCTGCTAAGGGTAGATTCTCTGCCGTGGCGGCGGTGGAAGGTCCGACCAGTGCGGACGATGCAGATTGGAAAGAGATGAAGCGAGTTACGAGCAGCGAGGAACATCCGTACATGGCCAACCCGGAACCAATCGTGTTGGAGCCCGGTACAGGCGGATTGAAATTCAAGCGCGCCGGGGCAGTATTGTTTGCCAGCGGAGATCTAATCTTCGACCAGGGAAGCGGAAAAGAATGAACGAGAGACGAAGAGTAAGCGCGACCTATCGTCTGCAATTTACGAAGGACTTTCGCTTCGCCGATGCCGAGGCGCTCGTGCCATATCTCCACGATCTCGGCGTCAGCCATATCTATGCGTCGCCCGTCTTCGAAGCCCGCCCGGGCAGTCTCAGCGGCTATGATACCTGCGATTTCTCGCGAATCAGTCCGGAATTTGGCGGCGAACAGTCGTTCAATTCCCTCGTCGAAACTTTGCACAAAAGTGGAATGGGGCTGATTATCGACTTCGTTCCCAACCACATGAGCGCCCATCCGCAGTGGAATCTATGGTGGCGCAATGTTCTGGCGAATGGCCCGTCCTCCCCGGTTTCAGAGTACTTCGACATTGACTGGTATCCGGCAAATTCCAATCTGCACGGCAAAGTGCTGCTGGCGATTCTCGGTAAGCAATACGGTGATGTGTTAGAGTCCGGCGAACTGCGCGTCGAATATCACGACCGCGAGTTTCGCCTGCTCTACTGCGATCTGAACCTGCCGCTGAATCCGCGGCAGATGAAATTTCTTCTTCGGCATCGGTGGGAAGGTTCAGCGGACCACGCAAATATTGAGCCTTCGGTGCGGCAGGAATTCGAGAGCATTCTATTCCACCTCGACCATATTCCAGGGTATCGGCAGGCAGGCACGGAAGCGCGCATCGAGCGCGAGCGCGAAACCAATATCGCCATGCACCGGCTGGTTAAAGTTATCGAGGAAAGCCCGGCCCTGCGAGAGCACCTGGATGGAGTCATCGCGGAATTTAATGGCCATCCCGGTCAGCCACAATCCTTTGACCTGCTGCATACGCTGCTGGAACAACAGCCGTACCGCTTGTCTTATTGGCGCACGGCCATGCAGGAAATCAACTATCGCCGCTTCTTCGATATCAACGATCTGATCGGATTGCGGATGGAGTACGAGCCGCTGTTCCACACTGCCCATGCAAAGCTGATCGAATTGGCGGAGCAGGGTTCGATCGACGGCGTGCGGCTGGACCACATCGATGGACTGCTTGATCCGCAACAGTATTTGTTACAATTTCGCGCTGCTACGGTGCATGTGGCGCAACCACTCTATCTGGTTGTGGAGAAAATTCTCGCGCGGCAGGAATGGTTGAACGCGGAGTGGCCCGTGGAAGGGTCAACCGGCTATGCGTACCTCGCGCTTCTCAATGGCCTTTGGGTCGAGGAAAAAAATCTTTCAGAAATCGATTTGATCTATCGAGCCTTCTGCGGTCGCAGGCGGCCGGAACGGGATGTCGTCTACAACGCCAAGCGCCTGATCACCGCGACCTCCATGGCAAGCGAGCTGAACGTGCTGGCGCACGAGCTGAACCGACTTTCCGAACGGAACCGGCGCAGCCGCGACTTCACGCTCGACAGTTTGCAGGAGGCATTGCGTGAAGTGGTCGCCTGCTTCCCGGTCTATCGCACATATATTTCGGAGCGGGGATTCAGTCCCAGCGATGAGATGGCGATCAACGAAGCGATCGGCCAGGCACGGCGGCGCAATCCCACCCTGGAGTCCTCCATCTTCGAGTTCATCCGGATTCATATTTGTCCTGTGCGCCAGCCGGGCGAGGCAGGCGACGCGTTCGCGCAGCGGCTGCGCTTTGCGATGAAGTTTCAGCAATACACCAGTCCCGTGCAGGCAAAAGGCATGGAAGATACAGTGTTCTACCGCTACAGCCCGCTCGCATCGTTGAATGAGGTAGGCAGCGGCTCGGGACGCAGAGCGACCACGCCGCAGGAGTTCCACGATGCAAACCTGCATCGCATGGAGCGCTGGCCGGATGCGATGCTCACCACCTCAACGCACGATACCAAGCACGGCGAAGACGCCCGTATGCGCATCCATGTCTTGACGGAAATGCTGGAGGAGTGGAAATCGAAACTGCTGCAATGGGCCGGCATCAATGAAGCCGCCAGGACCGAGGCGAACGGTCTGACCGCGCCCGATCGCGCCGACGAATATTTGTATTATCAGAACCTGCTGGGCATGTGGCCGCCACGTCAGACTGCGGTCGATGACGACATCGTGAGCCGGATGAAGGCGTTCATGAACAAGGCGCTGAAAGAGGCCAAGGTCCACACCAGTTGGATCAATCCCTCGAACGACTACGATGCCGCCGTAGAAAAATTCGTCGAGCAGACTTTGCGTGGACCCTCTGCCGCCGAATTTCTTGCATCGTTCGTCCCCTTTGCGGAGCGTGTAGCCGCGCTCGCCGCCTGGGGATCGGTCTCGCAAATCGCGGTAAAGCTGGGGAGTCCCGGCGTCGTCGATACCTATCAGGGCGGCGAACTGTGGGACCTCAACCTGGTCGATCCCGATAACCGCCGCCCAGTCAATTACGCGACTCGCCAGCAGCGCCTGCAGGGATTGACGGCTCGCATCGCCGCTCCTGGCACCACCGTCGAGCAGCGTGCTCGCGTAGTCGCGGACCTGTGCCGAGAATGGTGGACCGGCGATCTCAAGCTGCTGTACATCGCGCAGGGACTAGGTCTGCGCGCGAGAGAACCTGAACTTCTCGCTCGCGGAAAGTATCGCGCTTCGCAAGTGAAAGGCCCGGGTGCGGAACACCTGGTTGCATTCGCGCGCGAATATCAAGGCAAGGTTCTGCTGACGGTAGCCGCGCGCTGGTTCGCATCAATGCTCTCTGCGCCAGATTCTCTGGGAGATCTGAAACAGCGCTTGCAGCAAACTTTCATCGAGGTCCCCCCCGCCGCACGCGATATGCAATTTACCAATGTCCTTACGGGAGCCGCCGTGCAGGTGAAGAATGAAAATGGAATCGTGCGGATGAATGCCGGCGAAGTCCTGAATGGACTGCCCGCCGTCTGGCTGATTGGTAGCTAGAGAAAACCACCCGGGTGCCCCAGGTCTCGCTTCTCAGACCTGGGCTTTCTTCGTCCGATCGGAATGCCCAATCAGAACGCGTAGATAGGATTTTCGTCCGGCTGAAATCCAACCATCTGCATCGCGTTGGTAATTTCCGTGTTGCGCATGAAGTAGTTCCACGCAAAGCCGGTCCGCAGGTTCTCCGCCATCATCACAGTGATCCCTAAATCGATGCCCAGCTGATCCTCCGCATACCAGTCGTTTTGTGGCTGGAATGCGTCGATAAATCCATATCGGGTCCAGGCCTTCTCGCCATATTTCTGCCGGATCGACAGCAGCACATGGGCACACTCCGCAGGAAGGAAAACTAGCGACCCGCCGGCCGCACAGGGAACGATGGTCCCATCGATCTCGCCAAACTCCGGCGGCCCGCCCCACACGCGATAACCCGTGGGGGACTCAGACGCGGTGATACCCCAAACGTTCTGATCGATCCACGGAAACTGGCGGCCAAGCGTCAGGCAAAAAAGCTGGTGCGCGCGCGTTGCTGCAATGGAGTTGATGAAATAATTTGCATGCTGGTCGCGCATATCGCGGAAGTCGCACCACGCATGCGCATACTGGTGGATGAAAAGTGGCGCCACGCCGCTAATGTAGTTGATGCCGCCGAATTCGATGATGGGCCGATGCACTGCGTTCCAGGCCGTCGCCGGAATCGCATTGCGCGGAGCGCCGATCGCCATCAACAGCATGGTCAGCATCTCGGCGTAAACATCCCACCGGTAACTAATAAATCCCGACTCCGGCAGCCATCCCATCGACAGTGTGTCGCTGCCATTCAGCATCCATTGCCAATCGACGCGTTCGTACAGCGTGGTCGCTAAGGCCTTGATGCGAAGATTTCCATCGAAAAATTGTCGGCACAACAGAATGCCGGAGAGCAGCAGGGAAGTGTCGATCGAAGACAGCTCCGATCCGAAAAGGCGCTCGCCGCTCTCGATATCCAGAAAGTGATAAAGGAATCCGTGCACATGCGGACATTGTTCCAGCAGGAAGGCAAGCGTAGTCTCCACCCGCTGTTCGCAGATTGAAGACGGCATAAATTTTCGATGCGCCGCAATGCAGAGAGCGCTCAGCCCGAAACCAGTCGCCGCAATGCTGGCAACCCGGCTGTCGGACAAGCCCACAGCCGGGGCATGATCGCGCACCAGTCCAGTCGTCGGATGGGCCTGCTCGTAAAAATAGGCAACGCCGCGGCCCTCCATATCGTCCAGCAGCAGATCCATCACCGTCGAAATTTGGGTCATCGGACGATTGATGAATTTTCCCGGCGGATGAGGATATTTCTTGGCGACTTCGCCTTCAGGCTTCGGTGTCTTCTCTTCTGTCGGCGGGGCAGTGGGCTGTTGCTGCGGTGTCGCCTGCGTTTGGCCCATTCCGGGGAGTCCCATCGCCAGCCCGGCAGCAGCGGAGGCTCCAACTCGACGGATCAGGTCCCGGCGTGTGACGCGTGGAGATTTCAATCGGATGACGATCCTTCTCTGCGGAGTATCGAGGGTCTACAGAGTATCGATGCGAAATTGAGAAGAATTGTCATCCTGAGCGAAGCGAAGGATCTCAGTATTTAGGCCGGGTGCCCCAGGTCTCGCTTTTGAGACCTGGGTGAGCGCATTGCTCACCCGGTCAGAGTACTTAATATTGCAGCACGCGGTGCAATGCATCCACCACCTTGCCGACGTTCGGCATATAGAACTGCTCCAGCGGTTCGGCGGCAGGAATCGCCGGAATATCCGGCGCTGAAACGCGCACAATCGGCGCATCCAGGCAGTCAAACGCCTGCTCGGCAACCGTCGCGGCAATCTCGGAGCCGATGCCGAGCGTGCGATGATCTTCCTGCACAATGCAAAGCCGCCCGGTCCTCGATACGGACTCGAGAATCGTGTCGTGATCCAGCGGATTCAGCACCCGCAGATCGATCACCTCGACACTCGCACCGCTCTCCTCCGCAACCTTCTCCGCAGCCTGCAGCGCAAGTTGCAGCATGTAGCCATAAGTGACGATCGTGGCATCCTTGCCGGGCCGCCGCACCGCGCAATGGAACAGGTCGGCGAGGAAATCATCGCCGTCAGGCAAATCTTCTTTGATCGCAGGAAGGCGATACAGCTTCTTGTGCTCAAAATAAATAACCGGATCGTCCTGCCGAATGCTCGCCTTCAGCATTCCCTTGGCATCGCTCGCGGTTGCAGGCGCGACGACGATCAGCCCAGGTTCATGCGCGAACCAGGTGGTATTTGTCTGACTGTGATACAGGCCGCCGCCAGTACCTCCGCCGTAGCAGACGCGCAGGGTCAAAGGGCAGGTCTGCGTGCCGCCGGAACGATACCGCAACTTGGCCGCCTGTTGCGTAATCGCATCCATCGCGGGGGTAATAAAGTCGACAAACTGGATCTCCGGCACGGGCCGCAATCCTGCCATCGCAGCGCCAATGGCGGCGCTGACGATGATGCCTTCAGCCAGCGGAGAATCGATGACGCGGTCCGGGCCGAACTCTTCAAACATCCCCTTGGTGACGCCGAAAGCACCGCCCATTACGCCGACATCTTCCCCAATAATAAAAACATTGGGATCGCGCCGCATCTCTTCATTCAGCGCAGAATTGATCGCATCCAGGTAACTGACCGACATATTTTTTTCGTCTCGAATGATTAAGTTTTTTTAGAACTGCGGTGAGTAGGTCTTGCGATTCAGCTCACGGTCGCGGATGTCGAAGGAGTAAAGATAATCCAGGCACTCAATCGGCTCCGGCTGCGGAGCTTTCTCAGCAACCTCGATGGCGGCATCCAGCTCCTTCGCAAATTCATCGCTGATCTGCTGCTTCCAATCGGCGGGAAATAGATTCTTCCCGGTCAGATAGCGCTCCATCGCGGCAATCGGATCCTTCGCCTTCCACTCTTCCACTTCTTCCGCCGTGCGGTACTTGGCCGGATCGATTTCCGAATGGCCGTACCACCGATACGTCTTCGCTTCAATCAGCGTCGGTCCTCCGCCGGCGCGTGCGCGGGAGATTGCTTCCTGCGCCACCCGGTACATCGCGACTGCATCGTTTCCGTCCACCGTGATGCCGGGAAATCCATAGCCGATTGCCTTCAGGCTGATGTCGTCCACCTTGGTCTGCAGCTTCACCGAAACCGACTCCGCCCACAGATTGTTCTGGCATACGTAGACGATTGGAAGATTGCGAACTCCGGCAAAATTCAGCGCCTCATGCCAGAAGCCGAGCGACGTCGAGCCTTCTCCGGAAAACGCCACGACCACGTTGTCGTTCTTCTTCATCTGGTTAGCCATCGCAATGCCGGTGCCAATATTCAGTTGCGCGGCAATGGTCGAAGCTGGCGTGATGATGTTCAGCGGCGCATATCCGCCGTGCGCCGGGGCGGAGCGTCCCTTGTCCGGGCTGGTGCTGCGGCCATAAAGCTGCGAGAACATCGCCGTCAGCGGAACGCCTTTGATAAAATTAAGAATGAAATCGCGATGCGAAGGAGCGACCGCGTCCTCAGGTCGAAGATCGATGCCCGCGCCCACGGCTGCGGCTTCCTGACCGACCGCTGCATAGTAATTTCCTTTGAACCGGGCCTGCTTCTTCAGGATGCGCGCCCGCTCTTCAAAAAGACGGCATTTCAGCATCGTGCTGTAGATCTGCTTCAGCTTTTCATTGCTGATCAGCGGGTTCCCGCCGTTCGCGCTGCCGTTGCTGGCGCTGTTCGAGTTGGCCGCCACAGTGGCGACAGGTTCCTTCACTTTGGTTGCCATTTTCCGCTTCTTCCTCGCCTAGATATTGTATCGCAGTGAATCGTTGAATTTGCGCATTTGAGGCCCGCATTCCCAGCTTGAGACAGGGTCGCCGCCGGTTCTTCTGCCGTTTTCAACATCGATGTGCAAGACCCTGTTGATATCCCGGTGCAGACCCCATCCAAACGCGCTTCTTTGTTATGCTTCCGCCTCTCTGCACCAGTTGTGCAGCGATGAATCTGGGTTTCTCTGCGCCAAGCTGGAAAGTTTGTCGTCCTGAGCGAAGGATCTCGCGTTTTACGGGGTGCCCCAGGTCTCGCTTTTGAGACCTGGGAAGTATGCCTCGATAGGTAAAAGATATTACGTCGAATACTCCGCATTCACGCGAACGTACTCCGCCGTAAGGTCGCAGGCAAGAAAGCGACAAGTCTCACTTCCCATCCCAAGATTCACCACAACCTTTACCGTTCGTTCCAGCATCGCCGCGTGGACGCTGTCCTTATGAAAGTCAGGCGCGATTTGCCCATTGCGGCAGACCGGCAGGCCACCAATCTCGACGGAAACCTTGTACGGATCGATGGCCACCCCGGAATACCCGGTCGCCGCTAGAATACGCCCCCAGTTGGGATCGCACCCCGCAAACGCCGTTTTCACCAGCGGAGAATTCGCGATGCTGCGGGCGACGCGCTTTGCGTCGGCAACAGTTGCAGCGCCTTCGACGTCGAGCTCAATCAGATGTTCGGCACCCTCGCCGTCCTCAACGATCTGCCGCGCCAGGGAGGCGCAGACGATACCGAGAGCCTCCGCGAAAGATGGCGCTTCGACCTCGGGCGTCCAGTCCGAGACAGCCACGCCACTCGCGCCGCTCGCCAGCAGCAGCACGGTATCGTTCGTCGAAGTATCGCCATCGATGGAAATGCAGTTGAAGCTCGTCTCGACCGCCTGCTCCAGAAGTGTTTTCAGATCGTCGGCAGCAATTTTCGCATCCGTAAAAATGTAGACAAGCATCGTCGCGTGGGGCACCAGTTGCGGCGCAATCATGCCCGCCCCCTTGGCCACGCCGAAAATATTTACCGGCTTGCCATGGACGGCGAGAGTAGCGCTCGCGATTTTCGACCGCGTGTCAGTGGTCAGAATCGCTTCCGCAAATTGCTGTAGATGTTCCGGAGATTTTCCCAGATGGTCCGCAATCTTCGGCAGTGCGGCGACCAGTTTCTCTGCCGCCAGCGGCACGCCGATGATGCCGGTGGAGGAAGGAAAGACCTCCTGCTCCGCGCAGCCGAACTGCTTCGCCGCCGCCGCACAAACACTGCGGCACGCTGCAAGGCCCGGCTCCCCGGTCGCGCAGTTCGCATTGCCCGCGTTCACCGCGACAAAGCGCACTACGCCGCCGGACTGCTGCAGATGTTCACGGCCCACAATCACCGGGGCGGCCACCATCCGGTTGCTGGTAAACATGGCGGCGGCCGTGGTTCCCTCAATCGCCAACGCACAGGCGAAATCCGGCTTGCCGCTGGGCTTGATTCCAGCACGTACCGCGCCGAATCGAAACCCGGCCGGCGTATGGGAGAAGGAAAAAGAGTGCGGTTGCGTTGCTTGCTGAGAGGATTCGTCGGGCATTGCCATTATCCTTTTATAAATGGGGATGGAACTGGATTCACCGGCATTTATCGAAATGAGAAATATTTCCGTCGCGCGCGGCGACGCGATCGTGCTGCACGACATCTCGCTGCGCATCGGACCGCAGGAGCACATCGCAATTCTCGGACCCAACGGCTGCGGAAAATCGACGCTGATCCAGACTCTGACCTGCCAGCGTTACCCGATCGTCTGGGAAGAATCGCACCTGCGGATTTTTGGCCGCGAGCGCTGGGACCTGACCGAATTGCGCCGTCATCTCGGAGTCGTTGCCGCCGAGCTTCCCGGCGAGCGGACCCCATACACCTCCGGACGCGACGCCGTGATCTCCGGATTTTTTTCGAGCTCCACTCTGTGGCCCAATCTCCACGTAACTCCGCAGATGGTCGAGCGCGCGGATGAAGTCCTCCATCTGTTGGAGGTCGAACACCTTCGCAACAAATCGGTCGGGCACATGTCCGCCGGGGAGACCAAGCGCATTCTGATTGGCCGCGCGCTGGTGCATCGTCCGCAAATCCTTCTGCTCGATGAGCCCAGCAACACACTCGACCTGGCTGCGCAGTGGGAACTGCGGCACACTCTGCAGCGGCTGGCGCAACAGGGAACCGGCATCCTGCTGGTGACCCATCAACTCTCCGACATTCTTCCGGAGATAGAGCGCGTAGTCCTGATGCGCCACGGCCGCATCGCCGCCGATGGAACGAAGAGCGAGCTCTTGACAGCATCCCGCTTGCGCGAACTTTTCGGCGTAGACGTGGAGCTGGCCGAACGAAATGGTTTCTACCATGCGTGGTGAATGCGGAAACAAATAGCCGATAGTTGGTGTCGTTCAAGCAACAAAAGTTTGTCATTCTGAGCGAAGCGAAGGACCTCGCGTTTCCCCCGCTGACAATATATATTTCCTGAATCAAGCATTAAACCTGCAACGGAACCAAACGCTCTTCCACCTGCGCCGGCCCCAGGATCGCAGTATCAGGCAGCACGCCGCGCGCCATCGCAACCTCATCGCAGGCATAGAGCCGTGGGCAGTTGGCGCAGTCCTTGTAGATTTTGTCCGGCAACGCGGTACGTCCGACTTCCACAAATCCAAATCGCAGAAAAAATTCTGGAATACGTGTGAACAGGCAGACGCAGGGAACCTTGTGGCTCTCCGCTTCAGCGACCAGCGCTTCCACGAGACGTCCGCCTGCACCTTGCTTCTTCGACTTTTTATCTACCGCGATGGAGCGGATCTCCGCCAGATGCGGTCCATAAAGATGCAGCGCTCCGCAGCCGAGAAATGCTCCCTCGTCCGTCTCCGCTACCGTGAAATCGCGGATGTTCTCATAAATTTCCGCGGAGTTGCGCGGCAGCAGCGTGCCGTCGAACGACAGGCTGCGGATCAAGGTATGGATCGCGTCCGCATCGGGCAAACGGGCCTTACGCACCCGCATGGTTCACCTCTCTCGCCGCTTTCTCAGGTCCCACTGGAGCGCACTGAGCTTCAGCCAACGCCAGGCTCTCCCGGACGCGATCGCGTGCAGTGCCGCCGGGAACATCATGGCAGTCAAGCGTCGCTTCAAGCGTGATGGCGGCAAAAAAATCCTGCTCAAACGCGGGGCTGAATTCGCGCAGTTCGTCCAGAGTCAATCCGTCCAACTCGCACCCTTTGCCGAGACAATGACGTACCGCGTTGCCTATAATTTCATGAGCAGTGCGGAAGGCGACGCCTTTGTGGACCAGATACGTAGCCGCCGCCATGGCATTCAGAAAGCCACTGGTGCACGCTGCACGCATGCGCTCAGTGCGAAAGTTCAGCGCGTGCGTAAAGCGCCCCAGCAGCGAAAGCAACGCATGAGTTTCTTCCGTCGCGGAAAACAGCGCTTCCTGCGTTTCCTGCATGTCCTTGTTGTAGGCCAGAGGCAGTCCTTTCAGTTGCAGCTCCACCGTGTGCGACGCGGCAATAATGCGTCCAGCCTTCGAGCGCGCCAGCTCAGTCAGATCGGGATTTTTCTTCTGCGGCATGGCGCTCGATCCAGTCGAGAACGCCTCCGGCAGATCGACAAAGCCGAACTCCGCCGTAGCGTATAGCGTGATCTCCTCCGCAAAGCGGCTGATGTGCAGCGCAATCTGCGCCAGCGCCTGCAGAAACTCCAGCACAAAATCGCGGTCACTGGTAGCGTCCATACTGTTCGCGGTTGGCGCATCAAATGCCAGTTCAGCGGCAATCAGCGCACGGTCCAAAGGCAGCGTTGCTCCGGCAACGGCACCCGACCCGAGCGGGCAGAAGTTCGCGCGCAGCGCGCAGTCTTCCAGCCGCGTGCTGTCCCGTTCGAGCATCGCGACATACGCCAGCATCCAGTGTGCGACCAGCACTGGCTCCGCGCGCTGCAGGTGCGTGTAGGCAGGCATGGCCGCATTGCCCGCGCTGCGAGCCTGCGCAAGAAAAGCCTGCTTCCACAACTGCAGATCGTCTATAAGCGTGCCAATGGCATCGCGCACGTACAGCCGCAGATCGGTCGCAATCTGCTCATTGCGGCTGCGTCCGGTGTGCAGCTTCAGCGCCGTATTTCCAATCGACAATTTCAGTTCAAGTTCGACAAAGTGGTGAATGTCCTCAGCATCCGGATGGCTAGCCATCGGATGATTGCGAATCTGCGAACTTGCTGCGGCATCAAACTGCGCCTCAAATTGCGCCTCAAATTGCGCCTCAAATTGCGCAAGGATATGATCCAGCCCGCCGCGAATCGACAGCAGCTCATCCGCCGTCAACACGTCCAGCTGCGCCAGCGCCAACGCATGCGCTTTGCTGGCGGCCACTTCATAGGGAAGCAGTCGCCAGTCAAAACGCAGCGAACGCTGCCAGCCGTCGAAGACGGGATCAAGCGGCTCACGAAATCTGCCGGACCACATTTTCACCGAACCGTCTCCTGATGCTTCTTCGACTGCGCCTTCTTCAGATGAAAGAGCGTGCGCGCCGGCAGGCCAAGTATTTGGATGAAGCCCGCAGCATCTTTCTGGTCGTAACTCGCGCCCATGGTGAACGACGATAGCTCCGCGGAATAAAGAGCAAATTCGCTATGGCGTCCCGCAATGCTGACGTTGCCCTTATAAAGGGCCAGCTTCACGGTGCCGGTAACGTTCTGCTGCGTGTTTTCGACAAAACCATCGAGGGCTTCCCGCAGAGGCGTAAACCACAGGCCGTAATAAACCAGCTCCGCATATTTCAGCGCGATCTGCTGCTTGTAGTGCTTCACTTCGCGCTCCAGCGTCATCGCCTCCAGCTCGCGATGCGCGGTAACGATCAGTGTGCCGCCCGGCGTTTCATAGATGCCGCGGCTCTTGATTCCGACAAAGCGATTCTCCACCAGGTCGATGCGTCCCACAGCATTTCGCGCGGCAATTTCATTCAGCAGTTCGACCAGTTGCACCGGATCGAGACGCTGTCCGTTGACAGAAACAGGCGTTCCTCTCTCGAAGCCAATCTCCACCGTTTCAGTACGGTCCGGCGCCGCCTGTGGAGAGCGAGTCCATGTCCAGGTGCTGTCGAGCGGCGCATTCCCGGCATCTTCCAACTCGCCGCCTTCATGGCTGATGTGCCACAAGTTACGGTCGCGCGAATGGATCTTCGTGCGGCTCGCCTCCACTTGAATCCCATGCGCTTCGGCGTAATCCAGGCAGTCTTCGCGCGATTTCAAATCCCACTCGCGCCACGGAGCGATGATTTTCAGCTCCGGCGCGATGGCCTGGAATGCGTGCTCGAAGCGTACCTGGTCGTTGCCTTTTCCCGTGCAGCCGTGGGCCAGTGCATCGGCCCCTTCGGCCAACGCGACTTCCACCTGGTGCTTGGCGATGACAGGCCGCGCCATCGAAGTGCCCAGCAAATATTTGTCTTCGTACACCGCGCCCGCGCGGACAGTCGGGAACACGTAGTCGCGTAGAAATTCCTCGCGCAGGTCCAGCACCACAGCCTTCTTCGCGCCGGTGGCATAGGCCTTCTTGACGACTGCGTCCAGATCTTCTCCCTGGCCCACATCGGCAATCATCGCGATCACGTCCATGCCATAGTTTTCATTCAGCCAAGGGATGATGATGGACGTGTCGAGACCGCCCGAATATGCCAGAACAACTTTTTTCGCCATAAAAAACTCCTTGATTTTTCTGCTTAATAGGTGGGCAGCGTGGAAGGCTTCTGCGAGCCCGGCGGAAAGGAACGAACGCCTCGGCGTCGCGACTCCGTTGCCGGCGCGGGCTGGGCGGCATCGAGCAGCAGCAGCAAAATCGCCTTCTGCACATGCATCCGATTTTCCGCCTGGTCGAACACGACAGACTGTGCGCTGTCGATCACCTCATCCGTCACTTCTTCTCCCCGGTGCGCGGGCAGGCAATGCATAAACACGGCATGCGGCGCGGCCAGCGACATCAGTTCGCGGTTCACCTGGTAGGGCTGAAACGTTGTCTGGCGAACCTCCGCTTCCTGCTCCTGCCCCATGCTGGTCCACGCGTCGGTATAGACGGCATCCGCGCCCGCAACAGCTGCCCGAGGATCGCGGACACACTTCACTGTTCCCGGCGCAACCGCATTCGCGGCAAGTTGCTCGGCCGCTGCCAGGAACTCCGCTTTGGGGCCGTAGCCCTCCGGCGATGCCAGCGTAATATTTGCGCCCATCAGTACCGCAGCCAGCAGCAGTGAATGCGCCACATTGTTGCCGTCGCCGACATAAGCGATATTCAATCCGCGAAGATCGCCGAAGTGTTCCTCCAGCGTGAAAATATCCGTCAGTGCCTGGCACGGATGTTCGATGTCGCTCAGCGCGTTCACCACGGGTACGCGCGCATACTCCGCCATGCCGGTGATGGTCGCGTGCGCATACGTGCGCAGCACGATTACGTCTACCCAGCGTTCCAGATTATGCGCCACATCGGCAAGCGTCTCCCGCGCACCCAGGCGCGACGCCGTCTGGTCGATGAAAATTGCCGAGCCGCCGAGGGTATTGATTCCCGTTTCAAAAGTCAGCCGGGTACGCAAGGAATCCTTCTCGAAGAACATCACCAACTGCTTGGCATCGAGCGCGTGGCGATACAGCTCCGGCCGCGCCTTTACCGCGCGTGCCGTGTCCAGGATCAGCCGAACATCCGTCACGCTCAAGTCTCGGATGGAGCACAGATCGCGCCCCACCAGAGAATTAGCCCGCCCGGAATTAGCCAGACCTGATGCAGGCGATTGCAACGCATAAGTTTTTGTCGTCATCCACGTGCTCCCTGGGCCACGGTTGATGGAGTGATGTTGGCGGCTACCGCAGTCGTAGCAGCGTTGGAAAGAATTTCATCCAGCATCTGTACGGCCTGGTCAACGTGCTGGCGCTCGATCACATACGGCGGCAGAAAGCGAAGCACAGTCTCGTCGGTGCGGTTGATCAGGATGTGGCGCTCCATCATCCCAACAACGACATGCTTTGCCGCCTCGGCGCTTGAAAGTTCCACGCCCAGCATCAATCCCATCCCACGAACATCGACAATTGAAGGATGACGAGTGGCCAGCGCCTTCAATTGTTGAATGAAATATTTCCCAGTCTCCTGCACGTGCGCCAGCAGTCCATCGCGGCGGATGGTGTCGATCACCGCGATAGCCACGGCGCAAGCCAACGGCCCGCCGCCGAACGTGGTTCCATGCATGCCCGGCACAAATGCGCGCGCGGCCTTTTCCGTGCACAGCATGGCTCCGATGGGGATTCCCCCGCCCAGCGGCTTGGCCAGCGTGGTCACATCCGGCAGAATGTCGTAATGCTGATACGCGCACCATTTGCCGGTGCGGCCCACGCCGGACTGAATCTCGTCAGCCAGCAGCAGTGCCCCGGTCCGGTTGGTCAGGCGCCGCGCTGCGGAGAAAAATTCCTGCGAGATCGGACGGATGCCGCCTTCGCCCTGTACCGCCTCCACGCAAACCGCGCAGACGTCGTCCGAAAATTTTGCCTCAAGGTCGGCGACGTCGTTGAAGCGGACAAACTCCACTCCCGGTGTCAGCGGCTCAAACGGCTCGCGGTACTTCACTTTATGCGTCGTCGAAACAGCGCCCATGGAGCGCCCGTGGAAGCTGTGCTCCATCGCAAGAATTTTCGTTCCCGCATTTTGTCCTTCCGACCGGCGCAGCGTTGCATACGCGCGCGCCAGCTTCAGCGCAGCCTCCCACGCTTCCGTGCCGCTGTTGCAGAAAAATGCGCGGTCGAGTCCCGTTATCTCAGTCAGGCGTATCGCCAGTTCCGCCTGGCCCTCATGGAAAAAAAGATTCGAGACATGCAGCAGCTTGCGGCTCTGCTCCTCTATGGCAGCCAGCACTGCAGGATCGCCATAACCCAGCGCGTTGACACCGATTCCGCTCAACATGTCGAGATAGGCTGTGTCGTTCTCATCGAACAGATGCACGCCTTCCCCGCGAACGAAGCAAATTGGATGACGCTCATACGTATTGACGAGCAACTGCGCCTCCGCAGCGCGAAGATCTTTAAACTTCATGCCACCATTACCTCCGTGCCTTCAGGTGTCCGTGCCGAGCAGATGTCCGGCAACTGGCTTGCCGCATCCGCCGGCAGAATGCGAACCCGCTGCACGCCGCCCAGCAATGCTTCGCGGCAGGCGCTTAGTTTGGGCAGCATGCCGCCGGAAACGACGGCGCTGCGGGTCAACTCCGGAATCTGTTTCAGCGTCAGCCAGCGCATCACTTCGCCATCCGCGCCGCGCACGCCGGGAACATCGGTTAAAAAAACCAGCACGTCGGCGTGGCAGGTCATCGCACAGGCCGCCGCCATCTCATCGGCGTTGATGTTGTAGTACTGGCCGTCGAAACCAAGCGCCAGGCTGGAGATCACCGGCACGGCTCCCATCTGCCACACCGCCAGCAGCCAGCGCGGGTCGGAAGATGCTATCTCGCCGACAAATCCAAGATCGGGCGCGGTGCGCTTCTTGCGTGCGCGAAACAACAGGCCGTCCCCGCCGGAAAGTCCAACCGCTGCCTGCCCATGCTTGCCGATCGCGGCAACCAGTTCTTTATTCAGCCGTCCCGCCAGAACCATCAGCGCAGCGTCGCGCGTCTCCGCATCGGTAATTCGCAACCCGGCGACAAATTCACTCGTCTTGCCCAGCTGCGCCAGTGTGCGCGTCAACGCCGCCCCGCCGCCATGCACCAATGCGACTTGATGGCCGTCGCGGACCAGGTCCACAATCGCCTGGGTCGTCGCGCCCAGGGTCACTGGATTTTCCAACGCAGCCCCGCCAAGTTTTACGACGAATTTCATACGAGTCCCTCCTGCTCCGGCCAGCCAAAAAGAAGATTCATGTTCTGTACCGCCTGGCCGGATGCGCCTTTCAGCAGGTTGTCGAGGCAGGAAACAAGAATGAGCCGCTGCTTATCTGACGCCAGCGCAAATCCAAGGTCGCAATAATTCGTTCGGACAGAATGTTGAATCTCCGGCAGCCGCGTGCCCGACCAGCGCACCATTGGGGAGCTGGCATAAAAATTCCGATAACACGCGTCGATCGCTTCCGGCTCGGTCGGCTTCTTCAGGCTTACATAAACGGTGGAAAAAATTCCGCGTGGAATTGGCAACAGATGCGGAGTAAAAATAATCTCGCTCGACTTCAATCCAAGCTGTTCCAGCAGCTCGCCCATGTGGCGATGTCCGAAGACGGAATACGCCGAAAGGTTGTCGGCTGCATTCATAAAGTGCGTCTTCGCGGTGGGTGTTTTCCCCGCTCCGGAAACGCCGGACTTGGCGTCGCAAACAATTCCGCGTTGCAGATCGATCAGGCCCTCACGCATCAAAGGAGCAAGCGCCAGAATCGCCGATGTCGAATAGCAGCCGGGGTTTGCGACCAGCTTCGCAGAGGCGATCGCATCGCGGTGCAACTCCGGCATTCCATACACAGCCTTCTGCTGGATGGCCGCAGCTGCCTTCGGATCGGCATCGGTCAGCTTATAGACCGCGCGATTTTTATCTTCATCCAGACGCCACGCGCCGCTCAGGTCGATCACCCGCACGCCATGCTCCAGCAACTGCGGCACCCATGCACGAGACTGCTCATGCGGCGTCGCCAGAAAAACCACGCCGACTCCATGCTGTTTCAACGCCTCCCAACGAAACGGCTCAATCATCAGGCCGCCTGCGCCGTTGTTGTCCGCGAGCTGCGGATGCAAATCCGTCAATCGCACTCGCGCGGCTTTCGTTTCTCCAGCGCCATCTTCTTCAGGACGTCCGAAAAAGATCGGCGCACGCCCGCGCAGCCGCGGATGATGCAACAGCAAATGCGCAAGCTCCGCACCGGCGTAGCCGCTCACTCCGATGATTGCGGTTTGGGGTGTAGTGGTCATGGTTCCAGCAATCTCCCCAGGCGATAGCGCAGAAGCGTAGCGTGTTTCGGGTCCTTGCAGATAATCAGAATCGTGTCGTCCCCGGCAATCGTGCCCAGCACCTCGGGCAAATGTTCATGGTCAAGCGATGCGGCAACCGGCTGCGCGCCGCCAGTCGTCGTGCGCACCACCAGTTGATTCATCGCCTGCCGTACCGAAATTCCAAAGTCCGCGAATACATTGTCCATGGAAGGCATGTCATCCTCGACAGCCCCGCCGTTCGGTGTCGCATAACCGTTCGGCCCCTTGAAAAGCTGTAGATCGTGAATGTCGCGCGAAAGCGTCGCCTGGGTAACGTCGAATCCGCGGCGGCGCAGCTTCCGGCGCAGCTCATCCTGGCTAAGCACAGGTCCAGCGCCAAGCAGGGTACGAATCGCGTTGTGACGTGCGCTCTTCATGGGGAGTTTGTTGGCCAGCCGCCAACCGACAATTGTATAAGAATACAACCAGATGTATAAATATACAACACCGCCGACATTAGAGGTCACTGTAAAAACAACCTGTCATCCCATCAAAACCGGGCGGGTGGCGGGTGGCCTATTCAAGCCGTTTTGTGGTTTGAATGGGAGGGCTTGGTCCATTCCAAAAAAGGCCGAATCAATGGCGGAGTTCACCCAGAGCAAATTCGAAGCGCGAACCTGGGGTAGCCGCCTGAATTAATTAGAGGGCAGTGTCAAAAAAGCCTGTCATCCTGAACGAAGTGAAGGACCTCGCGGCTTGCCGCGGATCGCAAGGTTCTGTCGCGCCATAAAAGCTGACATGCATGTCTGATATAAGT